>CAYOZB010000035.1:0-23407 GCA_964408365.1 uncultured Halobacteriales archaeon | reverse complement strand
CGCCGCTGAACCGGGTGATGGTGCGGCGGATGAGGAAGTCGTCGATGGGGACGTTGCCTGTGTTGGCGACGTTGACGAGGAAGAGGCGTGGGAAGTCCGCCCGGCCGGCCGTGGGGATGATGCTGAGGCCGCTCGTGTTGCCGGTGGGGGTCGGGGTTTCGAGACGGAGGCTGGGTCGGGCCTGGACGAGGAAGCGGTCAGGTGAGAGGTCGACGCGGCACGAGGGTAGAACGCCACCTCCGGTTGCAGCTGGAATGAGGGTGACGCAGTCGTTGGTGGCGTCTTCGTCGATGATGCCGCCGCCGAGGCGGATCCGAGCTTGCACGAGGTAGGGGCCGGGGTCGGTGGGGACGCTGATGGTGGCGGTGGCCGTCTTGGTCTCGCCGCGTTCGAGGACGAGACCTTGCAAGGGGATGGTCGCGGTGGAGTGGGTGGCGGGGTCGGTGCGGGTGGAGACGAAGTCGACTTCGAGGAGGACGTCTTCTTGCCGGAACACGCCTTCGTTGGTGATCGACGCCTCGACGGTGACGTCGGACCCTGGGCCGAGCTCCGGAACGAGGTGGCCGTAGGGAGCTTGGAGCGCGGCGGACTGGAGCTCGAGATCGTTGGCGCGGACGCGCCCTCCAAGGATCTCGACGGGGCCGACGAACCATCCAGTCGCAGCCTCCTTCCACGTTCCATGATTTTCAAAAGGAGTTGCCTGATGCGAGTAGAATCCGAACTGGACGTGGCGACCCCGGAGGCTGAGGCTGACCTGGCCTCCCATGAGCTGGTCCAACTCGGAGGAGTGCGGGTCGGTGGTTCGTGGATCGATGTAGGTGAACGTGTCGCCCAGACCGATGAGGCGCTGGTTAGGAACGAGCGGGATGGCGTCGTGGATGTACACGTTTTTCTTGTTACTCTCCGATTGATCCGGATTTGTGACGACAACATCCCTTGCACCATCAAGCCAGGGAAAGCTGCCTCTGTCTGGAGGAAGATTTGCCGTCATGCGACTCGGAGAAAGTACGATTGCGTTGGTGCCGGGGAAGGTAGCGGTATTGTGCCTGATAGAAACAACCGCGCCGGGGACGAAGTTCGCGCCCACAATCGTGACAAAGGTCGCATTGCCGTCCGTGCCGACATTTGGTGACACCGACGTGATGGAAGGACCGGGATCTTTCGTATAGCGGACCGTGGTCGCCCCGGAGCCCGGGGACGTCTTGCCGTCAGGGTTTATGACCCAAATCGTGACTTGACCCGCGAAGTTGCAAACGGGGGCGACGACTGCCACCCGGGTCGAACTAAGGACCGTCGCACCCCTATTCCTCGCGTCCCCACTACCGAAGCAGGACAAATCGAACCTGACACGGGCCGGCTGGACGAAACCGGTGCCGGTGATCTCCACGACGGAACCGCCGTTGGAGCGGGCCTCCCCCACGATGGCCGATTCCGGGATTGGCCGCGTGATCGTCGGGCTGGGAGCGCCCACGTAAACGATTTGGGATAAGGACGCGTCCGTGTTCGGATTCTTGACGGTAAGGGACAGCGGCGCCGTCGTTCCCACGGCAACCAACTTCGCCTTCACCGTCGCAATGATGGTCTGGTCGTCCACACGGGTCGAGCTCGATGCGTCGCCGGTGACGGTGACGCCTGGGGCAAAGTTGCGTCCTCGAATCGTGACGGTCCCTCCGTTGGACGAGACTTGGCTTGGCGTGACCGACTCGACGACGGGCGGCGAAGCCTCCGTGAACGTGAACGCCGCCGGCGCGGACTCCTGGGAGTCGGGGTTCTTCACGGTCACGCTTACCGAACTTGGGAAGATGGAGCCGGAGGTGCCAGTCTTGAACGTGATGAGGGACGGGCCGACGTACACCACGTCCGTCTTCGGCACACCTTGGATGGTGGCGCCTCGGACGAAATTTGTTCCTTGGACCTGGACCGTCGTTCCTCCGTTGGAGGATCCGGAGTTTGGCGTGAGGCGTGCGATGGTCGGCAACGGGTCGCGCTGGTAGGTGACGGAGGTGGGCGCGCTGACTTGTGGCGTCGTGTCGGGGTTCGTCAAGGTGATCGTGAACTGTGAGGTTTCCTGCGAGCCGGTGGAACGGACCGGGGCGGTGAACGTGAGCATGCCATCGCCGGTGACGACGATTGACGTCGCATCGCTCGTACCGCCGACTTGGACGGTCGTGCCGGGGAGGAAGTGTTCGCCGAGGACGGTGACCGTGATGCCACCGTTGGAGGGAATCGTGGCGGGAGAGACATCGAGGATGGTCGGCGTGTGCTGGAGGTAGTGGAATGACGTCGTGCCGGTCTGGCCGTCGGGGTTGGTGACGGTGATGGTTGCGGGACCTGGCGCATGGGCCGGAGAGTCGAATTCTAGCCGCACCGTCTCGTCTGTTTGCGTCGCAGTGACGCCGGTGACCGGGATCCCGTCGAATGCGACGGTGGCTCCTGGCCGGTGGCCCGTAACGCCGAGGCAGACGTGGCTGCCGCCAACGGGTGGGCCAGCGGTTGTTCCTCCGCATCCGCTTCGGTGGCCAACGCTTGGCGCGCGCAGAACGGGGAAGAAGACGTCGGGTTCGTCCGAGTCCAGGATGCGCACAAGCAGGGTTCCCGTCACCACGCTTTCGCGTTCGTAGAACACGAGGACGGGATCGGGCGCGGCGGCATCGATGTGGACGACGGGCGTGGTCAAGATTCCACGGTCGAGGGCTGGAAACGTTCCTGGGAGGGGAAACAACGTTTGCGGAGCGCCTTTTCGCCAGAAACCGAACCAATCGTCCCCGACGAGCGGGTAGAACTCGTCAACGACCTTGGGCGGCGAACGATCGTAGAGGTTCCAGGACGATGCGGGCCGGGTGCCGGGCGCAAGGACCCGAACGGCTTGGACACAAGACACGCCTCCACCGCCAACGGATGTCGGGCCCACCGTTACCCTTGGCACGGTAACCGTGCTGGGGATGCAGCCAAGCGGGTTCTCGGCGATGGAGGTACCTGGAGGGGTAGGCGTGTGCTTGCCCGTCGCGGTCCAAAGGCCTTTGTCTTCGCTTGCAGGGCCGCCGGTTTGCATGAGGAGAAAGCGGGTTCCGTCTGTTCGCACTCCGTGGACTTGGATGTCTTCGATCCGCCACTCGTTTCCGCGCAGGCGTAGTTGGAGCCCCGCTAGGACGTGCGGCGGGAACTGTGGCGGGGACGCTTCGGCGTCCAGCGGGGGCAGGGAGACCCCGAAGTCGTTGGGGTGGAACACGAAAGTCTCGTTGACCCATTGGTACGCGTAGAAGTCACGGTTCTGGTGCCGAAGCTGCACGGCGACGGAATCCCACGAGACGATGGCGGCCGCTGCTTGGAAGCCATTTGGCGGCCACGCGCCGTCCGGAACAGCTGCACTGGGTTTGTCCGGCCAATCCGGTGGCTCTGGTTGCGTGCGCGAATCGATGGACAGGACGAGGACAGGAGGCGTATCTTGTAGGAATACACGGAACGCGTGCGTCATGGAAACCTCCAGGGCGGCGTAGCCTTGGCTTGATTCGGGGTCGTCGGGGTCGGGCCGGCCTACCAGTGCTTCCGTGGATGACTCGGCGACTGCGTCGCCGCTCGTGGTCGGCGGCGTGGTCGTGAGCCTCCAGTAGATCATGTCCGGGCCAGGGGGATCGTCCCATGGGTCGCCGACGATGGTGAACTGGTTGGTTCCTCGGATCCCGGGTCCGACGGCGCCCGACGCGTCGACGTGGTCGGCGCGCATGAGGGAGCCGAACGAGACGCGGCTGGAGGCGCTCCGGATCCAAGAGTCCACGAGGGTTCCCCGGGCAAGGACGGAGACTTGGACTTCGAACCGGCCGACCTCGCCAAGGACGAACGTCCACGGGGCTGCGCTGAAGGATTCGCCGGGCGCGAGAAGCGCCGTGGAACGGATGGGACCCGGGGATTGTATCGGGAAGCTGGGCCCGGAGACCGGTTCCCCTTCGCGGAGGATCGTCAGCACCAGGTCGACTTGTTCCACGTCGTTGCCGTCGTTGCGCACCGTGAAGGAGAGCCGGCGTGGCTCGTTGGTCTCGCCGATGGTTGGTTCGATGCCCGGCGCGCCGACCACGGTGATCTTGACTTGGCGTTGGGAATGCGCTTCGATCTCCCAGCGGTTGTCGGCGGAGTCCTGGTCACCTTCCAGGGGCGCCTCGAAGGTGAACCGGTAGTCGACGCCTTCGGCAAGGGTCGGGCAACGGAATCGCGCCATCCTGTTGTCACCCGGAAGAAGAGGCGCAGACCAGTTGGCGTCCTGCAGGTGGCACGGCCGGCCCAGCGACGGGGTGATGGTAAGGCCAGGGGTGAGCGTTTCACTGTAGGCGCCCCGGTTCTCGACGATGGTGGTGGCGTCAAAGTAGTCTCCGTCAAGCCGCGGGCCCGCCGGCGCGGTCCGCTGTCCCTGCGCATCAAGTTTCGGGGACTCGATCGAGTACACCCGCACGTTATGGAGAAGAGACGGCCCCTCGACCAAGATGGAGTCGAGCTGCCAGCCGAAGAATCCCAGCGGCTGCGGGAAATTGTTCTCGGCCGTGAAGTAGCGGCCGCGTCCCGTGGACGGCGCTCCGGTGGCTGCGTGGAAGCCGAGGTAGATCTCCTTGCCGTCCCAAGGAGAGAGGTCGTACGTGACAAGCCCCCACTCCGGCATTTGTCCTGTGAAGGCGCGGTCGCCGCCCGGGCGGCCCATGAGGGCGGCCGTGCTGCGCATGAAGCCTGCCTGCGTGTTGTCGGACGGCATGAGGACGGCGAGGGGTATCGCCGACCCGGCGGAGGCGGGTAGCCGGTCGTAGACTTCGACCCGTCCCCCGTCGAGGCCGGAAGCGAAATTGTATCGCTGGTACATGGAGAGCTGGATGGCCCCGGTTGCCCGCTTGAGGCCCGAGTCCGCGTATTGGGAGTCCTCGGGGGACGCGCCGCTGGTGCGGAGGCGCAAACCTTGGAGGCTGATCCGCGGCGAGAACTGGTGATCCTGCACCGTTACGCCGCCCACGCCGAGCGGGTACTGGGCGCCGGTCGGGTCGCTGAACCGGTAGCCAAGAGAGCCGTCTTGGGCGGCGGACGCGTGGGGGTGCCACGAGGTCGCCGGCGCGCCACCAACAACGTGGGATGGGTCGCCGATGCCGCCGATGCGGCGGTCGGCTCCATCATAGTAGTACGTGGCGGGGATCTGCGGTTCGAGGAACAGGGGCTCGGCTTGGGCGGTGGTTTCGTCGGCCTCTGACAGGGCCGCGGCCAGGAAGGCGTCGATTTCGGCCTGTCCCGTGGAGGGCGCCTGATCCTTAAGGTGTGGAAGGTCGCGCGGCATGCCGAAGATGTGCGTGGCGACCCCGAAGGGGATCATTTCGGCCCCGTAGAGCAGGACCACGATGAGGCACGCGGCGACGTGCGGGAACCCCTTCCTATGCCTCACGGGTTGCGCCTCCTGTGGAGGACGAGGGCCGCAAGGGCCAATGCGAGAAACACGGCTTGACCCGCCGGGGCGGCGGGCCGCTCCTCGTATGCGTAGAGTGCCTCCACGACGATGGGGGCGTCCAGATCGCGCGCGGCAGGGTAGCGGAGCCAACCGGACGTGGTCTCGACTTCGTAGTGGAATTTCGGGGCGACGCCCTGGATGTCGCTGGGGGGGAGTGTCGTGAAGAGCTCGAACGCGCAGACCGCGCCGCAGGAGGATTCCGCGGGGCTGAGCTCGTATGGGACGTCGTTGAGGAGAAGCCAGGCGCCCACCGGCGTGGCCATGGTCTCGAGGTGGACATCGACGTGGAACCTGAACCGCGTCTCCGTTGTCCCGCGAGCGGGACTCGCCGGGGAGCCCGTTAGGACTTGGTTTCCGGCCTCGTCGAACGTGACCGCGTCGCTGGGCGCGCTTTCCCGTCCGGCCCCGTCGAGGGAGGTCAGGAAATAGGTGTGGAGTCCCCGGGACATGCTCGTGGTGTCCGTCCATTGCGTCGCGCTCCCCACGACGAAACGGGACGTATCGCCGGAGGGATCGATGCGGTACAACGCGTAGCCGATGACGGAGCCGTTCGAGGCAGCCCAATCGAGTCTTGGGCCCATGGAGCCAGCCGCATTCAAACGCAACAAGGTTGGGGGCTGTGGGAGGGCCGTGAGGTCGAGGGCATCGAACACGCCACGATGGGTGGCCGCATTTCCGGCGCGGCCCGTCGTCACGACCTCGAATGGGGATCCCGGTCGGATGGGGGCTTGTGCGAGGAGGATATGGGCGCCGAAACGGTCTGCGGCGTCCGCTGCGGACATGATGGGTGATGTGGACGCGGTCCGCACCATTGGTTCACCTGCCGGCGTTGTCCAGCGCAACTGCACGGCCGCCTCCTGATCGGTCTCGATGACGAGTCGCGGAGCCCCTTCCGCGGAGGGAAGGAATTGGAGGCGCTGGACGCCCGGTGCGTCCAAGATGATGTCGACGGTGGCGCCAAGGCGTGCCTGGCGCCCGAGGGTGTCCTGGGCGACCATGGTGATGTCGCGCACTCCTTGGGGGGCGCCTTGTGGAAGGGTGAAGTAGGCGGCCCACGCGTCACGGGAAACGGGTTCGAGGCCTACTGGCACGGGGACGCCGAGGTCGGTCGCGTCGATGCGGATGCTGCGGATGCCGGCGGCCGACGACGTGTTGGCCCGGATGGTGACCAGGTCGCCGGGTTTGGCCGCCGACTGGTCGAGAGGGTAGTGGATGGTGACGTTGTGGAGGCGGGGGCCGGCATCGTCGTACGTGAACGTCCATGCGGAGGTGCGCTGGTTGCCCGCGCCGTCCCGGACCGTCACGGTCGCCTCGTTGGATCCCGTGTCGAGAGCGTTGGATGGGTCGAAGACGAGAAGTTCGTCGTCGCAGGCGATGATCGGCAACGGGTTCCCGTTGAGGGTGGCGCTCGAGTCGCAGGACACGCGGCTGTGGCCGTCGCGTGCGTGGACGCGGATGGCGAAGTCGGGTCCGCCCAGGGACGCTCCCGGAATCGGCTCCCGCTTGGTAATGGTGGGCGGCGTGTTGTCGATCATGAACGAGCCGGAGGAGGTTTCGGTCTGCTCCGCGCCCATGACGGCTTTGAGGAGAAGATGGTAGTCGCCGTCGGGGAGTCCTGGCGTGACGAGGACGAATTCCCTGGCCCCGGGGCCGCCTTCGAACTCGTTGAGTGCCTTCGGGGGGAGCGATGGGTTCCCCGGGACGAGAAGGAGTTCGTACCGGATCGGGCCAGCGACATCTTCCGCGACATCGGTGGACCATTGGATGCGCAGGTCGCCGCTGGCAGCTTGCCCCGGAGCCGGGTTCGTGAATGCGGATGCGAGGCCGTTGCCCGTGACGATGGTGATGGGTCCTGCGATTTCTGCGACGCCCGTCTCGGGGTCGCGAGCGACGATCTGCACGTGGTAGGCGGTGGCCGGGTGTAGACCGGTGAGGTGAACGGCGTGGCGCGTCCCGTCTTCGGAAGATCCGGCGCCGAGTTCGGGTCCGGTTGGCAATCCGGTGGTGGTGAGTCGGACGGCACCGGAGGCTGGGCGCGCGGTCGTCCATCGAAGGGTAATCGAGTGCGCATCGGTTTCGCTTTCGATGTCCGCGATCTGCAGGTGCGGTTCGCCGACGACGATGGGGACCACGCCGGTTGCGAGGTGGACGTTGCCCAGGCCGTCGTCAAGGACGACGTCGAGGAGGAAGCGCTGAGCCCTTGCTTCGGTTGAGACGGGCGGGGGAACGCGGAAGGTGACGCGGAACGCGTCGAAGCCGTCGAAGCACAAGGGCAGGGCGGAGGCCGGGAACAACCCTTGGGCGCATTCCGAGTCGACATGCACGGGTCCCGACGCGACGTGAGTTGCGTCGAGTGCGAGCCGGAGCTCGTTGGGTTGGCGGGTATGAAGGAGCAGGGCGGGGTCGAACGCGGCCAACTGGACGGCGACCAAGTCGCCTGGCATGGCGTGTTCGCGGCCCTGCGCGTACTCGACCACGACGCTGTCGTCGATGAGTTGGGGCGGCGTGCGGTCGAGGAGCATCTGGCCGCGCACGTCCGAGGACGGGTTGCCCGCCGCGTCTTGGGCGACGAGGAGGAAGGCGACGGCGCCTTCGGGCCAATCGCGCACGGCCTCGGGCCAGTCCGTCCAAGCGAAGGCGTAACGGTTCGCGTCGCCGGTCGGCGTTCCGGGAACGGGGTTGTCGTAGTGGAGTGCGGGGTCCTCGATGGAGAGGATGGTGATGTGTCCGACTGCGGGTGGCGAGTCGGCTTCGTGCGCGACTCCTTCGATGCGGACGGGGGAGGCGGGGCCGAATCGGAGTTGTCCTGTTTCGCCGAATGGTTCACCGTTGATTTTGCTTTCGAGCAGAACGGGGGGCGCGGCGTCGGCGCGCAGGATGGCCGTGCCCGCGACGAAGGTGCCGTCGCCGAGGAACAGGCCGCGACGCTTGGCGGCGACCACGTCATGTATCTGGCTGGGCGCGAAGGACGATGGGACGCGGGCCGGGGTGCAGGCGGCGGCGCATTCGAAGTTTCCGACGTCGTCTTCGGCGAGGACGGCCACTTCCACCGTTTGCCCGTGGAGGACCTCGATGGTGCCGGTTGGCTGGGCCTGCCACGGCGCGGCGAAACCGCCGGTGAGGACGCGTTTGAAGACATGGTAGTGCGCCTCCGTGGCGCCGGACCCGAGGGCCTCGAACGTGAGCGGGACGCGTAGGCTCAGCGTCTCTCCCGTCGCGTCGGCCGGGCCCCCGTTGATGACGTTGATGCCTGCAGGTGCGTCTCGGCTTCCGGGGTTGCATCGAGAGTCGAAGGGGAGGCGGATGCAGGTGAAGCGGGGGGACGTCGCGTCCAGGCGGACGGTCTCCTCGGCGATCGTTTCCTGGCTGCCCTTGTCTGTGGCTACGAGTTGGGCACGGTATACGCCGTCGGGGGCGAGGCCGGTAGGGGTGCTGCCGTCCCAGGCCGCGTTGAAGGGGCCCGGTGCGATGGATTGCGGAGTCGAGGCCACGGTGGCTCCCGCGGCATTCAGCAGCCGGAGTTCGAGTTGGACTTGGGCTTGGGTATCAGCGTCGGCCGACACCGTTCCGGTCATTGAGAACTCGCGGGGATGCTGCGCGGAGTCGAACGGGTGCGGGGAGAAGGCGCGGACATCGACGGGGTCCAGGGTGATTCGCGGCGGGTTGTCCAGGACGAAGGGCTTGGACGCCTTCAGCTGGCCGACGGGCACGCCCGAGTGGGGCGTCCCGAAGGTGGCGACGGCGACGACCTCGTAGGTGCCGTCGGCGTACGTACCGTCTTCGGTGTTCCAGCGGACGCAGTATTGGCAACCGATGCTTGGGATCGGGACGCCGCGGTCGAGCATGAGGAGTGGACCGGTTTCGTCGACGTGTCGGAGGAAAAAGTCGACGCCATGGGGCTCTGCGTCCGTGGCCACGGGTGTGGAAGACGCTTCCCGTCGGTCGACACGGGCCGCAAGCACCGCCTGACCATGGAGGGAGCCTGTCGAAGTGGACGTGGGGCTCATGACGTGGACCTCATAGGTGGCTTCGAGGCGGCGCCGCATCGGCTCCAAGAGGGCGCCAGCGGCGTCGCGGTCGACGCCGATTCCTCCGACCACGAGGATGGGAGGGCAGTCGTCGATCACGGGGGAGGACGCAGTGTTCACGCACCAGTTCGGATTGTCGGGGCCCACGCCCGGGGGGTCCGGCGGACCCCGGACCGGTGCGCCTCGCTGGCTCCAAGTGTAGTTGTTGCGGCCCTCCACGGGCGCCCGTGCGAGCGAAAACGCCGGGCCTATGGATTCACAGGCCTCGAGGGAGAAGAGGCTGGAGCAGGCGGGAAGGTCCGGACCCGGGATGACGAAGGGTTCGTTGTCCAACGAGGCGTTCAGATCGACCTGAGCGGCACCGTCGTCGTCTTGCTGGAGGCGGCTCCGTAGACCTTCTTCGGCGCCGTACCGGTACGCGTCCCTGCCGCCAAGGTCGACGAAGGTCGCGGAGGAGGCTGCGGCGAACGTCGTGAAAGCGAGGCGCGGGATCGGGACGGGCGGCGCAGGCGGTTGTGGGAACCTGAGCCGCCCGCCCCAGTGGCCGAGGGTGAGGCCGGCCCAGCCTTGGCTGAACCGGTCGGCGCGGTACTCGTCGTCGCCCTGCAGGTCCAGAAGGAGGACGGTGGTGGAGCCCGCTTCGGGTTCGGACACAGACGCCATTTGGTAGCCCGTGACGGCGTCGTGGCTGCCTTGGCCGTACTGGTTGACGAGGTACCGGTCGTTGCCGCCGAGGTCGGCGAGAATTGCGAACATGGCTTGGTCGGGTTGGGGTCGCACGTTGAGTCCCCCGTTCAACTGCGCGGGTACGCCTGGGTTGGGCAGGTTCTGGGCGGCGTCGGAGACCGGCATGCGGGGGACGTCGACGCTGCGGCCAGCGCCCTGAGCGTACAGGACGGCCGCGAAGAGGTCGCTGCCGCCTTCCTCGATGAGAAGGCCGCGCCCGTGTTGCGCAACGGCGCCTTGGAGGAACGCGATGGACAGGCCCGCCTTTGTGGAGACGTCTGCGGGGACTTGGCCGGTGTCGCCGGGTTGGGGGGGGACGGTGCCGCTTCCGAGGAGCAGGTTTGGATCCACGCGGAGGTTGCACGTGGCGTCCTTTGGTACCTGCCGACCCGTGGCGTCTGCGAATATGACGGATTGGATGGCCGTCAAGGGGGTGCCGGCGGGCAGCGTAGTGGAGGCGCCGGGCTTGTTGAGCGTGTAAACGGCTTGGCCGTGGTGGTCGGGGTTTACGGCGAGGCCGCCGATGCCGGAGGGTTCGTCGAACAGGCATGGCGCGTTGCGAGTAGCTGCGAGCGTGGTGGTTTTTCGGGTCGCGAGGTCGACGTGCTGGAGAGTGTCTCCGCTTGTGGTTCGTTTGGCAAACAGGATGAAACCGGGCCCTACGACGGGGCCTTGGGTGAGTTCCGGGCCTTGGCCGAGGGTGATCGTTTCCCCGGTCGCTAGGTTTCGTGCGCGGAACGTTGGGGCGTCGGGCGCCGCGCCGCTCGACTCTTTCCAAGCGACCCAGTCGCCGAAGATACGTGGCTCGACCTCGGCTCGAAGGGAATCGTCGGCGACCAGCACGTCCGCATTCGTTTTGAGGTTCTTGGCTCGGATGTCCCAACTCCCATTGCGGTTGTCCTGCCACACGACCCAATCGCCGTGGACGTCGGGCCGCAGTTGGTTGGAGCCAGGGGGGGCCTCACTGAGGGTTCGAGGGGCCGCGTCGAGGCTTCGGGCGCGGATCTGCCACGGTCCGTCCGCGTTGTCGGTCCAAGCGTACGTGTGGCCGTCGGTGCGGGGCGAAACTTGTTCGCCGGGCCTGGCATCGAGGAGGGCCGGGTTGGGGTTCAGCGGGTCTGTGTCCACGTAGACCTTCCATTCGCCGGTCGCGTCGTTCTGGAACGCGAGTCTCCCGGTGGCGAGGGATGGGTGTCGGGACTCGCCTGGGAGAGTCGGGTTGTTGCTGAGGGTCCAGCGGTCGTTGAGGAGCGTTTCGTGGATCATCATGATGCTGCCGAGGACAGGCGCGCGGGCAACCTCGGGGTCAAAAGTGTAGGTGTCGTCGCCGCGTCGGTCCCACAGCAGGCCGACGCCCCACGCGCCGGCTCCTTGGGAGAGCGCGTGGGCGACGTAGGCGTCGCTTCCGGCGGAATCGATGAGGATTCCTGTCCCAAGGAAGCCTGTTCCTTGCACGAAGGTTCCTCTGCGGAGCGCGGTTGGAATCAGGAACGGACTCGGGGCAGTCGGGACGTTGACTGTGACGCCAGTGACGAATGGGATACTTGTTCCCTGGTACGGGAGGTTGTGGCGAACAATATCCGATCGTCCCGGTCCCGTGTGGGCGAGGCCGTCGTAGTGGTCGTCGCCGCCGAGGTCTAGGAGGAGGGCGGCGATGGGGCTTGGGCGCAGGTCGGCTGGCTGGTCGACGCCCCCAAGCCCGGCTCCGTCGCTGGGTTGCTGGGTCTGGGTCGTCGTGGCGCCAAGGAGGCGGAAGAGAGAGCCGCCCGCGTTGTTCCGGTATATGTTGTTGCCTCCTGCGGTGATGAGGAGCGCATAGTCCTCGGTGAAGACCATGTCCGAGGCGTCGTCGCTCACGGCGACGCCGAGGCCGGGGAATTCGACGAGGAAGGAATCGTCGGTCGGGCAGGTGGCTTCGGGGCCGGGGTCTGCTGCGCATTCGGGGTCGAGTCTTGTGTTCGCGGAGCTGTTGGTGTCGACGCGGACGCCGAACGTTTGCACGGGGGACGCAAGGGAGGCGAGGCTGGGGGGGAGGTCGCGTTCGGATTCCTCGTTCCGGGTCGTGACGCGGGCCGCATTGTTGTGTTGGCGGGACACGTCGTACAGGCCGCCGCGCTGGTTGTCCACGGTGTACGTGTCCCAGCCGGACCCGTCGAAAAACGCGCCGGCGACAAGTTGGGCGAACGCCGCGTCGTCTAGGACCTGGCGCGTGTTCTTGGTGGTTCCCTGTTCACCGACGCGCACGTACGTATCGGTGCCTTGGAGGTCGGCGAAGAGTCCAAGCCCTCCAGACGGAAGGCGTGTGCCGGCCATGGCCCGGCCCTGGGTGGGGCCGTCGTAGGTGTCGTCCCCATCGGTGTCGAGCATGATCCCGAGGGCGACATGCTGCGCGACGACGTGGGAGGGCGCGACGGCGTCCTCGATGGCTCCCATCGCGATTCCGTTGGCGACGTACGCGTCGTTTCCTTGCAGGTCGGCCAGGAGTCCTAGGGCCAGGCGGCGCGGGTCCGCGGGCGTCGCGTATCCCATGGACTTGGCGTCGGATTCGTACCGGTCGTCGCCTTCGGCATCGATGAGGATGCCGTTGGATCCGAGGCAGGCGGGGGGAGAAAGGTAGTGATCGTTGCCGCCGATGTCGAGCGCAAAGGCCGGTGCGCCGGTGGTTCCAGGTGCAATGCCTCCGGGGCAGTTGTGGTAGACGTTGGTTCCGCCCAGGGCCACGAGGACGGCGTAGTCCTTACCGGCGGGATACTCGCCGCCGGTGACGTCGCCAAGCGCGAAGAGCCCCGGAAGGTCGATGATGTTGGGGCCGGCCTCGGGGAAAGCGTCGGGCGCGGGGGGGTAGGGGACCGTGTCGGGCCACGATGGCGGGCGGGAGGGCCATCCGGCGGGGAACTCGTTCGGGTCGTCGGGGTTGGTTCCAAGGATGTATTCGACGCCGTCGGGCCATCCATCTTGGTCGGTGTCGGTGACCGTGATCTGGTCCGGGTCCGGCGCGGGCACACTGGGTTGGGGCTTGGCGGCAGGGGGTATGAGGGGTTCGGGGTCGAAGCGGCAGGGGTCCTCGGTGGAGGGCAGATCGATGAAGACGCCGAGCTGCGTCCGTGTGGTGGCGTACGTTTCGTCGGCGAACGGGACTTGCAGGGTCGGTGCCGTGATGGGGGCGCCCGTGGGTCCGCCTTCGTCGCGCACCGCGGCGCCCTCCAGCGGGTCGCGTTGCGGGAACGCGACACTGGTCCAGCAGTCTCCGTCGCTCATGCGATCGGTGGTCGGGGGACGCGAGCGTGAATAGGAATCGTGGCCGCCGAAGTCGACGAGGATCGCGACGCCGAACCGCAGGAAGTCGGGCTCCATCATGATGCATCCGGGCGTCCCGGTGACGCAACCGAGGGCTTGGCTGCGCGTGGGGAGCGGACGGGGCGCGGAAGGCACGGCCCCCTGGGAGCCGCCGCTGTACGTGTCGTCTCCGTTGGCGTCGAGGAGAAGCCCGACGCCGCCGATGCCGCTGCCGATGCCGGCGGCGTCGTGGGCGAGGATCCGGTACTCGTCGTTTCCGGCGCGGTCGAAGAGGATGCCGATGCCCGGGCCGGAGAGGCCCGCGTTGATGGGCATCATGGTCAGCGCGAGGCCCTCCCCCATTCCTTGGGCGCGGTCCGAGGCCGTGTATCGGTCGGCGCCTCCCGTGCTGATGAGGATGCCGAGGCCGGGGACCGGGATCCGAGCGCACGTCTGAGGGCATTGGACGGGGATGCTGGTGCCGCCTCCGAATCCTTGGGCCTGGGTGGTGGCGGCGTACGTGTTGTCGCCAGCGACGTCCCACAGTATGCCAACGCCGCCGATGCCGGCTCCCTGGATGCCGGCTTGCGCAAAGCTTGGCGGCGGGGACTCGTACCGGTCGTTTCCGCCAAGGTCCAGGGCGAGGGCGACGCGGAACGTGTCGACGCCTCGGACGCCTGGCGAGGGCATAAGGTCCTGGGCGCCTGAAAGGAGTTGGGAGGCGAGTTCGGGCTCGCCGACGAGGACGCCGCCCGCGTTGTTGCGGTACACGTCGTTTCCACCGAGGTCCAGGGTCAACATCTGGCCGCGGCCGTCGAAGCGTTTCTCCTGCCCGTCAAGGGAGAAGGTGGCACCGCCTCGGATCAGGGTCGGATCGTAGACCGTGGTGTCTGCGCCGCTGATGACGACCCATTTGAGTACGGGGTCGGCGAACCAGATGTCGTTTGCGCATGCGCTGAGAGGGCTCGTCTGCGGGCAGCCCGGCATCGGAGCGGGACCTGGGGTGGGGGCCTGGGCGCTGGCGGTGCCGAGAAGGCCCAGCGGGGTCATGTGGTCGAGGAACCAGATGAAGCCGTCGTAGGCCGCGTCCGTCGCGGCGTCCCACGTGGAGCGCTGGGGCGCGACTTGGATGTCGGAGGCGAGGGTGCCGAACGTGGGCGGTGCGAGGGATTGGCGGGCGCGGTCGGCGGCCGCGAGTACGTTTTGTGCAGCCCCGTGAGTGGCGAGGTTGAGATCGTCGACGATCTGGAAGAATTCGCTGAGCGCTTCGACGTCGTCCCAGGATGGCGCAGCCGCGACGAGGGCGTGGGCGGCGCGGCCGGGGCCGTCCGTCATGAGGAAATCCTTGTGTTGGTAGGCGATCCTGCGTTGGGCTTCGGCGATGCTGGCTTCGCCGTCGTTGAGGGCGCGCAGCAAGTCCGCCGCGGAGGCGGCGACGCTTGGGGCCAGGTGGGCGGCGCCCGTTTCCAAGCGTGCGACATCTGCCGCAGTCGCCGGGATTCCCCGGAACGCGTACATGCGGCGGACCTCCTCGACGAGATCGGGCTCAAGATCCGCTGCGCGTGAAAGAGGCGCCACCCAGGGGGTGCCCGTGAGCATTCCGCCCAGTCGGACGACGGATTCGGGGGGCGCGTCCGGGGCGGCTGCGAGTTGCGCGAGGGCGAGGATGGGCGCCAGTTTTGCAGGCCCCGCCTTGGGAAGGTTGGGACCCAGGTGCTCGTAGATGAGGGACCACTTCTTGAGGGTCGGCAGGGCGACTCGGACGGCCTCCAACAGGTGCAGAACGTTTCCAAACTGGGTGGAGGCTGGACCAGGGTTGGCAGAGGCGTGGTCCGCGTAGGCGGCAACGATTGCTGCGAGCGCTTGCTGGATGTCTTGGGGGAGGGCGCTCAAGTCCTGGTCCGCTAGACCGTCGAGGGTTTGGCCCAACGCGGCACCGGCCTGGACCAATGCCGATTCGAGGTCGTTGCCTGCCAAGGGCGGGCGCGGCCGGGGGACGGTGATGCCGAGCGCGACGGCGCCGAGGGCGAGGACTTGTTGGGTTCGTTGGAGGCTGGCGTCGGGGCTGGAAGACTGCGTCGCGGCCGCGTCGAGTCCTTCGTAGAGTTGTCGTAGGCGCTGTTGTTCAGGTTGGGTGATGTGGAGGACGTCGGCCCACTCCTGGAGGACCGGCAGGGAATGGTCGACGGCCTGGGTGAGGAGGGCGGCGCCGGAGAGGATGGGCGCCATGTCGATGCGGGAGGCGAGGGTGAGGATGTCTTGGGGCTGGTCTTCTCCGAGGGCGTCGGGCGGCAGACGGACGACGTCGGGCAGGTGGCGGACGAGGCGGAGGATTTCGTCCCCGGATAGGCTTTGCAATGCGGATGACTGATGGTGGGACGCGTCCGTGAGGGCGTAAAGGAGGACGGCGATGGCTTCCTGCACGGGGCGCGGCCACTGTTCGCCCCGCTGAAGGCCGCGTTCGAGGATGAGGGGATCCTCGTGGGCGGCGATGAATCGGCTCCATGTGTGCAGGCCGTCCCGCAGGGGTTCCGGTTGGGCTTGGGCGCGCGCCGCGTAGCGCTCCACCAACCCTTGGGGGGACGCTGTTTCTCCGAGGGCGAAGCTTGGGATCGGGGTGTCGGGGAGCGCCGCGTTGTCGGGGAGCAGCCCGTTGAGGAGGCGCCCGAGCATGGGCTGCGCGTGCGCCGGTTCGGGCAGGGAGAATGCGGGTGGGGTTGGCGGGGAGAAGCCGCCGAGCCCTGACGCGGTGAACGTCATTGAGGCGGCGAGGAGCCCGAGAAGAAGTACGCGCGCGGTCTTCACAGCGGTGCCTCCTCGGGGCTCGCCGTCGTGGCGGTCGGCGTGCCGCCCGTTTCCGCATCGTCACTGGGGGCGCGTCGGCGCCGGAACCTGGCCAGGAGGGTCCCCAAAGGGGCGGGCGCGGGCTGGAACGAGGCGGCGAGGCTGACGGCTTGAACGAGCAGACCGATGAGGGCGACCCCGAAGGCGATGCGGGTGGCGGTCTCGAGTTGCGGCGGGGCGAACAAGGGTACGAGCAAGACGGCCGCTAGTAGAAGGGCGCAGACGGTGAGGATGGACCAGTGCGTGGCCTTCCCCCACGCGTTTTGGGTGAGGTGGCGCACGTCCTCGGGTTCGTCGTCCATCACGTTCGCATCACCCATCTTCGCACCCCGACGAGGCCGACGACGACGTTGAGCAGGAGGGTGGTGGCGGTGGCGGGAAGGAGCCAGCCTTGGTCTTGGAGGAGTGCCCCGTACGAGTTGCGGATCTCGAGGGAGACGGGCTGCTCGTAGAGGACGCCGCTCGTTGAGACGAGCACGATGCTCGCGTCGTAGACGCCATCCTCGAGGCTTCGCGAGTCGAGGGCGTGCTCGAAGGGCGGCGCCGCCGTGGCTCCGATGAGGACGCCGTCCAGGTAGAACTCGGCCTGCGCGACCTCGAACCCGACGGGTGGCTCAGCGCGCAGGACAGTGGGGCCAGCGACGCGCCTAGGAGAGACGGGTTCTGATGTTCCCAACAACCGGATTCCGCGGTCGGTCGCGGTCGCGAACGTGGACCTTGCGGCGTGGCCTGCCGCATCGACGGCTTCGAGGGCATAGGTGGCGTTGCCGGTGGCGGGGCTGGTGATGGGGATGGAAGAGGCTTCGGGGGCGAGTTCGGCGACGGTCTCGAAGGGCGCGTTGTCGATGGCGCGCAGGAGTCGGACTTTGACGATGCCGCTCGTGACGTCCAGGGGCGGGTTTTGGGTCCAGTCGGCGACGAGGCGGTCGGGCCGGCTTGGGTCGGTGACGATGACCACGACGGCGGCAAGGGGGGGTTGGGTGTCGATGCGGACGGACGAGGGAGCGGATTCGCCGGTGTTCCCCGCCGCGTCAGTGGCGCGGCACGTGATCAGCGTCGTGCCTTCGTGCTGGATCTTGGCCGAGCTTTGGATGTCGCGCCAGTCGGTCTGGGCGGTGCGGAGTTGACGCCGTTGCACGCCGGAATCGGCGTCGGAGGACGTGCACGTGGCGTTGGGGGCGGTGCGGTACCAGCCGTTGTTTCCGTCGGGGGCGGGAAGGTCGACTTGTACAAGGGGCGCGTCGCGGTCGATCTTGACGAGGCGTGAGAGGAGTGCTTCGTTGCCTGCAGCGTCGCGGGCGGAAACGTGGAGGTCGCGGTTGCCGGAGCCCTCGAGGCGGACATCCGTGGTGAATGGCGTCCACGCGTCTTGGCCCCACCGGTACCGGAGGTCCGCCAAGGGCGCTGGGCCGTCCGTGGTGGCGGTGAGGTTGAGCAGGGGAAGTGTGCGGTACCAGCCGTCGGCGCCGTCGGGTTGGTTGGGGAGGAGGCGAAGGCGGAGGTTGGGAGGCGTTAGGCTTAGCGTGGTGTTTGCGTACGCGGTCGCCACGTTACCGGCGTGGTCTTCGGCTTCGACGCGGACGACGTAGAAGCCGGGCTGCGTGATCTCGACCGGCTCGGATGACGCCGCCGATCCTACCAGGTACCTGATCGTTTTGACGCCGGTGCCGGCGTCGGTGGCGGTTGCTTCGATTCGTACGGGTTGGGAAAAGTTGCCAGGCCGCAACGGGGGAGTGCGGTTGTGTTGGACGACGAGGCTCGGGGCCGTCTTGTCGACGAGCGTCTCGGCGAATTCGGATTCGGCGCCCACGTTGCCGGCGAGGTCGACGGGCCGGACGCGGTAATAGTAGAGACCATCCTGGACTTGCTTGTCGGTGAACGTGGCGGTGGGAGCGAAGCCTGCTTCTTGGGCGGCTTCGGTTTGGCGGATGCGGAGCACCTTGTAGCCGGCGACGTCCCGGTTTGGGTGTTCGGGGGACGCGTGATCGGTGGCGGGTCTCCACGTGAGCGTGACGGTGTCGCGGCTGATCGGGGGCAGGTTGAGGACGGGTTCGTCGCCGTCCCATGTCGGGGGTTGGGTGTCTTCGTCGTACGTGAGGGCGAGGGCGAGGGTGTCTTCGGCGACGTGGTCGGATGTGACGGGCACCGTGGTGGACGTTGCGCTGTGGTGGTGGCGCAGAAGGAAGCGGAACGGACCGTGTTCGGTGGCGGTCGTGCCGAGGAGGCTGCTGGTTTTCACGAGGACGGCGCCGGTGCGGCCCTCGTGGTCGGCTCGGAGGGTGATCAGGGTGGCGCCGGTAGCGTTTCGGATCTCCACGACGGCGTCGGCTGCCGGCGAACCGGCGGTCGCCCCTGGGGGAGCGGATTGGACCCAATGTGTGAGGGTGGCGACGAACCAGCTGCGTTCGACGCGGGTGTTGGGCGTGAGTTGGAACTCGTCATTCGGTGCCGCGACGCCCTCAAGCTGAATGAGGGGGCTTTGGCCGGAGGAGTCCAGTGTCACGAGGGTCTTGTGGCTACCTTGAAGGGTCGTGTTGCGGATGGTTGCGTGCGTGTTTCCGATCGCGATGATGGCATTGGGTGCGCCGGTGACCTGGGCGTCTACGAGGGTGAGGCGGGTGGCCTCAAGGAGTTGGATGCCGGCGTCGGCCTGGTCGGTGACGCGGAAGGATTCGAGGCGGGCCTGGCCTGCGCCACGGACGACGACGCCCACGACGCCACCCTGGATGTCGACGTCGGTGGCGGCGAGGGTGGCCCCATCGACGGTGAGGCCGATGTGCGGACCGGGGGGCTGGATGGTGACGCGGCGCAGAGTTGCGGCGTCCGACTGGATCATGAATTCGGCGGCGCCGAGAATGGTGGCGTCTTGGGCGGTGAGGACCCCGCCGCGTGCGATCTGCAGCGAGTAGTCGGCGCTTCCCGTCTGCACCGTTGAGATCTGGGTCCAGTGGTGGAGGATCAGGGCGCCCCCGGATTGGACGAGGATGGTGACGGGTCGCGCGCCTTGGATCTCGAGGAAGCTTTGGCCGAGCTCCATGCGGCCGCCTCTTGCGATGGTGAGGTCGGCGGAGAGCAGGACCCGTTGACATTGTACGGTGTAGGTGGTGGTGATGATGGTGCCTGCGTCGATGATGACGGGGTCGCCAATGGGGCACGATTGGGCGTTTGCGGCAGGAGCTGCGCCCAGCAGAAGGGACGTGAGGAGGATGGTGAGCAGCACGCCATGGACCGGCCGTTGGGGGTGCGTCGGGGGGCGGCGGTGGGTCCCGCGCCAGGCGATGGCGAGGATGGCGGATAGGGCGAGCAGGATTCCGACGCCGGGCGCGGACTGGCTCGCTTCGAGGGGTCGAGCGAGGGCGAATTCTCGGTGCGCCGCATTGCCGGCGTGGTCTTTGGCGGTGACGGTGACGGCGCGAGGCGGGGCGGAGAGGTTTGTTTCGGCGGAAAACGTTTCGTTGGAGCCGCGCGTCAGGAGGATGGTGATGGGCGGGAGTGCGTCGAACCGGATGGACGCGGTGACGGAGGCGACGTCGGGGCTTGGCACCCGTACGGCGAGCCGGACGGAGGATTGGTCGTCGGCGAACTGGATGTCGGGTGCGTGGATCGTGGGCGGTGTGCGGTCGACGAGGAATCGGAAGGAGCGGGTCGTGGAGCCGCCTCCCGTGTTTTCCGCAGAGACTGTGACGAGTGCGGCGCCTTCGGGCCACATGTTGGCGAGGATGCGGACCGGGTTGCCGACCAGCAGCGACTGGTTGCCCCCGGGGGTGGCGGCATCGATTCGGCGAAGGGGCAGCACGTCGATGACGTGGAGGATGAGGGTTTGATGGTCCTTGATCGGGGTTCCTTCGGCTGGGCTGAGGAGGCGGATCTCGGGGGTGCTGTTGGTGCGGGCGGAGACGGTCCGTTCGGGCGAGGGGGCGGCGCGGTTGGCGTTGGCGGAGTCGTCGGTGGCGCGGGCTGAATAGTGGTAGGCGCCTGGTTGGCTGAGCACCAAGGCCAGGGTCCACGCGGACTCGTTGGGGTCCGGAGCCTGAAGGGGATGGATGGCGAGCGTGCCGGAGGGGTCCGTGACGTACAGCTTCGCTTCGCGCAGCCGCACGGGAGAGTTGATGGTGGCCGCGAAGTGGACAGTTCCGCCGATGGGGACGACGGGGGGATCCGCGGTTACGCTCGCGATGACGGGCGGTGTGGTGACGTGGACCACGACGCTGGTCGTGTTGACGACGGGCGCACGGTTCGTCCCGGCGAGGGACGCGCCCGCCGACACGGTGAGTGTGGACTCTCCGGGCCGGGCGGGCATGGTGATCGTAATCGGGATGGGGCGGATCTCCCCGGGGGCCAACGTGATCTGGGATGGACCGGTGAGGCCGGCGATGCTGTCTGGGAGGGTGATGGTGACGGGTTCGGGGTAGGAGCCGTCGTTCTTCACGCGGAACGTGTGGGAGCCTTCGAGGAGGCGGCTTTCGGAGGGTCTTAGGGTGACGGCGGCGGGGGCCAAGACGAGGAGTCGGGCGTCGTGGATCTCGAAGGCGAGGGTTTGTTCGTTGTCGGCTTTGGTCTCTTCGACGACCTCCGCATCTGAGGCGGAGTCTGCGATGACGCGAAGCGTGTAGGATCCTTTCTTTCCGTCCGTGGCGGCGGAGGCGGTCAACTGCACGGCGTCATTGGGCCCGTTCCCAAGACCATTGACGCGGTGGGTCTGGTCGATGAGGGTGGCGCTGGTGGCGTCGTTCTGCACGACGAGGCGCACGTCGAAGGGGTGAGTGAGGGGCTGTGTGCCGGTGTTGACGATGGTCGATTGGACGACGAGCGTGTCTCCTTCGTAGGGAAGCGCAGGGGTGGCCGTGACGGCGTGCACTTCGAGGTTGGGGAGACGGCCCACGAGCAGCGTCTCAGCGGTCCTCTCGAACTCTATGTCGTCGTCGGCGGTCAACGTCGCCTTGAGTCGCGCCGAGGCCACGTTCCGCTCGGCCGGCGCTTGCACCGTGACCGTGAACGTGGCCGTCCCTCCGGGAACAAGCAGGGTGGAGGCGGGGCTAACTGTGGCGGCCCAACCGGCGGCGGGGGAGACGTCCTGGAAATTTGCGGCGAGCGTGAACGTGTCTTGGACGTTTCCGTTGTTCACGACGAGGAACGTGGCGTCCACGGGGCCCGTCGCGGGGAGGAAGATCTTTGGGTCCGTGGCGGCGAGGTCGGCGGAGCGCTGGAGGGGGACGTGAAGGGGAATGGTGAGTTGCACGCTGCGGATCGGCGACCCTTGCGACGTCGCCCGGACGTTGAAGGCCAGATCGGAGGTTGGCGGCTGCGCGTCCTTGGGGCGCAAGAACAACGAAGCCGGCGTGGAGGCTCCAGCCGCCAAGAGGAACGTGGGTTGCGGCAGGCGCGCCGCCCAACCCGGGGGCAGTGATGCCGTCTCGAGCGTGACGTTGTCGGGACCGTTCCCCGCGTTGCGGACGACGAGGACGATCTCGGTTTCTTGGCCCGGCGGGACGACGACGGGAGACGAGGCGGGCGTACCGGTGGCTCGCTCGAGCTGTACGGCATGGCGTTGGCGCACATGGATCGTGTGAATGGCTTCGGCGGTGACTTGCGAGTCGTGGTGCGATGCCGCGCGGATGATGACGGGGGCGGGCCCGGCGAGGGCGGCGTCGTCGACGAGGATGGTCAGGTTGGCGGCGCCCGTAGCCCCCGTGGCCAGATCGAGAGTGGAGGGATTGATGGACACGATGATGGTGGGCGACGCGCTGGAGACGGTGAGGTCGACGGCGTCCGCCGCGTTTCCGCGGTTGGTGATCTCGACGCGTGCCGCGCCGAGGCGTCCGGGGTCGAGCGAGGTGGAGGTGGGATCGACGCGAAGCGAAAGGGCGGGTAGGGGGAGTGCCTCGAATGGTCCGACTTGGGCGGAGGCTTGGCTTTCGGCGCGTCCGTCCGAAATGGCGACGAGCGTGGCGCTGGCTTGGTCGGTGGCGTTCGCGTCTGGGGGGACCTGTGCGTAGACGCGCAGGATGTGGGATTCCTGCTGCGGTTGGAGCCGGATGTGGGCCTCGGACAGGAGGAACGTCCACTCGCCGCCTCCCGCCCCTAGTACGGGCCGGGTGGCATTGTCGACCGGGTCTTCTTCGGGCTGGTCGAGGCTGATGCGGATGACGTCTTCCACGTTTCCTTCGTTCTTGACGCGGAAGGACTGCTCTGCAGTTTCGCCGGGCTTCGCGTCCAGGATCTCGCCAACCGTGATGCTTGGCTGGTAGTGGTGGATGAACGTGGCTTCTCGGCGAAAATCGACGCCGTCGCGGGCCGTGGGGAGGACCGTGATGACGAGAATGCAGTTGCCTTCTAGAGCCGGCGGCGTAGCAGTGGGGTCAGCCGCGTCGGTGCCCGGCCTGCGTGCGTCCCATGTGAACGTATGGTTGAATGAGGCTCCCGGCAAGAACGGGGGTGTCCTTACGATGTCGATGTGTGCTAGGTCCGGGGGGTTCCCGCACTCTTCGTATTGAAGGTTGATCGAAACGGGGCCCTCCGGGGTATCTGCGTTGTTTCGAACCGTGACGGTGATGTTGTTGTCCTCGTCGACGACTAGGAAGGGAGGCATGTCGATGCTCTCGATGTGGACTTTCGCGGTCGGGACTTGGGCGACGGCCCCCGGAAGGATCCAGCCTGCGGCCAGGATAACGAAGGCGAGCCCGAGGCCGACGAGCTTGGGCGAGCGGCGGGGCGAGGTGAGGGTTCTCGGTTGCGTTCCCCATCACCTCAGGTTCGTTTCTTGCCGCCCCGCATTTCGGCGGGCTGGTTGGCGTTGCGCAAAGATCTGGAGCCTCGAGTAGTCTGGCCGCGTGGTCGTTGGATCCCGTTCTTGGCTCTCGAGGGGTTGGCGCGGGCGTGTGGCCGATTGTCCTCTGTATTCGACGCGGAGGGGTGTTCCGTTGGTTCTGGTTCGGCGGCCGGCCCGAGGCGACCTTGAAGGTCCGTGAGTTGACGCATCAGCGTCTGGAGTCGTTCCCGTCGTGGATCCGTCCCGGGTGGGCTCGTTGGAACGTATGGCGCCGTCGCCAAGGTGGGGGCC
>CAYOZB010000034.1:0-23464 GCA_964408365.1 uncultured Halobacteriales archaeon | reverse complement strand
AGATTCAGAGTCTGGTCCTTAGTGGTTCCGCGGTTCAAATCCGCGCTCGTGCATTTCGCGCATCCGTCTCCGCTGTCGTTCGAGAAAACGGTATCACGACGCAGAGAGATACCCGTCGCAGTAACCCATGAAGCCGGCGATCCTCGGCGTCTGCATTCTCCTTGCCGCAGGCTGTGTCGGTACCCCGAGCACGCAGGGTGAGTCCGATGATTGCGGCAGTTTCCACAAAGCGCCTTCGACCAACTGGCGCGGTAGTGAAGAACGCGACGCCATGACGTACATGGGTCCGCCATGGTACGGGTGGCACTGTTTCGCTATGAAGACCACTGGAACAGGCCCCGTCAGCGTCACGTGGAACGACGACCGCGAAACGGTTTGCGCCCTCAACCAAACCTACCGCCAACTGGCCACGTGCTCCTCGACTTGGATGGACCGGGCCCCGACGGTGGCGGACGGCGACACGTTGCGGTTCTGTGTTGCTGGCAACCAGATGCTCCGACAGGTCACAGTTCGGATCCTTCACATCTCAACGAATTCCATCGTGAACGAATACGAGTACGCAACCATCGAGCCGTGCGGTACCTCGCAGCAATTTTGAACCGCCGCCACGTTCGCGACGACGGACGACCCTCGCGCCGTCGAGAACCCTATGCGAAACCGCCTTTGGAATTCCGGCGCGGCCCTGCTCGTCCTCGGGACGTTCTTCTGGTCTAGCAACTTCGTCGTCGGACGCGCCTTGCGCGACGACATCGGCCCTCTTGCCCTCTCGTTCTGGCGATGGTTTGTCGCCTGTCTCGTCCTGCTTCCGTTCGCGTGGCAGTACCTTAGACGTGACGCGCCTCTTCTTCTCCAATCGTGGAAACGCGTCACCGCCTTGGCCGTCCTCGGCATCTCCGTGTTCAACACCCTCGTCTACCTCGGACTCCACAGCACGACGGTCGTCAACGGCGTCCTCATGCAATCCGCCATGCCTGTCGTCATCCTGCTCGGCTCCTTCGTGATCCTTGGCGAACGCGTCCACTGGCTTCGCCTCGTCGCCGTCGCCATTTCCCTCGGTGGAGTCGTTGTGATCGTAGCGCGCGGCTCCATCGAGGCACTCCTCGCGCTCCGCATCAACCCGGGCGACGTGCTCATTTTCATCGCGGTTTGCCTCTACGCCCTCTACTCGATCCTCCTGCGCGGCCGACCCAAAGTCCACCCGCTCTCGCTTCTAGCCGCCACCATCGGCATCGGCGCCTGCTTCCTCCTGCCCGCCTACGCCGCCGAGCTCGCCATCACGGGACCGTTCCAACCGACGCCCACCATCCTCACCGCGATCGCGTACGTCGCAATCTTCCCCTCGATCCTTTCGTTCCTCTTCTTCAACCGAGCCGTCGAACTCATCGGCGCAAACCACGCCGGCCACTTCCTCCACCTCATGCCCGTCTATGGCAGCATCCTCGCCGCCATCTTCCTCCACGAGACCCTCCACTTGTACCACGTTGCGGGGGCCGCACTCATCGCAGCCGGGATCCTCGTCGCCACCTTCACAGCGCGACTCACGCCACGTCGAATGGACAACACGCCGCCCCAGTGACCAAAAACCGGAACAAGCTACACATACGCGACCCACAGTCGCCGCGACCCGTGACCACCCCGACGACCCACAAACCCCGACCCACGTGGGCCGTCGCGCTCGGCTTCCTTGCCGTCTACATCTTGTGGGGCTCGACGTACCTCGCCATCAAGATCGTCGTCGAGACCATCCCCCCATTCATCGGAGCCGCGTTCCGCCACGTGGCCGCCGGACTCATCCTCTTCACGATCCTGCGCCTTCGCGGCAACGCGTGGCCGACCCGCGTTGAATGGAAAAGCGGCTTCGTCGTCGGCGGCTTCCTCCTTCTCGGTGGCAACGGCCTCCTCATGTGGGCTGAACAAACGGTTCCGTCCGGCGCAGCGTCCGTCATCATCGCCACCGTGCCGCTCTTCATGGTCTCCTTCGACACGATGCTCTTCCGAGGCTCCAAAGTCACCCCGTCCATTGTCATCTCGCTCCTACTGGGACTCATCGGCGTTACCATCCTTGTGTGGAAACCCGACACGGGCGACGTGATCGTCAAGCCGCTCGGGGCCATCGTGCTCATCGTCGCAGCAATCTCCTGGGCTTTCGGATCGCTTCTCTCGCGACGCATGCCGATGCCGAAAAATTCCCTCATGGGCACCGCGACGCAGATGCTCGGGGGCGGCGCGCTCCTCGTCCCCTTCGGCCTCATGCAAGGAGAAGGCAGTCGCCTCGACCCCGCCGGGATCAGCATGGCGAGCGCGCTCGCGCTCCTCTACCTCATCGGCCCCGGTTCGCTGATCGCGTTCAGCTGCTACACGTGGATCCTGAAGGTCAGCACGCCCGCGAAGGTCTCCACGTACGCGTACGTGAACCCCCTTGTCGCCATCATCCTCGGCGTGTGGCTCGCGGATGAGGTGTTCACTCCGCCCATGATGCTCGGCGCGGCCGCAATCCTTCTTGCGGTCATCGTCGTCGTCACCGTCAAGCGACGGAAGCCGGTAGAACCGGGCGCCGTGGCTGCCACGCCGCCCGTGGCAAAAGAAGCATGAGCGTCACTTGGCGCCGATGGGTTTCGGGATCGGCCACGGTTCCGGTGACGGCATGGGTTCGGTGTCGTTGTAGCGGAACGTGATCACGCCGCTCGAAGCCTCGAATGTCACCATGGTGCCATCGGAGAACTGGTGCACTTCTCCAAGCATCGGCGCAAACGGAGACGCGAACGCGTCCGGGCTTGGCGATTCCAGGTCGGGGATGAACACGCCGACGGATGGCAACGACGTGAACTTGTCGCTGATGTCCGTGAGATCGAACGCCCAGAGCCCGCCGTGGTACATGGTGATGAACCCAGTGTTGTTGATCACCGTGAGGTAGTGACCGCTCCATTCTCCGCCGCGGGTCCATTGCACGTCGTGCGGCAGCGTCCAGCCAGCGATCGGAGTCGGATTCGTGGGGTCGGTGGTGTCGACGACGTAGACCGTGCCGGTGGGTTGGTCCGTGGGACGTCCGCCAAGTTCCGGTCCGGTGACGACGATGTGTCGCCCGTCGCGAAGCCCCGGAGCGATCCACAACGAATGCATGCCGCCCGTTGCCGCGGGCCGTTCCGGGTCGTAGGCGGTCCACTGCGAAAGTTGGCGCGGCATGCGTGGATCGGAGAGGTCGACGATGATGAGTCCGTGGTGCCAATGGGCCATCCAGGCGATGGTCTGGCCGGTCTTCGGGTGTTTGGCCATCCACACGTCGTTGTGACCGAGGCCTTGTGTGGCGGTCTCTTGCGACGGGGGAATGTTGAACGTGGACAAGTAGCCGAGGACGGGGCCGGCGGCGGTCGTCGTGACTTCGTAGAACTGGTAGCTGCTTGTGAGTTCCATCTGTCCCCACGCGGCGACCGCGATCCAGGTTCGTCCGTCGATGACCTCGCTCGACACGCCGTGTCCGACGCCGCTGATGGGTCGCTGGTCGACGATGACGGGGTTCCGTGGATCCGCGATGGAGATCAACAGCAACTGGTTCGGATGCGGCACCAGTTCCTCGAAGGGTCCCTGGGCCATCGTGACGGGACGGGGTTCGGAGTCGCACGCGGAACGCCACATCATGACGGGCGCCGATGGCAGCGGTTCTCCGCCGCCTTCAGGCTGCTTCGGAAGTTCCGTGACCATCGCGATGTGTCGTCCATCCGGCATGACTGCGACGTCGTAGGGCGCGCTGGTGCGCATGACCATCTCACCCAGGTACAAGGGTGCCAAGGGGTCCGTGATGTCCGCGAGTCCGAAGGCGACGTCCGTGCCGGATTCGACGACCGCGATGCGTCGTCCGCCGGCGGTCTCTTTCGCGTCGCCGCACGGGAAATACCAGTTCGTCGAGCCGCGTTCCTCGCTGATCATGGGGTCGTGGCCTAAGACCATGAAGTTCGGTGTGGAGAGGCCGTGGTGGTGGGACATGATGGAATGGTTGTGGTCGGAGGGAGGGCTGAGGACCCGTTCCGCCCACGTGTCATCCAAGAGGGGCCGCTCTGGATCCTGCGCGTCGTCGCCTCCTGGCAAGGCGGAGCAACCGGAAAGGATGGTGAACGCCACGATCGCAAGAGGAAGGGCTTTTGAGGGTGACGTTGGCGACATCGGCTGCGTAGTGCCCGCGGCGCGTCAAATAGCTTCTTCCTCAGCACCTCAAGGTGGGCTTCATGCCAACAGCACCGCAACTGGCAACTACCCTGGAAACGCCTTGCTTTCCCCGTGCAGAAGCTCTTCGCGATCATCCTTGTCGCGTCAATGGCAGTCGCCGGTTGCGTGCTCCCGTCCGGAGATGACCGGTTCCCCGCCCACGATGAATCCAAGGCGCAAGAGTACCCGAACTTCGAGAACCTCGTCGTCCGCGGACGCCTCCACGGCGGGGGCGCCCAAGTGACTCTCAACGCGTCCGCCACGAACGAAGGACCCCACACGTACAAGGTGTCCGCTATCTGCGCCCCATCCTGGTCCGATTCGATGGTTTCCTCCCTCGGCGAAGTCCACCGAACCGAACCCATGGCCTACTGCGCCGCGTTCGGATTGAAAGAGTTCCGGCCCGGCGAGAAACAATACTTCGAGGCCCTCTGGAACGGCACCCTCTGGGATTCGGAGAAACAAGGGTACGTCGACGCCCCGGCAGGCAACTACGTGTGGCATCTCGCATTCCACGCGTACAAGGGCGGGAACGAGGGCCCCGAATTCGAGACGCACGACACGATCAAGCTCCAGTTCACCGCCATCGTCGAGTAACGGGCCGCCACCATCTTCTACCACTCCCAAGATTCGCGCCGCATCGCGCGCAACGATCCCACCGTCGACATTCCCCCGAACATCCGCGCCGTGTTCCGGCCGGCCCGTGACCCCGGCGATGTTCCTCCCGGCACGAGCAGCGTCCTTCTACCGCTCGTCCTGTCGCGCGAGGGCCTATCGATCCTGTTGACCCGACGCACCAAGACGATGTCGGCCTTCGCCGGACACCTCAGCTTCCCGGGCGGTCGCATCGATCCCACCGACGAAACGCCCTTGGCCGCAGCTCTTCGCGAAACCGAAGAAGAGATCGGACTCACGGTCAACGAGATCGCCGTGTTGGGCCACTTCACGGAACTCCACACCCACTTCGGAACCCTGCTGATCTGCTACGCCGGCGCCATCCACATGCGCAACATGCCCACCAAAGCCACGTCACCACGAGAAGTCGAAGAAATCCTCCACGTGCCGATCGATTCCCTCCGACGCCCCGGAGATTTGCAACCCCCAACGAACCGCACCCAGTACGTTGCGACAGGGTACGAAGGGCGACGCATCGGATCGCCCCACGCGCCCAACCGCACCTTGCACTATTGGACCTTGACGAAGCCCGCGTCCACGGAACGCACGATTCTTTGGGGGATTACGGCCGAACTCATCGCCCGGTTCCTCCACGACGCCTACCAGTGGGTGCCGCCCGTCGCGCCCCGCCGGGTGGAACACGTCGAAGAATTGCAACCGTGACGCCAAAAGCAAAAGACGCAGCGACCCTCCGGCCGGTCGTGACAGAAGGCCCCGCGCTTGCACCCATCACCCTCACGGGCCAGACCGTCGTCCTCGAACCTCTTCGCCCCGAGCATTGGACTGACCTCCAGGCAGCGGCCGCGGAGGAAGAACTGTGGCGGTACATGGGAATGCAGGCGCACACCCCCGACGCGCTCCGGCTCTGGATCGACCTCCGGCTTCGGCACGTGCAAAACGGTACGGCCATCGCCTTCGTGATCCGGGACGCAAAGACCCGACGCGCCATCGGAAGCACCTCCCTCTTCGACTACGCGCGACTGCATCGCCGCATCGAGATCGGCCACACCTGGTTGGGAAAAACCCACCGAGGCACGGGCGCCAACCCCGAAGCCAAACTTCTCCTCCTCTACCACGCCTTTGAACGACTCCACCTCGTCCGCGTGCAGCTCAAGACCGACCCGAATAACCAGCGAAGCCGAAAAGCGATCCTCAAAATCGGCGCAAAAGAGGAAGGCATCCTCCGAAACTACACGACGTACCTCGACGGCACGGTGCACGATCGCGTGTTCTTCAGTATCATCGACCGCGAATGGCCCACCGTCAAGAAACGCCTCGAAGACCTCGTCGCCGCACGCGCCGCCCCCACGTGACCCACATGGACGAAGACAACGTCTTGCGCGGCACTGAACCCTGGCGCGATAGGCTTTAATCGCACCCACAGTACGCGGCAGAAGTGGACCCCGACGTCATCCTCGCACGGTACGGGGAAATCGGGATCAAGTCCCCACCCGTCCGAAAACGGTTCGAACAAGCGCTCCAAGAGAACATCGAACACGCCTTCGAGACCGAACAACTCGACGTCGTCGTCCAACGCCTCCGCGGCCGCTTCTTCCTCCACTCCTCCGATCCCGTCCGCGCCGTCCAGATCCTCAGACGCATCTTCGGCCTCGTGAGCGTCAGCCCCGCCCGCGTACGCTCCAGCAAACTCTCCGAACTCCTTCCCGAGATCGGCAAGCTCTTCGAGACCCTCGCCGCCGCCAAACCCAACGCGAAGACATTCGCCATCCGCGCCCGACGCGCCGGCACCCACAGCTACACGTCGCAAGACCTCGGCCGACAAGGCGGCGGCGCCGTGTTCGACACCACGCTCGGCAAACCGTTCAAAGTGGACCTCGACAAACCCGACATCGAGGTCTTCGTCGAGGTCCGCGACGACAAAGCCTACCTCTACTCCGAAACCACCCGAGGACCCGGCGGATTGCCCGTCGGAAGCCAAGGACGCGTCCTCGTGATGCTCAAGGACCTCCACTCGCTCGTCGCGGCCTGGTTGATGCTCAAACGCGGCTGCACCATCGTCCCCGTCCACTTCGAAGGCCCCACAGGTTCGCGCGAACGCGCCGACTCGTTCGAAAAGATCCTCCGCTCCTGGTACTGGCGCGGACAACTCATCCACATCCCGCACCAAGAGACCAACGAGTTCCCCAAGGACGCCACGTGCATCCTGTGCATGCGGCAAATGGTCCGAAAAGCCGGCATCTTGGCGCGGTACAAGAAATGCAAAGCCATCGTCACCGGCGAAGCGTTCTCCTCCACAACCGTCGAGAACCTCACCATGTTCGGAAACCTCACAAGCGTCCCCGTCCTACGGCCCATCCTCGGCACGACCCCCGACATGGTGAGCGACTTCCTACAATCCATGGGCCTCGAAGCAAGCCGCACTGTGCCGTTCTTCGAAGCGTGCCCCTTGCGCACGCGCGGAAAAATCACGGACGAACGGCTGCACGAACTCGAACAACAACTCGCGGTGGACGTGCGCGCTCACAACGCAGTCCAGGAACGGGAACGACCCAAAGGAGCCGCGGCGTGAAGATCACCGTCGTCGGCGCCGGCGCGATCGGGTCCCTCCTCGGAGCGCTTCTCTCGAAAGCCCACACGGTCACCCTCATCGGCCGTCCCGCACACGCAGCCACCATCCGCACGAACGGTCTGCGCATCGACGGCCAAGCCACGTTCACCGCCAGGGTCGACGCGCGCGACAAAGTCGAAGGCCTCCCCCCGCCCGATCTGGTGCTCCTGACCGTCAAATCCTACGACACCAAAGCCGCACTCAGCGCCATGGCTCCCCTCATTGGCCCAAAGACGATCCTGGTCACCGCACAGAACGGGCTCGGAAACTGGGAAGCCGCCCGCAGGAGTTACCCGAAGAACCCGATCCTTGCCGCATCCGTCACGTACGGCGCGTTCCTCAAACAACCCGGGTTCGTGCAATGGAACGGGACGGGGGAGATCGTGATCGGCGGCCACGCCTCCGACGCGACGCACGTGGCCTCCGCGGTCAAAGCGTTCGAAGCCGCCGGCCTGCGCGTGAAACCATCGGACAACGTGCAAGGCACGTTGTGGCTCAAGGCGATCATCAACACGTCGATCAATCCCCTCACCGCCATCCACCGTGTTCCCAACGGCCGGCTGATGGAGGATCCTGCGCTCCTTGGGTTGATGCGTGCCGCCTGCAAGGAAGCCCACCTGGTCGCCTTGGCGGAAAAAGTCGAATTGTCGACGAAGGATCCCTGGAGCGTCGTCGAGAACGTCGCCCGCACGACGGCGACGAACCGAAGCAGCATGTTGCAATCGTTGGAACGAGGTCAACGCACCGAGATCGACGCCATCACCGGGGAGATCCTCGCCGCCGCGCGTCGACACAACATCCCGTGTCCCACCAATTCGATGTTGTACGAGTCGGTGAAGAAACTCGAAGGCGCGTCCTAGGCCTTCTTCGCCATCGGGTCTTCGGGCTTGGGCGCCGGTTCGTCTTTGCCGTTTCGTTCATCGTCCCGAAGCAACACGGCGACGCCGAGGGCCAAGCGACGATCGATGGCTTCTTTCTTGTCCAAGGACAGGTCGACCTGGACGCGGTCCATGCCGACGAGGAAACGTTTGCGGCTGATGCGACCGGCGACGGCTTGGCCCCAGTGAAGTTCGAAGGATTTCGGGCGAAGCGGGCCCAGGGGGATGAAGCGGCTGAGGAGCGACGGAGCCGGAGGCGCTTCGACGACCATCCCGACGGGTTCGCCGTCGTGGTTGAAGATGAACCATTCGGATTTCTTCAATGGCCGATACAGTTTCTTGCGAAACTCGCCGATCTGGCGGTTCGCCATCGTGTCGAACACATCGAAGGCGGCCGCGTATTGTCGCACGGTCTTCGGTTTGAATCGAAGGATCTCTTGTTTCTCGTCCTCGTCGGCATACATCGACACCGAGTCGGATTTTTTCCGGATCCGGCACAACGCGACGAGTTCCTTTGAGGGAGTGCGGATTTCGTAGCGTCGGCCTTTGGCGCTTGGACGCTCAAAAATCTCGTAAAGTCGGAAGCTCCAGCGGCCCGGCCCGACGGGAGAGACGAGCGTCTCCGGTCGCGCCCTTTTCATTTTCGGAACAACCGAACGCGTCTATTTGAGCGTGCCGTCCTCGTAGTACGGTTTCAAGAGACGTCGCCTCGTACTGCGAAACGCTTGAGCGAGAAGAATGACGGATTGTTCGTCCGCCGACCGTTGTCCGCACTCGTCGATCAATCCGAACGATCGCAGTATCGTCGCGCACTCGGTCGATGGTCACTCCTAAGTTTCGGGATCGCCGCCATCATCGGCGCGGGGATCTTCGCCGGCATCGGAGACGCCGTCCAATCGGCCGGACCCGCCGTGATCATCGCGTTCATCATCGCCGGCCTCGCATGCATGTTCACGGCGTTCGCATACGGTGAGCTCGCCTCGCTCATTCCCGGCAGCGGCAGCAGTTACACGTACGTGTTCGCGTCGCTCGGACGGATGCCCGCGTTCCAGACCGCGTGGTACCTGGTTCTCTACATCGTCGTCGGAAACATGTTCATCGCGACCGGCTGGAGCGAATACTTCAACGCGGCCCTGCAAGGACTCGGCATGCCGTTGCCGCGTTGGTTGCAGTTGAGCGTCTTCGAGGATCCCACGGGTGGCGGGTTCAACCTCGGCGCGTTCCTCAGCATGACGGCTGTCACGTTCCTTGTCATCCTTGGCATCCGCGAAAGCGTGGGCGTCGGCAACGTGTTGGTCGTGTTCAAGCTCCTTGTGCTCTTGTTCTTCATCGGTCTCGGTTTGACGCTCTTGCGTCCCGTGAACTGGGAACCCTTCGCGCCCGCCGGGACCGGCGGCATCGCGGGCGCCCTCGGCGGGGCGTTCTTCGCCTACGTCGGCTTTGAAGCGATGACCACGACGGCGGAAGAATCCAAGAACCCGCGTCGGGACCTTCCGTTCGCTGTGATCGGTTCCATCACGATCTCGATGACGTTGTTCATCCTCGTCGCCATCGTCCTAACCGGGATGATCCCGTCCGTGCAGATCGACCCGCGGGCCGCGTTGGCGAGTGCGTTCCAGACGCGCGGCGTCGGCTACGCGGGCGCGGTCGTGATCGCCGGCGCCCTCGCGGCGACCACCACGGTGCTTATCGCGTTCCAGGTCGCGTTGCCGCGCGTGTTCCAAGCCGTCGCCCGAGACGGGTTCTTGCCCGCAAAACTTGCGAAACTCCACCCCCGCTTCAAGACGCCCGTCGGCGTCGCCTTGGTCGGAGGCCTCATCACCGCCACCGGAGCAGGCCTCATGCCGTCGTACCTCGTGCTGGATCTCACGATCATGGGCACGCTGGCGATCTACATTTTGTGCTGCGTCGGGGTCCTCGTGTTGAAACGCACCTACCCGGATGCGCCACGTCGGTTCCGGACCCACTGGATCTTCCCAGTATTGGGAATCGTGTCGTGCTTCGGCATCATGGTGGTGCAAGCGCCGACCGTGTTGATGCTCTTCGTCGCATGGACTGGCGTCGGGTTCATGATGTACGGGTTCTGGATCCACCGACGACTGGTCGCGTTCGAGCTCAAGCACCCGCACGGTATCGAACCGTGATGTCGAACACGATACTTTGCCCCGCGTGGGACTGGCCATAGCTCGCCGTCCACGTGCCCTTGATGGATGAATTGAGACGAGTGCTCTCGAACGTCATCGGTTCGCCGCGGTCATCATTGACCGCGCGGTTGCCGGCGTCCTGCGCTCGGATACAGGGCGTGAAGCCGAACCCGATGGTGCATTCGCCTTCCGGCGGCAGGGCGGGGTCGTCGCCGACGATGGTGACGCGGGTCGCCGTGTGTTCGACGGAGAACCGGACACTGATGCTCGTGCGCGGCGGCGCGTCCGTCGCGTTCGCGACTCCCGTGATGTTCGTGCGCATGTACACTTCGAACAACACGACGTCCGTGAAGATGTGCTGCCCGGGGCCGTCGCCCGTGTCCTTGAGTTTGAGGGTCGCGGTGACCGTCTTCAAGCCGTACCGGTCGAACGTGGCTCCGTTCACGGTCTGTGTGTCCCCGGTGACGTTGAGGACCTCTGTTTCCGGCCCGATGCCCGCATTGTTCGCGAGGATGTCGTGGAACGTCCACTGGACCTCCAGCATGTCGTGGTCGTACTTGGGACTGAAATGTTCTTGGCCGACCTGAGCGAACTTGGCCTCGGGGCCGCGCAACGCTTTCTCGTTCGCGCTGGAATTGTAGATGCGGACGCCGAAGAACACGGTCTCGTCTTCGGCCTTGTTGATCGCGTCGCGGCTCGTGATGATCTCCACCGCGAGATGGGAGGCGGGCGTGATGGGCTTGGGCTCGTACGCGCCGCGCTTGACGTCCAGGGCGAAGGTGAGAGGTTTCTCGACGCCTTCGCTGAGCTGATACTTGTAGAGCTCCCGGGTGGTGACGACTTCCTTGGTGAACGTGAAATCGTATTTTTGGCCGTCCCCATCCTCGCCGCGGGCGTGGATCGAGTACCGGTCGATCTGCTGGGAATAGACGACGTTGAGCACGATGGGCGCGTAGCCGTACGTGTACGTGGTGGCGTAGTTGACGTCGACGGAGTCGACCTCGCCGCCGAACGCTTCGAGGCTGGTGCGCACATCCTCTTCTTGCGTGGAGAGATCGTCGGCGGTGAGTTTGCCTTCGATGCGGATGGTCGAATAGTTGCCGGCCGGGACGCGTTCGGTGTATTCCTTCAGGGCGATGCCTTCGAACACGCCTTCTGCGCCACCGAGGAGAGGGACGGGTTCGGGGTGGCGCCACTCGTGGCCTTGCTCAAGAGGCCAGTCCAGTCGGCGGTCCTCGAACTCGGGTCGCATGCCGGGTTCGGAACCATCCTCAGGGGCGGGTTCCTCGTCTTGGAACAGGAAGTCGGCGAGACGGACGCTCACGCCGCTGCCGTCGGTCGGCTCGGCGGCTGCGTCTTCTTCGACGCCGGAGAGTTGGATCTCTTGGTTTCGCCAGTCGAGGTAGGTGGGTTCGACCTTGTTGATGTCGGCGGAGAACACCCAGGCGTCCCAGATGCTGTCGGGTGGGGTCTCGTTGTCGTCGGGGTAGTACCGGTTGAGGACGGCGAGGGCGTAGATCGGGATGCCTTCGACGGAGGAGGCGGTGGCGTTGAACACTTCGAGGCGGAGCGTGTTGTTCTGGAACCGGACGTTCGCGTCGGCTTCCTCATCGATGATAGAGGGGAGGTCGCCGCGCAGGGCTTCGCTGTCGACGATGGTCTCGTCGTATTCCCAGCCGTAGCCGGCTTTCCAGAGGGGGACGTCGAAGAAGAATCCCTTGTTGCCGCAGCCGGCGAAGATGGGGCCCGCGAGCAGGAGGGCGACGATGACCTGGAACGCGGAGAAGCGTCGAGGCTTTCCACCCAACAGGGACGCCATTGGCAGTGACCACACTAGGACACGTTTAAATCTTGTCGCAGTGGGTTCATGGCGAAAAAAGCGGGTTGGAAGGAGAGGGGGAAGAGAGAGGCGGCGCCGGACTTACATCCGGCGTCGGAGCACGAGTCCGGCCGCTGCGAGGGCCGCCACCAGTCCCAGGCCTTCGAAGCCGGGGATGTTGAAGGCGCTCTCGTCGTCGTGGCCGGTGATGGTGAAGCCCAAGAGGACGCCCGTGTGGTTCGTGAAGCAGTCGAGGTCTTCGGTCGTGAAGACCAAGGCGCCTTCCATGAGGTTGTCTACGGCGCAGTCGGGCTGGACGTCGCCGATGGTCCATCCTTCGGCGCCCTTGACGGTGATCGAGAAGTCGCCGACGAGTGCGCCGGCCTTCTCTTCGTCGACGCCGCGGAAGTAGTAGCGTCCCATGTCGAGTTTGACGGTGTGGACGTCCGCGCTGTGGGTCGGGAACGCGATGACGGACGCGAAGCTCAGGATGATTCCGCTCTCGGAGAGAACGGCGCCTTCGATGCCGGAGGCGACGAGGCTGGAGACGTCTGCCTCCTTGGGGCTGGATTGGTCGATGAGGAGGTAGTCGTTGAACCGGTCGTCGTGGGCGTACACGTCGAACTCGTTCTGGACGTATTGGCGAAGCAGGAGCTCGGCGGCGTCGGCTTCGTCGGCGTTGACTTCGCCGTCGGGTTCGGAGCCGTCGAGGCCGTCGACTTTCTCGCGGAGCCAGGAGGACACGTTGTGTCCGATCTCGATTCCTTGCCACGAAACGGTCATGGCTTTGGAGCCGACGATGATCTCGATGTTCCCGAGGTCCTTGACGTCTTGTTGGACCGTCTGGAAGTCGGGGTTTTCGCCCTCGGCCGACGCCGTAGCGGCGGACAGAATCATAAAGAGCCCAAGGACACCCAGGACCGCGACTTTTTGCATGGTTTTTCCTCCCAAACTAGGACGGGTTTGAAGCCGACAACTCTTGTCAGGCCGAGGGACGCTATTTAGCATTTGTGGCGAGTCGACGGAAACGCTTCGCAGCGCCTCCATCAGGAGGAGAAATTGGCGCGCATCGACGCGTGGAACCGGCTCGAAACGTCTAAGCCGCAAACCGCCGTGGACAGGATGACGATGCGTCGAACTTCACGTAACGCTTTGCCCACCGTTTTGGCGGTCCTGGTGGCATTCAGCGGCTGTTTCAAGGGCGACCCGCAACCGACCGACACCTCCGAGCCCCCGGCGACGAATGCTTGCACCCCGATCCCGAAGCCGACCATCGATCGAACCAACGCCGACACGTTCCGGGGAGAGAACGCGTTCGACTACACCATCGGACTCATCTGCGACCACAACGGCGCCCATCCTGTCGAGCGTGCGCGCGTGCCCGGGACCCCCATGCAGCAGGCCGGCGCGAAATTCTTGGGCGATTCCCTTCGCCAAAACGGGTTCGCAGTGACGTTCCAGAACTTCTCCGGCGCCCAGTACGAGACGTTGCTTCAGGAGAAGAAGACGAGCAGCGCGTACGGGTATTATTCCAACAGCAATTTCTGCAAAAGCAGCGACGCGGTGCGGCTCCGTGGGCTCGAGTTCGCGAACGTGATTGGAACAGGCGGCAACGTGGGCGGCCCCATCTTCTTGCTGCTTGCCCACTGGGACTCGAAACGGTTCGCGGACGGAACGCAAGAACCGGTCCTGGGCGCGAACGACGGCGCCGCCGGCGTCGGTGTCCTCCTGGAATTCTCGCGCACGGTCCAAGTCGACGAGACGGACATGGAGATCCGGATCCTCCTTACGGACGGGGAAGACGGCTTCGAAGACTGTCACCCGTTGGCCGGGTCGATGTATTACGCCGACCAGTTGACCGACGGTGAACGGACGCGGCTCGCGGACGGGCGCATCCTGCTCTTGGACATGGTGGGGGACGCCGACGTCAAATTCTACAAGGGATGCGGCAAGGACACGGATCTCGCGGACCGCGTCTGGCGCGCTGCGCGGGAACTCGATGTGCCGCAGTTCGTCGACTCCCCAGGGTGCGGGGTCGTCGATGACCATACGCCGTTCGAGGAAGAAGGATTGCAGACGGTCGACGTGATCGCGACGCCGTTCCCGTCCTATTGGCACACGACGGGCGACACGCCCGACAAGCTCGACGCGGACATGATGGGCGACATGGGACGGATCCTCGGACGCGTCCTTGCCGGCCTCGATGATGGTCTACCTACACTGCCGTGAGGAGTTTCTTCGACTGTTCGACGAATTCTCTCGCCAACGACTCGGCGCGTTTCGGGTCCTTTGATTCGGCGTAGATGCGGTAGATCGGTTCCGTGCCGCTCGGTCGCGCGAGGACCCACCCGTCGCCGAAGTACGCTTTGAAGCCGTCCGTTTCGTCGAGCTTCGCCTTGGGATGCGCCGACTGCGTCCATTTCTTGAGGGCCTTGGCAAGAAGCGGCTTCTTCGCGTCGGGGCATTCGAATTTGAGTTTCGTCACGTAATACTTCGGAAGCGTCGTGCGCAATTGGCTCAGCGGCTTGCCTTTGACGGCGATGTACTCGAACATGCGCGCCACGGACATGAGCGCGTCGCGACAGTACTGGTGATCGGCGAAGATGAGTCCGCCGTTCTCCTCGCCCCCGTACGGTGACTTGTCGCTGCGCATTCGGCGACCGACGATCGGGGAACCCACGGCGGTGTAGACGACGCGTCCGCCACGTTTCGTAACGAGTTCCTCGAGCATCGAACTCGTCGACACGGGCGTGCACACGACGCCTTTGGGGAAGAGGCCGAGCATGTGGTCGGCCATGAGGGCGAGGCTTTGGTCGCCGCTGACGAATTCGCCCCTGTCGTCGACGAAGATCGCGCGGTCCGCGTCCCCGTCGTGCGCGATGCCGAGGTCCGCGCCGACCGCCTTGACCTTCGCTTTGAGTTGGGCGAGGTTCTCCTCGACGGGTTCGGGGTTGCGACCCGGGAACGTGCCGTCCATCTCGCCGTTGAGCAGGGTCACGTGGACGCCGAGGGCTTCGCACATGCGCGGTGTGGTGAGTGCGCCGGGGCCGTTTGCGGGATCGATGACGACCTTGAACTTGCGTCCACGGATCACGTGGGCGTCGATTTTCTCCAAGACGGATTTGAGGTACGCGTCGTTGGCGGAATCGTCGCTCGTGAGTTTGCCGACCGATTTCCAGTCGGTCTTGCGGAACTTTTGCGAGAAGTACAGGTCCTCGACTTTTTCCTCGTCCTCGCGGGATGCTTCGGTGCCGTCGCCGGCAATGTACTTGATGCCGTTCCACTGGCCGGGGTTGTGGCTTGCCGTGATGATGAGCGCCGCGTCGATGTTCTTGTGCTTCGCAGCATACAGTTGGATGGCGGGCGTGGGCGCGATTCCGAGTCGGATCACGTGGACGCCCGACGAGAGAAGGCCGGAGACCGCGGCGGAGGCGAGCATGGGTCCAGAAAGGCGCACGTCGCGTCCGATCGCGACGGTGGAGCCGGGTTTGAGGTAGGAGCCGATCGCGCGTCCGAGTCGCATCGCGAACTCTGGGGTCATGAGGTCGCCGACGATGCCGCGGACACCGTCGGTCCCGAACAGTCTCAGGCTCATGCTGGGACGTTCTCCAGGTCCTCGGGACGCATGCCGATTTTTTGGTCTTTGATGTGCCGTTGCCCGCCGACGGGAGCAAAGTCGCCGACGACGCAGCGTTCGAGGGTGGTGTCGTCTTCGATCTCGACGCCTTCGCCGAGGATGGAGTCGATGATGCGCACGTTCTGGCCGAGGTGCACGCCGGAAAAGAGGACGCTTCGTTCGACGCGGCTGCCCTTTCCGATGTCGCAGTCGTCGCCGACCGAGTAACTGAGGATCTCGGAGGTTTTCGTGCCTTTGACGTTCTCGCCGATCACGACCTTTTTCCCCAAGCGTTCGCAGGTGACGCGGTGCGCTTCGAGGTAGGTCTCGGGGCGACCGCAATCCATCCAGAATCCCTGGAACTCGTACCCGAACATCTTGCCTTGGGCCGCGAGGGGGGTGAACACTTCCCGTTCGAGGCTCACGAACTTGTCCTTCGGGATGAGGTCGAGGACGCTCGGATCGATCATGTAGTGGGCGGCGTTGATGAGGTTCGAAGGCTCCTGGCCTTTGGGTGGTTTTTCGACGAAGCTCTTGATCATTCCGTTGGGTCCGGGGACGACGACCCCGAAGTGCCACGGCTCGTCGACTTTCCACAACGAGATCGTCGCCTTGGCTTTCTTGGCGGCGTGGTACTTCGCCAATTCGGACAGGTTGACGGAAGAGACGATGTCGGCGTTGAACACGAGGAACGGTCCTTCGAAATGGTCTTCGACGGCCTTGATCGCGCCGCCCGTGCCGAGCGGTTCGGGCTCCTCGACGATCACGAGACGCGGGTCGGGATGGTCCTCGAAGTGTTGGCGGATGAGTTCCCCGAGGTAGTTCACAGGCAGCACGACCGTGTCGACCTCTTTGGGCATCGCGTCGAGCGCGCGCTCGATGAGGGATCGGTTCACGATCGGGAGCAAGGGCTTCGGTCGCGTGTAAGTCAGGGGCCGGATCCGGGTTCCGAACCCGCCGGCAAGAAGGATCGCTTCCATGGGACGTTGCCTCTGCCGATGCCTCCATCCCATTTGACGTTGTTTCTGTTGGAACGAGCGCCCCAGGAAGGTCGCCGGAACGGCCCGCGGGTTCCGCAACTTGCACTTGTTCACACTAGAAAACTGTTAAGTACCGACGGACCCACTCGACGCGAGAATGAGGGCAAAGAGGGCCGCCACTCTTGCGGCGATGTTCGTTTTTACTGCCCTCACCGTTTCGTTCGCGGTCATGGCGTTGCCCGGGGGCGAGGAAGCTCCCATCGTCGCGAGCCAGAACGGGGCCGCTCAGGGACCCGCCGCTCCAGCCCTCGGTTCGGACGCGGGTGCCGCGAGCCGTCTTGAGGGCGACGCGGATGGCATCCCGGTCATGTTCCTGTGGGGCGGAGCCATTGTTTCCGCTTCCGGAGTCACGGTTTCGTTCCTCGTGTTCCGGGGCGAGGTCAGCAAGGAAAAGGCGGCGATCAAGGCCCGCAAGAACCGTGCTGAGTACTACAAGGACCTGCGAAAATACAACGCCCAGCTCAAGGGTCCGCCGCGGGACAACACGTAACGCGGTTGTTCTTTGCCTCGAAGCCAAACCAAATGCTGAGCGGAAGCCGCGTCAGTTCTTGCCGCGGTTCCACATTTCTTGTGGCAACGCCCGGTAGACTTTGAGCGCCTCGACGTCCTCGCGGCTCAAGCCGCCCGGGGTCATGTCGGTGTCGAGTTCCGGGAGCTTCTTGAGTCGCCAGAAGTAGGCACGCCGAATCTGGCCTTCGAACTTGTATTCGGTGCGTCGGATCCCGAGAAGCTCTTCCTTCTCGAGTGTGTAGAACAGGGCGCGGATCTCCTTGTCGAGGTCTTCGTCGTTGACCTCGTCGTCACCACGGAACACGCTTGAAACCACGCCTGCGGTCGCCTCTGCGTCGTCCTTCATCATGTTGAAGGCTCGCCGGAGCGCCAACACCAAACGGGATTCGGTAATCATGAGGCCGTGTGTCTCCGAGACAAGCCGCAACTACCGAAAGATTGTACTTAACTCCTTTGTGGTACCGATGCTGTAACCAGTCAACCTTGTCGTTACCCCACGAATAGTCATTCGAGGAACGTTCGACAAACGTCTATTTCCGCCCCCAATCGGCGGCCCCCGGACCCCTACGCGGGCAGGGGTCCGCCGATGGTGATGGCGATCGTCGAGTCAGGCGATTCGTCGTCCCACATGAGCACACACAAGGCGCCTTCCGGAACCGTTCCCGTGTGGCTCGCCGCGCCCGAGGCGACGCTGCCGATGGCGGCTCCCGCGTCGCAAACGTCTCGGAAGACCATTCCGAGGCTGCCCCCGGTCGACGTGGCGGTGAAAGGCTGTCCGACGAACTCGGGAAGCAGATCAAAGAACGCGGAATCCAGGCCGCTCTCGCCTGCGCGGTAGCCGACGCCCGTGTTGGCGCCTGCGGCCGTGCATTGCGGGCACGGGAGTTGGACGTCCTCGGAGAAGCTCACGGGTTCCATCGTCGCGCCGCCGGCCGTGACATTGATGGCCACGGTGACCGTCGTGTTTGCCGTGCCGTCGTCGACGATGAGGGTCGCGTTGTACACGCCTTCGGCGGGGAATTCGAAGGAGACGTTGCCGGGGAGGTCGGCTTCGGTGCCGTTGCCGTCGGAGGTTCCATCGCCGTTCGCGTCGAGCGACCACGTGAGGTTGTCGCCATCGGCGTCCGTCGCGTTGATGGTGAAGTTCACGGCAAGGGGCGCCGTGCCGTTAATCGGATCCGCGGTGAGGTTGGCGACCGGGGCAGAATTGGTCGTCTCGTCCTGCCCGGTCTCGTTGGAGCCGGCGTCTGCCGAAGTTGTCGTGGTCGCCTCGGTTTCACCGACGTCCTGTGCTTCCGGGTCGGCAAGACAACCGGAGACGGCGGCGATCAACAGGACGGCGACGACGGATAGGACACGCTTCAATGGGACTCACGCTGCCTTGACGCGGGGCCAAGGTTCGTCTTAAGGCTTTGCGTGACCGCGTACAAGTCGCTCGGGCGCCTGTCTACGGTTCCTCATCGTCGAGCGGCGGCGTACCGATGATCACCGTGATCTCGGAGTCGGGGAACGAGTATTCCCAAACGACGATGCCAGCGGCGCCTTCGACGCCAAGCCTTGGCCGGACAACCTTTCTAGCAGGACCGGAATCGGTGCGCCCAGCCCCATGGCCTCGAAGCAGCTTGCCCGCATCCGCGCGAAGAACGTGTACAAAGCGTTCGAGCGGACCAAGGAGGATGTCCCCGACGTCATCATCCTGCGCAACGGCGTGGAACCCCACGTCGACCTGTCGTTCTTTTACGTCACGGGGATCCCAAGCGGCATCTTCGAAGGCGGCATGTGCCTCCTTCGCCCCAACGGATCCGTCGACGTCGTCTCCAGCATCCTCGAGGAAGAATCCGCTCGCTCCGCCAACACCGGGTTCCGCCTCCACGTCCCGCGAAAACGGGACGACGAGCAGAAGCTACTGCGGAAACGCTTCGACCACGGCCGTAAGGTCACGATCGGCGTCAACTCCCCCGAGATCACGTACCGCGACTTCAAAGTCCTCAAGAAAGCGTTGCCCAAGGCCAAGTTCATGGACGCTTCCCGCGCCATCTTGTGGGCCCGCATGATCAAGCAGCCCGAAGAGATCGCGAAGATCAAACGCGCCTGCGAGATCTCATCCCGCGTCGCCGAAGAGATCCCCAGCCTCCTCAAGAAGGGCGTTGGCGAAGCCGAGGTCGCCGCCGAGATCAACTACCGTTCCCAAAAATATGGGGGCCAAGGACCCAGCTTCGACACGATCAGCGCCTTCGGGGCCCACGCCGCCGAACCCCACTACACCGCCCTCGGGGGCAAACTCCGACGCAACAAGTTCGCGCTCTTCGACTTCGGCACCCGGTACCAGCGGTACTGCTCCGACATCACCCGCACCTTCTTCTTCGGGAAACCGAACCGGAAAGACCGCCGCATGTACGAAGTGGTCGCGGACGCCCAACAGGCGGCCTTCGACCTCATCAAACCCGGCGTGAAGGGAAAAGACGTCCACCTCGCCGCCCAAAACCTGATCGACAAGACCGAATTCAAGGGTCGGTTCATCCATGGACTCGGTCACGGCCTTGGACTCGCAGTCCACGACGGCGGCGGCCTAAGCACGGGCAGCGAATTGACCCTCCAACCCGGCATGGTCATGACCGTCGAACCGGGGGTGTACCTCAACGGGTACGGCGGCGTCCGGATCGAAGACGACGTCGTGATCACCCAACGCGGATTCCGGTTCCTGACGACCGCCCGACGCGACTTTCAGACCGCTTAGGTAAACGCGGCTACCAAAAACAGCACGACCCCCCACCGCCCAGTCCGAAGCGTTGTCCCGCGCCATCCTCCTACTCACCCTGGCCTCGTTCGGAGGCGTCGCCCTCCTCGCCGTCGTCGCCAACACCACCGACCCGCCCATCGTCCCCATCCCCGAACTCCCGCTCCACGCCGGCACCACGGTCCGGGTCGACGGCCGGCTCATCGACGTCCAATCCTACGACGGCGGCTTCACCCGCGGACTCGTCGCCCAAGCCAACCGCAGCGTGCCTCTTTTGGCCCGCGACGGCTTCACGGCGTCCGCCGGCGATTTGATCCTCGTCGAGGTCCGCGTCCTCCAAGAGAACGGACGGATCGAACTCGAACTGGAACACGCCGAAGACCTCATCGTCCTCACCCCGTGGCGAGACGGACACGTTCCGCTCGACCGCATCCTCGACGATCCCTGGACCTACCGACAGTCCAACCTGCGCACGAGCGGGATCCTCGAACGCGACACCCGCGGACTGTGGCTCGTTGCCCGCAACGATGCGCGGCTCCAACTCACCAACACGCCCACTCACGCGACGCTCGACGCGTTGGTCGTCGTCGACGGCCTGTTCAGCTACGAACCCACGTACGCCGCGTTCCGGCTGCGCGTTGCCCAACTCGTACTCGAGGAGTGAGCCCGTTGCTCGTCGAGCTCGCCATCGTCGCCACCGCGGGCGCCTTGATCGGCTGCCTTACCGGACTCTTGCCGTCCCTCCACGTCAACACGTTGGCGGTGTTGCTTCTTGCGAGCGCTCCGTTGATGAACGCGATGTTCCAAGCCACGGGGTTCTCCGCCGAACCCGCGTTCCTCGTCGCCTGCTTGATCCTCGCCATCTCCATCGCTCACACCTTCGTCAACATCATCCCCGCCACGTACCTTGGCGCGCCCGACGAATCCACAGCGCTCTCCGTCCTGCCTGGTCACCAGATGTTGCTTCGAGGCACCGGGTACCGCGCGGTGCAACTTTCCGCCCTCGCCTCCCAGGCGGCGGTCGTCCTCTCGGTCGCCGCCGCGCTCCCGTTCCATTGGTTCCTCTCCGGACCCATCGGGATCTGGGAATTCGTCCGGACCCACCTCTTCTGGCTCGTCCTCGTCACCGCGGTGATGCTCGTCATCCTCGAACCCGGCATGCTTGGACCCGAGACGTGGCACGACCTCGTGCGCGCGGCATGCGCCAAGGCGGCGAGCGTCATGATCCTCCTGCTCTCGAGCGGCTACGGCTGGTTGTTGTCGCAACTCCCGTACAAAGCGTACCTCCCCGTCCCGCCTTCGCCGCTGCTTCCCGCCTTGAGCGGACTGTTCGGCGGCGCCACCGTCCTCGCCTCCCTGGTCGTCACCGCGAAACTTCCCCACCAATTCCTTCGCGTTCGCCACCGAGACGTCAAAATGCCGGGCGCGGCCGCGGCCCTCGGAACCGGCGTCGTCGCCGGCGCCACCATGAGCGTCCTGCCTGGCCTCACGAACGCGAGCGCCACCGCGTTGGCGACGATGCTGCGAAAAGGGACCAACGAAGAGACCATCGTGAGCGTCTCCGCCGTCAACACGGCGAACGCCATGTTCAACCTCGCCGTCTTGTACCTCTACGGACGCACGCGAAGCGGCGCCGTCGTCGCGATGAAGGACCTGTGGGCCGTCGACACCTGGTACGACCGGATCCCCATCGACCTTGCCAATTTCGGCATCGTCGCACTCCTCACGGGCTTCGGATCGATGCTCATCACGCTCATGATCGGCAAACACACCGTGCGACAGATCCAACGGGTCCCGTACCGCGGATTGTCGTGGGGCGTCCTCGCCTACATGGTCGCCACCGTGGCGATCTTCACGGGAGCCGCGGGACTTCTCGTGTTCGCGGTCGGAATCGCCATCGGCACCTTGCCCGTAAAATTGGGGTTGCAACGCGTCGCCTTGACCGGCGTCCTTCTCGGACCGGTCTTGGTCTACCTGGCCCCGGCGGCTTTGACTTTCTGAAACGAGTTCTCGAGTTCTTCCGCCAACGCGTCCACCTGGATGCCACGAGACTTTGCCAACACGTACGCGGCGGCCTCGGCGGTGAGCAGGCCGCCGTAGGATTGTTGCAATTGGTTCACGGCGGCGGCGAGTTCGGATTCCGATTCCGAGGTCGACGTGCTGATCGCTCGAAGGATGCGACGGAAGAGCGGCAGGGTCTGCGCGGTGCCCGGCGCGGCGGCGATCTCCCGTTCGATCTCCATCGGGTCAGGTCGGTAATCGAGCGACAGGCCGAGGTCCCGCGTCTCGGGACTCGCTTCGTACGCGTGCGCGCCTGCGGAACGCAGTACACCTTGCGACTTCGCCACCTGCACGATGGCACGCACGCGCGACGGCATGAACCATCGACGCTCGTGGCTCAAGAGTTGGACGATGTCCTCTTCCAACAATCGTCGTCGTCCGGCCGCTTGGAACGTGTAGGCGAAGAGTTTCATCACGGCGTCGCTCACGGTTTGGCCTCCGGGGGCGAGATGATCCGGATCGCAGTGGTCTCGTTGGCGACGTCCAATAGCCATGGGATCTTTTCGGTCGATAGGACGGACACTTCGATGCCGCCGGTCTGGACGAGGCGGATGAATTTTGTGAACGAGGCGCGGTCCGTGGTCGGGGACGCTTCAAGGACGACGCCTTGCGCGTGGAGTTCGCCGACGAGCCTTCGCACATCCCACGCGGTCAATGGGGAGTCCGGATGCGTGGAGGAGAATTTGAGGGCTAGGTGGAACTCGTATTCGGCGATGTCCGCAAAATCGGTGAGTTTCGACTCATCCATGTGCCCGAGGCGTACCGTGAGGACTTCGGCGCCGGCGAAGAACGCGTCCATCGCGTCCTCGGGGTTACGACAACCGGCATCGACCCACGGGGAGATGCGGTTGCGTTCGATCTTTTGGTAGAATTCGTGGTTCGCCGCGCCGGCTTCGACGCCGTCGACGTCCCACAAGTACACGAGCTCGGCGGGCGGAACGGCGGCTTTGATCAGCTTGAAGGGATCCGAGGCGCCGAACAGTGGTTCGTACGCGCGGGGTCCGGTGCGACGGACGAGTTTTCCGCCGCGCACCAGGAAGAGGGGGAGTTCGATGAGGCCCAAGGAGGGCGGCCGTACTCGAAGGCGGTTGAAATGGGTTATCGCATCCTCTAAGAAGGGGAGCGGTCCATGGTCACGTGCCCACGATGATGACAAACGCCAGCTGAACTAGCAAGGATGATGAGTAGATGGGCGAGCTGAGTGGGTTCTTCTCC
>CAYOZB010000033.1:0-24909 GCA_964408365.1 uncultured Halobacteriales archaeon | reverse complement strand
TCGAAGCTAAGGGAGCCGCCCTAGGGAATTCTGCGCCGGCTCAAGTAGACAGGTAACCATGTTTACGCAAGCCTACGCTTAAACATCGGCCGCGCGTCGCCGCGCATCGTTGGACCTTCCCGTCGAACCGTGGATCCTTGTTCTTCTCATGTTGGCGGCGTTCATTGCTGCGTTCGTCGATTCGATCGTTGGTGGTGGCGGGGTCATCGCCCTACCCGCCTTGCTAGCGGCCGGGATCCCGCCGCACTTGGCCTTGGGCACGAACAAGCTCGCGGCGACGGGAGCGTCGAGCATGGCCACGTTGCGTTACGCCAACGCGGGCTATGTGCACGTGCCGTTCGTGTTGGGGTTGATCCCGTTCGGCGTGGTCGGAAGTTTTCTTGGCGCCGCGTCGGTGTTGCTCGTCGATCCGTGGTTCATCAAAGGCGCCGTCATGGTGATCATGGTGATCATGGCGCTCTACGTCGCCTTCAAGCCGAAACTGGGGCACGAGAACCGGTTCACGAAGATCCAGGCCGGACCGTACGCGATCTGCGCCATCGCGCTTCTTGCGATCGGTTTCTACGACGGGTTCCTGGGACCCGGTACCGGGAGCCTCATGTTGTTCCTGTTCCTCGGTGTGCCGCAGTTTGATTTCCTGCGCTCCGCCGCCAACGGCCGCGTGTTGAACTTCGCCACGAACGCCGCAGCGCTCGCATTGTTCGCGATCAAGGACGCCATCATCTACGAGATCGCCGTCCCGATGCTCGTCGCCATGCTCGGCGGCGCGTACTTCGGCAGCCATTACGGGATGAAGCATGGGGTCGGGTGGGTCAAGCCGCTCTTCATCACGATGACGACCCTGATCCTGATCCGACTCGCATTTTTCTAAACCGGCGAAGCGACGGGTTGCCGTTTGGCAAGAGGACGGATGATGAACCCTCCGACGAGCATGAACAAGAGAAGCGTAGCGACCGCGGCGGGTCGGCCCCACGCGAGGACATCGACGACGAGCGCCCAGACGAGCGGTCCCAAGATGGCGCTGAACCGACCGACCATGGCGTAGATCCCGTAGAACTCGCCGATCCGTTCCGGCGGGGCCAGCTCGACCATGAGGGGTCGGTCGGCGGACCATGTGCCGGCGAGTGCGCCGCCGAGGATGAAGGCGGAGCCGAAGAACGCGGCGCTTGGCAGCCAGCCGAGGGGAACGAGGATCACGGTGATGAGTCCGAACACCCAAACGCCGAGGACGATCAGAAGGACCGGAGCCGGGCGCAGGCGGTCGACCAACACGCCCCACAAGGGCGCGGAGACGGCGGCGCCGAGGATGCCGACGACGAGCGCGATGCGGACACCGGCGTCCGAGAGTCCTGCTTCGTGCAGGGCGTACACGCCGAGGAAGGCGATCATGGTGTTCGCGGCGTCGGTGTAGAAGACCCGTCCGAGGAGGAACCGTGAGATTCGTCGGTCTTCTTTGCCGCGCACAAGCCGCGACAAACCGGTGGCAGCGTGTCGGGCGGATTCTCGCAGATCACGGAACGTCAAGGCGGGTCGCGTGTTCTGAGGTTCTTTGACGAAGAAGAACGCGGGGACGGCAAGGAGCAAGAATCCGACGCCGGTGGCGAGGAACACCCAGGCGTCGCGTGTTTCGTTCCCGGTCAATATCAGGGTGCCGACGCCGAGTCCGAGGAACGATCCGAGGTAGCCGAGGCCGATGCCCCACGCGCCGACGCGTCCGCGGTTCGCCGGCGTGCTGACCGCGGGCAGGAGGGCGTCGTAGAACACCAGTCCGGCTTGGAACCCGACGTTGGCGATGATGAATAGGCTGATCGCGGCGGGCCACGCCACGGCGCCGACGGGGATGATGAAGGTGACACAAACGACGGTGCTCGCGATGAGGAACGGGATGCGTCGTCGCGCGCGGTCCGAGACCGCGCCCAGGATCGGGGCGAGTAGGAACACGATCGCCATGGAGATGCTGTTGCCGACGGCGAACACGGAGTCGGGCAATGCGAGGTCTTGGCTGAGCCAGACCGGGAAGAACGCGCTCAAGATGTTGAAGCTGAACATCGTGTTGGCGGTGTCGTAGAGGATCCAGGCGGCGACGCTGGAACGTTTCGGCGTTGCGGACGTAGTCAATTCGATTTGCAAGGGGGTCTCACCGTCTCGTGAGGCGGACGAGCGCGCCGTCGCCAGGTTTCGTCGACACGCCTGCCACGGCCTCGAGTTCTTGGTTCACGGCGGAGAACCGGAACGTCTTGACGAACGCGCCGACCACGAGACCGACTTCGAGAAGCCCCAAGAATTTTCCCGGGCAGACGCGGGCTCCGTAGCCGAAGCCGAAGTGGAGCACCTCGCGGCTGGAACGGTTCTTCTCGTCGCGGCGGCCCCAGCGTGCGGGTTCGAACACGTTCGCTGGGTATCCTGTGGCTTCGACGCCCCAGAACTCGTCGCAGCGGTTCGCGTGCCACACGTCCAGGATCACGTGGGTGTTCTTCGGGATGAACATGCGTTTCTTGTCGCCGGTCTCGATCCAGGTGTCCGCCGTGGAGACGCGTGGAAGGAAGTAGAGGGCGGGTGTCAGGCGCAACGTCTCTTCCAGCACGCGGTACAACGTGACGGCTTGCGCGAGGTTGTCGGGGTTGTACACGTCGACGCCTTTGATCTCCTCGTAGAGTTGTTCCTGGACGTCGGGTCGTCGCGCGAGGTGCGCCAAGGCCCACGATGCCATCGAGGTCGTCGCTTCGAGAGCGCCCGCGAGGAACACGCGGATGTTGCTGCGCAACGCTTCGTCAGGGGCATCCGATCCGAAATGGGCCCACGCGGCCCGTTTCTCTTTTCGGCCGCTCAAGGCGATGTCCGTGAGTTCTTCGAAGTCTTTGCGCCATTGGCGTAGTTCGTTGCGGCCGCCTTTGAACCACATGAAGGAGCGGAACCCGATCGTGTCGCGAACCATGTATCGGATCAACGCGTTGATCGAGGGAACGTACCGTTCTCGGAGTTCTTCGTAGCGTACGTTGGCGCCGAAGAAGTTGTTGACCAGCATCTCAAGCATGACTGCGCTGATCTCCGCTTCCAAGCGGACCTCGATGGCCTCCGTGCCGAGCTCCTTCTGTCGTGCCCGCAGGGCTTCCAACCGTTTGATGACGGTCTTTCGGAACGTCTCCTCGAATTCGTGGAAACGTTCCGGGTTGAACAGGGCCGATTGTGAAAATGATGGGGCGGCCATTTTTTTCTGTCGTCGCCAGCCGGGGCCGTTGGCGTAGAGCATCGTGTCGGCGCCGGTCGCGCGTGCGATGCCACGCGTGGGCCACGTGTCGCGGTCGAACTGTCCGGGCTTGTCGCCCGTTGCGAGCAACACGGCTTTGATGATCGCCGGGTCGCGGGTGACGAGTCCGAGCGGAAAGCCGGGCGCGGTGATGTAGCGGTTGTGTTTTCCAGCGCCCGCCTCTTTGTCGGCACCCCAAAAGATCGCATCGAGGATGCCGATCGGCTTCCGGTAGTTGCCAAGTGTAGGGTAGGGCCGAGATGGGCGACCGCGTTCGAACAGAGGCACGCGGCTGGGGATCACGTCGCCCGCGAACGGGTTCTTGCCGCGCACACGGTCGACGAAGGTGCGAAGGACGCCGGGCAGACTCAATCAGACTCGATGTTTGCGAACGTTCTTCGGCCTGCCTTTCGACGCCTCAACTTCAAGGTAAACTGGCCAGGTTGGCCGAGCCTAAAGCTTTGGCGCCACAAGTTGCCGGATTGAGAAACGCAGGGCGGATTGGTGAGGCCGAAGGGCTCAACTCTGGTCTCCAGCCATTCGGCTGAAACGGCAATTGGGTTCAGTATTTGGGGCGCCAACGAACTTTCTTTGGCTCGGGCCCTTCAATCATCGCGATAAGACCTTCCGTGGCTTCGAGTCGCTGGCGCTGGATTGCCATTGCTTGGAGGCCTTGACGGAGAACCTCACTCTCTGTTGTGCCAGCTATTTTGGCCAAGCCAACCAACGTTTCGGCTTCGGTCGTCGTCAATCGAACACGTTTGGTGACAGAGCGAGCCACGACCTGAAGTGTCTGGCAGATATCATCAAGCTTTGTGACTACAGTGCGGCGAGTTTGTAGCCACATCGAGAAGGGGCGCACCGCCATCCGGTGACTGGAGACAAATTCGCACAGAACGACGCGCCCCGTTGGTCTTGACGTTGCCCGGCGTTCGTGGTCCTGCGGCTTCCCTAGATGGCTTGAATTTGGTCAGCGCCAAGACCCAGCTTCGTGAAGTCCGCTGGGTTGGTTGTGATCAAGACATCGCCGCGTCGGACGTGTCCGGCAATCATGGCATCCCGGGCCAAGCGGGGCCAGTCTTCCTCCGGCACGCGCGGGCAAACGCGCCGCGCTTCCTCCTCACCGAACGGCTCAACCGTGATTCTTGCGATTTCTAACCCCTGGTGAAAACGTCGAACGTCCTGCCGACGCTGGGAAAGCTGGCGAAGGCGTTCGGCGTAGGCGACGGCCGGAAGCACCAAGTTGAGCCCTCGATCCTTTAGGTTGCGCATGACCTCAGGCCGCCACAAAACCCCTGAATCGATAATGATGCGCATGTGCTCACTTTAGGCGAAAGCGAATCTTCGGAGGTTCGGGCCCGTCAATCAGCGAAATGAGCATTTCGATTCCCTTCGCGCGGTTTCGCTCCTCCGCAACCAGTTCAATCCCCCGTCGAAGGATTTCACTCTCCGAGGCGCGGCTTTCCCGTGCCAGGCGGCGCAGTGTCCGTTCGCTCTTGGCCGAGAGCCTCACCTTTTTGGTGACCACGTTCACCATGACCGTGTTTACGTGTGGCCCATTATTTGCCATTTGTGGGCCACAATCGTCCGCGGCACTAGTTAATGAAGTTGGTAACCACGTTTGCCTGTCGCTCAGTCGAGTTTCACGCTGACGTTCTTCAAGCGTGTGTAGTGTTCGATGGCGTGCATGCTTTCGGCGTCTGGGGGAACGTGATCGGCTTTTCGTTGGCCGGTAAACTGGAATATGCGTTTGTCTAGAGAATGCCATTGAAAGCATAGGTTTAAGGGCTCGCAGGACGAATATGCTTTTGTCGAATATCTTGCTCGAACGAATATTGCTGGACGCTCTTCTGGATGCCCTCCCAAACAGGGGCGACATCAAACGGCTCCCCGATTCGGTCTGGAAGCGGACCAGCGCCCTCAATACCTGGGGCACCAACGCCATCGAAGGGAACACGCTCACCGAAGAGGACGTCGAACGCGTTGTGCTCCAAGGTCAATCCGTCTCCAAGTCGCTGCCCGACGTCATCGAGACCGTTCAACACGAACGCGCCTTCCGCGGCCTTCTCGAGCGGCTTGCCCGTCCAATCGATCTCGTGCTGGTCCAAGAGCTTCATCACGAGGTGTTCCGAGGGCTGCCTGCGTACCGACCTGGCGACTGGCGTCTTACCAATCCGTACATCGTGGGAACCAAGTACCGTCCGCCGCGGCGGGAAAAGGTCATCCCTCGGCTCGACGCCTGGATGCAGACCTACGCAAAACGACGTGCCCGCGACGAGGATCCCTTTGCCCTGGGTGCGTGGTTCCATCATGAGTTCGAGGCGATTCATCCGTTCGAGAACGGCAACGGCCGCGTTGGACGTCTGCTCCTGAACCTCCATTTTCTTCAATGCGGGTGGCCGCCCGTGCATGTCGTCCCGGACGACCGACAACCGTACCTTGCGGGCCTGGAAGCCGGTCACCTCGGCGAATTAGCGCGGCTGCAGGGCTTCTTCGAAGACGCGATGAGCCGAAGCCTGCTGGACCTCCTCGACCAGACCGGAGGCCCAACCGACGCGCTGCGGCCGCTGCGGCATTGGGAGATTCAGGCCTGGAACCCCTACTCTGCCCATTACCTGAGCCTGCGTGCGCGCCAAGGTGCCTTGGCGGCGGTCCATGCCAGCCGCACCGCCGCTCCGACAATGCAGAAGCGGCGACCTGGCCGGCCCCATTACGTCACGAGCGAGCGCGCACTTCGGATGTACGTGAACGCCAACAAATCCTAGTCCAGTTTCACGCTGACGTTCTTCAAGCGTGTGTAGTGTTCGATGGCGTGCATGCTCTGTTCGATGCCGATGCCGCTGTTCTTGGCGCTCGCAAAGGGCGTCTGGGGGAACGTGATCGGGTATTCGTTGACGCTCACCATGCCGACGCGCGCCCCAGTGGGCTGTCCCAGAAATTGCCGGTATGCACGGTCAATCTTCGCCGGCATCTTGGATCCGGATTGACAAGCAAGCGAGTAACTTCGATTATCAGGACAAGCCCGCGCCCCACATTCACTCGACCCCCCGGCGGCCATATGCGTTTGTTTGCGCGATTCAAGTCCGTTGACTGGATACGTCACGCTCTACCTGGATGAATCGGGCGAGAAAACTTGGCCGCCCCCGTGGGGTCGAAGCAATCACAGCGTGTACGCTTTGGCCGGCGTGATATTGAATCCGTTGCAGGACAAAATAGCGCATGAGAGAATTCCCCTGATTCTGACGAATTTCTTTCCAAACGAGACGCTGCGGCCGACCGAGCTTCATTACGGGGATTTGATCAATGAGAGGCCGCCCTACGATACGGTGGAGCGCGAAGATCGGCGCGCGATAGCGGACGCTGTTTTCCAACTCATCGAACAACTACGTCCGGTCCTCATGGGGTCCGTTGTCTTGAAAAAGAGAATGAAGGAAAAGTACGGCCCCGGCGCCTTTCCCCCGAACGAATATGCCCTTCGCGCCACGATTGAACGCTTTGATCGTCACTTGGAAGAAACGCAGCAACTCGGAATGGCGCTGATGGACACCGAGGGCTTGAACGCTGACTCCGCGCTACGCGAAATGGTCCACCAAGCTCGCTCGTATGGAATCAAAGTGGGCGGTATCAACTACATGCCGCGGAGCGACCGAAAGCTTAGCTTCGTGTTGAACTCGGTCGGCTTCTCGCCAAGCCAAATGAGCCCTGGAATCCAGCTGGCAGATTTCGTTGCGTACGCGCTCTTTTCGGCGCACGAACGAAATCGGAGAAACAGGCTCGAACAGTTGGGCCCGTTTTGGCGTAAGGTCGGAAACTTCTCTGAGCCATCGGTCATTCCTCGATAGCCGCGGCTAAGAAAATAGGACGGAAGGGCAGGAGCCGCGAAAGCGACCCTACCCCGCCAATCCTTGTGTAGATGGCCCACACCTAAAAAGGTGCCGAACCAGCGTGAAAGTAGCTAGTCCAGTTTCACGCTGACGTTCTTCAGCCGCGTGTAGTGCTCGATGGCGTGCATGCTCTGTTCGACGCCAATCCCTGAGTTCTTGGCGCTCGCGAACGGCGTTTGGGGGAACGTGATCGGGTATTCGTTGACGCTCACCATGCCGACTTCGAGGTCGCGCGCCGCTTTGTGCGCGGTCGTGAGGTTTTGGGTCCACACGCCTGCGTAGAGGCCGAATTGGGTGGCGTTTGCTTGTTTGATGGCGTCGTTGTAGTCGGTGAATGTTTGGATGCCGACGACGGGTCCGAAGATCTCTTCGTTGGCGATCCGCATGTCTTGCGTGACTTTGTCGAAGATGGTGGCGGTGAGGAAGCTGCCGTTGGCGAGTTCGGGTTCTTTGGGGCTTGTGCCTCCGGTGACGAGTTTGGCGCCTTCGTTCTTGCCGATCTCGACGTATTTCGAGATGTTCTGTTTCTGGGTCATGCTCACGACGGGTCCGAGTCGGGTGTTGGGGTCGGTGCCGACGCCGACCTTGAGTCCCTCGACACGTTTCTGGAAACTCGTGACGAACTGGTCGTGGATGCTTTCATGGACCAGGATGCGGCTTCCGGCCCAGCACATCTGCCCGGCGTTCATGAACGCGCCCAACGCGGCTCCTTTGACGGCGTTCTCCAGGTTGGCGTCCGGGAACACGATGTTGGCGTTTTTCCCGCCGAGTTCGAGGGTGAAGGGTTTGAGTTTTCGTCCCATCGATTGGACCACTTGGAACCCGGTGTCGACGCTGCCGGTGAGGTAGATGCCGTCGATTCCTTTGTGCTCGACCAAGTATTTGCCGAACGTTGCGCCGTCGCCGGTGACGACGTTCAACACGCCGGGCGGTAGTCCGGCTTGCGTCGCGAGTTCGCCGAGCTTCAATGCGGTGAGCGGTGTGATGCTGGCGGGTTTGAGGATCACCGTGTTGCCGCACGCCAATGCGGGTGCGATGCTGCGGCAGGCGAGTTGGAACGGGAAATTCCAGGGGGCAACGTGGAGGGTGACGCCCAGTGATTCTCGCAACGTGTAGTTGAGTCGCTCGCCGGGGACGGGGATGGTTTCGCCTTGGACCTTGTCGGCCATGCCGGCAAAATATTCGAACGTCGCCGCGGCGAAGATCACGTCGCCTTTGGCTTCGCGGACCGGTTTGCCTTGGTTTTTGGTCTCAAGCGCGGCAAGTTCGTCGGCTTTTTCCCGGATGAGTTGGCCGAGCTTGTAGAGGAGTCGTCCCCGTTCGCTCGGATCCATCCTTCGCCACTTGGCGTCATCGAAAGCGGCTTTGGCGGCGTTGATGGCCAAGTCGGCGTCCTGTTTCGTGCCCTTCGGGACGTGGGCGATCACTTCGCCGGTGGCTGGGTTCTTGACGGGGACCGTTTCGCCGCCCGTGGGTGTCGTGGATTTTCCGCCGATGATGTGTCCGTGGGATTGCATCTGTAGCGTCATGCAGAGTCTTGGCGCCAAACGTGCGGACCCGGTATAGCGTTGACGTGTCCTGGGCGTCCGTCGAAATCCGCAAATAGTCTGTGTGGTAATAGTGTAGGTGCATGAAAACGGTCTCTCTGGACGACAAGGCCTACATGCTCCTGAAGGGGGCAAAACTCCACCCGGGCGAAAGTTTCAGCGAGCTCGTGAAGCGGACCTTCGGACTAAAAGGGTCGTTTCGAGACTCGGCCGGCGCCTGGTCCGACATGACGGACCAGGAAGTTGAGCGGCTCCGGCGCGAAACGATCGACGCGTTCGGCACAACCCGACGTCCTCGGAAGTGACGTCGTGGTCATCGTTGACACGAGCGTGATCATTGGCCACCTCCGCGGCAACCCGAAGGCGACGAGGTTCTTGGAACGTCGAGCGGCCACGGGCCCGATCTACGCCCCCGCCCTTGTGCTCTGGGAGCTCTGGCTTGGCGCGACAACGCCCCAGCGTCGCTCCGCCCTTCAAGCGGCCCTCCGCCAGACCATTCCGGACCCGTTGACTCCTGCGATGGCGCAACTGGCCGCGGAACTTCAACAGGCTCGGCGCCAGCAGGGCCGAGAACTTCCCACGTTCGACTTGCTGATCGCAAGCCACGCACTGTTCCACGGGATGCCCATTGCGACGCTCGACCGGGACTATTCGGACATTCCCGGCCTCGTGGTCGAGCCGCTGCCTTAAGGCGGCTCGAATCTTCGTTCACCGCATGCATGCCCACAAGCCCCCATTGGCCGAGGTTGGCTGGTAAAACCTCGCCTCGTGGCGATTCTAATTCGGAAGATTCAACTCCCGGGTTCCTGGAGGAATGCGCAATTCTCGTCGATGCCCGAGGATGTGGACGACTTCCTTCAATCTGCTCACCAGCATCCTTAAGTAACGTCCGAAAACTATGAACCGTTGTCAGGCTTGAGATTACGGTCTTGAACCTGGCGGGGAAATCAGAACGAAACGTATAAACCGCTTCTTCCGAATGGGAGCAATCCCATCCGGGGGGATGTGGACGGTGCGCAACATGAACAAAACGCTTGCTCGAATGACAGCTGTGGGAGTCACAATGGCTCTCGTCCTAACCACATTGATCGTCTTCATCCCGCCCGCGGCGGCTCAGGCACAGATCAAGATGGTCGTGAAAATTGACGAAGACACAAGCCTTCCGAATGGCCGTCTGCTCCCCGAAACGGGCCGCTACGTGGGCACGGTCAAGGTCACCATTATCATGGACACCGCGCAGGCGTGCATCCAGACCGTTCAACTCACCTACAAGCCGACGAACCCCGGGTATGCTACGATTATTTTCAACCCGCCCGGCCAATCCGTCACCCTCAAGAGCCAGTCGCCCGGCGCTCCTGCCGTCGCCTCGACGCCGACCGAAACGGAAGCCACTCCTGTCGACATGATCGTCGTCACGACGCGCGCCGCACCTGCCTTCGAAGACATGAAGGTCGAAGTCAAAGTCGACGCAACGGGTGGCGCGAACACGAGCGGATGCACGCTCTCCCAAGGTTCCGCCACTGGTTCGACGGTCATCAAAAACGACTACCTGCCGTTGACCCTGCTCAACCCATCCCAGCTGTACATCAAATCGGGGCAGAACAAGAAGGTCGTTTTCCCTGTCGAAGTCCAGAACCTCGGAAACGGCCCCACCCGTGTGAAGGTCGAAGCCACGCAGCCCAACAAGAACAAGCTCGACGCCGTAAGCGTTGGTGCTGAAATCCGGCTGGAATCGCGCACCAAGGGGGCCGCCGCCCAATTCAAGCAGACCCGCAACATCGAAGTCCAAACCCCCCACGCGAACGGGTACTCGAACTCGATCTACCAGTTCAACGTCAAGTACAGCTCCGCTTTTGATGGATCGGCCCCCGGCCAACTGGCGACCGACGAACAGACCGTGTCGTTCGCGGTCCAGGTCCAGGGTGTGTATGTGCCAGGCTTCGACCCAGCTCTCCTGATTGGAGCGTTGGGCATCGGCCTGCTCCTCATGCGCCGCCGCAAGAGCGAGTAAACGCGGCTCCCGGGGAGGTGACTCCCCGTTTCTTCCCCCCTTCTTTCTAATCGACCTGGTTGTCGCTCTCGCGGCAGCTTGGAGTGTGACATCACCTGCTAGTCGTTCGCGGCGGACTCATGCGCCTATTCGTCATGGCGGTCGTCGGCGTTTTTCTCTTTAGTGCCACGGCCGTCGCCCAACCTCCCCCCCCGCCGCCCCCCGGAACGGACGATTACCTACTGTTCGAGATCGTTCCGACGTCGCCGGTGTTCCAGTACGTCTCCCTGGCTGGTTCAGCCCAAAGTCCGGCCGGCCTTGTTGGCGACCTGGCCGAGTTCAACTTTTACATTCGTGATCTCAGCGTCGACCCCTCGGGGCCGTATGCGCCAAAACCCACGCAGGAACACAGCACCACATTCGTCGTTGAATGGCTGAACAGCTCCAATCCGACGGACAGCAACTGGGACGGAGACGTACTAAGCGCATGGAAGTTCTTCGATAAGACGTCCACGCAGACGACGTTCTCCGGGAGCTCGTCTCTCGAACAAAGCGTCGCCCTAGTCCATCAGCCGTTCGCCACCGTCACCGACGTCGCCGTGCGGGTCACGGCCAACATGACGCTGATGCAAGAGCGCGCGGCGAACGGCCCCACATCGACGTACCGCGAACAGACAATCGAGTTTCGCGCGCGCATTGTGCCCACTCCGAGCGTCCTCATTTCGGTCATCTATCCTGGCAACAGCAATTTCCCGGGCCTGGGTGTCCCGTTCGAGGCCAAACCCGATTCATGGGTGACAATCCCGATCGAAGTGCGGAACACGGACCTCTACATCCAACACCTCAATTTGCGGCTCCTCGACATCGATGGCGAAGGACTTGACAAGACAAAGATCGCAGTCCAGGGCGACCAAGCAGGCGCCGTGTTCCAGCCGCTCGAGACCAAGGTTCTTAATCTCTCTTTCAAGACACCGAAGGAGAAAACCTGGTACAACTCCGCGTCTTTACAATACACGATTCGTGCCTACAATCCAAACAATCCGCAAGTCTTCTCCGACACGTCCGGCACCCTGATTGTTCAAGGCTTCTACGTCTCGGCGCCGCTCAAGGTCGTCGTGTTCCTGCTCATTCTTCTGCTCATCATGTTCCTTCTTGTCTTGTTGCGGGGCAAGCGGTACTATGATGAGAAAATCCTAGGCAAGCCGATTCCGCCTTGGCGAATTCCCCAGGAAGCGCAGGCCTTGGAGGCACAACGGAAGACGGACCCGCGGACGTTCTACATCACCCGTTACTTCCTGATGGCCGAGGAGTACGAATCCGCCCTCAACTGGTTCTACGGCTACAAGCGCCGCACCAAGACGGGGCTCAAGCGCGAGGCCAAATCTTCGCGCCTAGCAGACCGAGCCGCGATGCTCAAGGATCCGTCGACCGAGAAATACGACGTCCGGGCCGACCGCATCAAGCGCAAGATGCGGCGCAAGCAAGAGCGCCAACGGTTGAAGCTTGAGGCCGAACTCAACAAGCTCCAGGGGAAACTGGAAAAGCACTACGAGGAAGATTTCGAGACGGACCATGAGAAGTGGGACGAGAAAGTCGAGAAGATCAAAGCGAAATCCAACAAGCCTTGGTTCAAAGCCCGCAAGAATTGGGAGCGGGACGTCGAAAAGATCTACGCTGCCTGGGAAAAGCCGTTCGCCAAAGACAAGGCCAAGCGCGAAAAAGAGATCGAGAAGGCCAAGGAAAAATACGCGAAGGTCGTCAAGAAAAAGGACCGCGAAACTTGGCAAGCGTGGTCCGAAGCGGTCCTCGCGAACGAGAACGAAAATAGGATCCGCAACAAAGAGGGGCGCGACGCGTTGCCGGAGCCGGACCTCATGTCCGAGACCGTCGGGGCGCCCGACCTTCCAAAGGCCTTCAGGGAACCGCCGAAGCCGAAGCTGCCGCCCGAGCCCGTCGAGCCGGTCGTCAAAGATCTTCCGCCGGAGCCCAAACTCGAGCTGCCTGCCCTCGACGCCTCGCACTATGCGCGAAAGGCGCGCCGTGAGCGGAAGAAGAGCGACGGCAAGGTTCGCCGCCTTGAACGCAAGATGGAACGCATGCTCGCGAAGAACGAGCGGGACCGCGTCAAGTCCATCGCAAAGGCGGGACGCCAGCGCGAGAAACTCCTGCGGAAATCCCACCGCGTCGTCCAACCGACTCTCATGGATCGCCTCATGCGCAACACGCCCGAGGAACGCGAGCGCCGTGCGCACAAGAAACTGCTGAAGGCTCTTGCGAAAGAACGCGTGAACGCTCTTGAAGGATCAGAAAAGGCGCGACTGGAAGTCCTTACGGTCGACGCCCAGCGGCGCGAAGCCGAACTCTACGCCAAGATCGTTCGGCAGCAGGCCGCCGTTCGAAAGAGCGGCGGAACTTCCGGCATGCGCGTCGAGGAAGTGCCCGAGCTCGTGTCCCTGCGAGAGGCCAACGCGGCAAAACTCGAACGGGAGAAGGCCGCGGCCGCCAAGCGCGTCGCGGACGAACGCGCTAAGGCCGATGCGGATCTCCGTCAGCAATTGACCGAGGAACTTGTCAAGGAACGGTCCGAACGGGAACGCCTCCAACAACAGAGGCAAGCCACGATCCTGGCGAAGGCGGACGCAAAAGCCGCCGCCCGCGCCGAAGACGCCGTTACGCCGGAACCCCCCGCTAAGGAGCCTTCCAAGGCACAGAACGGGGCCCCGGCGAAGCGCGGGAAGAAATAGTCCATTTGGAGTCCGGGGCGTGCAATGGCGGAGTCTGAGGGAAGCCCATCGGAGCCGATGACGCGGGCCCAAAAGCGAGAACTCAAGCGTCGCGAACTCGCCGAAGAACTACGTCAGATCCGACAGGAGCGCACCGAGCGTCGCGAACGAAAGCGATCGGCCAAGCTCGCGAAACAGGGAATCATGCCCGGCGAGGGCGCTGGACCCGAGGATGCCCTCGTGGAACCCGAGCCGGACCTTCTTGCTCCGATTGACGACGAATCCACGGAGGACGCTGTCTCGGAGACGCCCGCCGATGAGGCTCCGCTCGACGAACCGGTCACGGTCAAGAAACCGAGCAAGGCCGAATTGAAGCGTCAACAGAAGGCGGCGCAGAAAGAAGCTCGTGAGCGCGCCCGTGAGGAGAAGAAACAACGCGAACAGGCTGAGCGTGAGGCAGCCGCAGCCGCCGCTGCGATGGAAGAGGAGCAGCAAGCGCTCGAGGAGACACCTTCAGAACTCGAACCGGAACCGTCCGACGAGCCTCCGGCCCCGACGGACGAGCCACCCGCGGAAGAGCCGGTCGAGGAACAGCCCTCTGTCGAGGAAGAGGATCACGCCGCGATCGAAGCGGCAGCCGCCGAAGATGCGCGTCGTATCGAAGAGGAGCAAGAGCGGCTCGAGGCCGAGCGCGCGAAGGAAGAGAAGGCGCGGCGCAAGCAGGAAGAGAAGGAGCGGCGCAAGCAGGAAGAGACGGAGCGCAAGGAGCAAGAGAAGGCCGCTGCCCGCGAAGAGAAAGACCGCCTAAAGCGCGAAGCGAAGGAACAGAAAGACCAGGAAGAAGAGCAAGCCCGCGAAGCGGAAGAGCAGCAGGCCAAGGAAGAATTAGCAAAACAAAAGCGCGAAGAGGCCGAACGGAAAGCCCAAGCGAAGGGTGCCGCGAAGGAGGAGAAGCTTCGCGGGAAGCGCGAGACGAAAGAAGCCAAGCTCCGGGCGAAGGCAGAGAAGAAGGAAGCTAAGGGTCGCCGGAAGGAAGAGAAGAAGGACCAGAGACTCGCGAAGAAGCTGGAGAAACAGCGCATCAAGGAAGAGAAGAAGCGCGTGAAGGCAGCCGCCAAGGCCGAGAAAGCAAAACCTTCGAAGAAGGCGAAGCCGGCGAAGACCCAGGAAAAGGAGAAGCCCGCTCCCAAGAAACTGAAGAAGGGTGCGGCGAAGTCGAAGAAATGACGCGTTCCGTCATCCCCCTCGCCTTGGTTCTCATTCTATCCGGCTGCCTCGTGGGCCAGCGGAGCACCGCGCCCGATGCGGACAAGGATCTCTTGCCCGACGAGTTGGAACTCGCGGGGTGGAACGTCACCATCACGAAGACCGTCCAGCCGTGCTTCTCCTCCGAACCGTTCGAAGCCGACGTCGAGACACGGTACGTCCAGTCGGACAAAGCCCTCACCGACACAGACTGGGACAATGTCAGCGATTTTGACGAACATTTCTTCAACGGCGATCCATCGCAGACGGACACCGACGGCGACGGCCTGCTGGACGGCGATGAATGGGAGCTCCGCTCCGACGAGTCGTTCTTTGCGCCGACGCGGCTCGCGCTCAACAAGGTCGATTCCGACGACGATTGTCTCGACGACGCTGCGGAGATCAACGGTTTTGAGATTCCCGGGCTCGGTCACCGCACGAGCGACCCAACCGCGAGCGACTCCGACGCCGATGGGTTCACCGACGCATGGGAATTCCAAAAAAGCCACTCCGATCCGCTCAACCCCGACACGGACGGCGACGGGAGCCGCGACGGCCTCGACCTGGATCCCCTCCATGACGTCTGGATGCGCGTCAAATTCACCACAATCACCGTCAAGGATTTCCCCTCGAACCCGGGCCGGATCGAGCTCCACTGGTCGATGCCGGCGAAAAAATCCGATGAGGCCTCCGGCAACTCGGGGCCGATCGAAGTCACCGAAGGCCAACCCAAAACGCTCGACGAGGCGCATTTTCCGGGCGACCTGGACGTGGACGACCAGCGTGGTGGAACCGTGTTGATCTTCGACTTCTACGCGCGGGTCCTCAACGAGCATGGACAACCTGTGCAGATCCTCGACATCAATCCTCACGTGCCTGAGGGCCCCGTCCAGGTCCGATATGATGTCGCGACCGACAAGTGGGAGTTCCGCACGTCAAGCGGGTACACGCCGGCGGGAACCGCGACGTCGCTCGAAACGTCGCAGGCGCGGATCACGTTCACATTCGAAGACTTCAGCCCCGAACCGTCACAATAGGAAGTCGAGCGGTCTTGCCGCGATGAACAAGCCGACGACGAGGGCGACGAGGATCGCGTACACGAACGGGTTCCAGCGGAGCACTTTTCGCCCATCCAAGGCACCCAAGGGGATGAGGTTGAAGCCGGCAAGGATTGCGTTGAACAACAATACTCCGTCGGCGACGACGGCGAAATCGTTTCCCGCTTGGTATTGGCTGGAGAAGGGCCACGCGATGACGCCGATGACGATGTTGACGAGCGGTCCAGCGGCGCTGATCTTTCCATTCTCTTTCGGGGACGTCGCGGTGTGCCACGTGGCGCCGGGCGCGCCCAAGAGGAACCCGAGGGCGCTCACGATGAGGGTCAGCACGAGCCCGGGGATGCTGAAGCGGAATTCGGACCAGTGACCGAAGTGTTGGGCGGTGATCTTGTGTCCGATCTCGTGGAGCGCGAAGCCAGTGACGGCGATGCCGAGGGCGACGAGGATCTTGGTGAAGAGGTCGAGGTCTTGCAGGGGGCTTGCTTGGGCGATGTTCATCCACAGCACGATCGCCGTGGTGAGGACGGTGGTGGCGACGAAGAGGTGGATCAATTCGGTGGCGCTGGTGCCGAAGCGTCGCTTGGGCGTGAACCGCGACCCGCTTCCATAGTAGGGGTTGTAGACGTCGTGGTATTGCGCCACGTTAGCCCTCCAGGAACCTTCGAAGGAGCTCGCCGCCCGCGATGAAGAAGCCGACCATCGCGCCGAGGTTCGCGAAGGCGGCCACCATCAATACGCGAAAGACGCGGTTCTTGAAAAAGTCCCGGGTGCGTTTTATTTGGGAGAGGCCTTGGAAATCCCGGACCGTGGGGGTGCGGACGGTGGCTTCGGTCAGCCCGGCGAACCAACCGGCAGCCAACGCGGGATGCAACGTGGTGATCGGGGCAGCGACGAACGCCGTGAGGATAGAGAGAATGTGGCCGCCACCCAACGCTGCGCCGAGTGCGGCGAATCCGCCGGTGATGAGGATCCAATACAAGGCCGCATCGAGGATCTTTTGGAAATTGCCTTCCTTGAATCCTTCGTAGCCGAGCCATGCGAAGAGGACCAGGATGCCGATGGGTAGGCCCCAGCCGATGATCTTGCTGAGTGGGAACTTTTTCTTTGGGATCACTTCGATCGCGGCCAAGTCGGCGGGCGGTTCCTTGAGGCGTTGTTGGATTCCTTTCAAGTGCCCGGCGCCGACGACGGCAACCACTTTCTTCCCTTGCTCGGAGGGGACGCGGATCTTGGTCGCGAGGTACGTGTCGCGTTCGTCGATGATGACGCTCTTGATGCTCGGAGCGACGCGGCCCATCTCATCCATCATCTGTGTGATGGTGTCCTCCTGCATCAGCTTCTCCAGCGTCATCTCTTCTTTCTCTTCCTGGCCCGGCATCATGGCTTTGAACAGTTCCCAGATCAGTCGCATCTTTTCCCGGAACCGCATCAACCGGTACGCGCGTTGCATCGTCACCGAGATGTCCCTGTCCGCGAGGAGGACTTCCATGTTCGCGGCCTTCGCTTGGGTGACCGCGGTAAGCATCTCTTGGCCGGGTTGGACGCCGAACTCTTCCCCGAGGCGACGCTGATGCGAAGCGAGCAAGGATTGGGCGAGGAAGAGCCACAGTTTGTCGCCCTTGAGGAGTTTGGAGATGGGAGTGTTCTGCCAACGATCCGGATTCTGGATCGCCTCCAACCGGTTCGCGTCCAATTCGACGGCGACGACGTCCGGCTTCTCCTCCCGGATCACCTGCTCCACCTCGGCGACGCTCTGCGGCGAGACGTGCGCTGTGCCGACGAGGATGAGGGTAGGGGAGACCGTGACCTTCAAGGCGAAACACTCGCGGACCTTCACCAACCTTAAAAAGGCCCCTCACGCGATTGCTAAACATGGCGAAACGGCCGAAGGCGTCACTCACCGAGCTGGCGAACGTGACAACGCCCGAGGGCGCCGAGGCCATCGCACAGGCGATTGAGAAAAGCCGCGCCGAGCAGATGGAGTTACGGCGTCGCCAGCTTCGTTTGTGATGGTTTCTTCACGGACCACGGGGGCGCGAAGAAACGGACCCTTTCCGCTGACCAGGGCGACATCGTCAGGCGCTGGGATCTCGCGCGGAGCGGATGGGCGCGGCGTGTTGAGACTTTGAATGTCTCAACTATTTGTTGAGACCTGAGCATCGATGCGCTAAAGTAGTGGAGAAACACTAAGTCTCCATATTAAATGGAGACAATGGAAGTCTCAACAACGGTCCCAGCGCCGGGCTTCCCACCGCTGGTCCGCGAACGACTGCGCGTCCTTGGACTCGGCAAACGAGTGCTGCGGGTCCACCTGGAACAAGTGTGCGGCGGGTACAGCGCGGCCAATCATTTTTTGGACGCGGCATCGAAGAACGGCCTTCTCATCCCCGTGGCTTGGGGCGAGTACCACGTCGCGGATGCTGCGACGCTTGATCTCCTGGCCCGGATTCCCTTGGCCCCACATCGACGGCTCGTTTCGTGGGCAAAAGCGATCCCCCGCCTCACAGCAAGACGGAAAATCGCATTCTTCGCCCCGCGCCTCTGGCGTGAAACGGAACTCTCCATCGAAGAACCGGCCCCCATTCTCCAACTGGATCCATCTGACCGGGCAATTCCGCGACCGCCTCCACAATGGGGCGCCTTCCTGTACGATCTGCAAGCACCAGAAACTTGGAAAATCATGGTCGGCGCAGACGAGGCTGCCCGGATCTTCGTCCCGAACGTGGTCGACTCGCTCGTTCTCATGCATGCGAACGCGGATCCGCGCTGGAGGGCAGCGAGCGCGTTGTATCGGACCAGACTTCCTAAGGCCGACGTGCAAGCCGCGCAAGAAATTCTTGCCAGCCTTTGGCGATCGAAGCCACCAAAACCGGTCGCGCGCATGATCTTGGACGTTGGACCGCCCCTGCGGCGGCGCCTTGTACCGCCCGCCTGGTACCAATTTTTGCACGAAGCGGGACTCGAAGTTTACGCGCGAGGTCTGCCCCTGGCTTCCCGAACTAACTAGGCTCGGATCCGTCGTCCCAACGATCGTCGTGAAGCGGGTTTGCCGTTGTCGCCGCCGCCATCGCGTGGCTTGGCTTCGACCGGCTCCTCTTCTTCCTTCTCTTCGGGTGCGCCGACTGCGCTGAAGAATTGTTTCGTGACGGCCTTCTCGACGAGCGCCAAGAGTTCTTCCTTGTCGTCCGTGTCGCCCAAGATGCCGAGGGCGATGGCGCCGCCTGCGCTTTGGGCGTGTCCGCCCGCGTTCTTTTCGCCGAACGCTTTCTGCAGCGTCTCGCCGAGGTTCAAGCGGGTGTCTTTGCTTCGGGCGCTGATGTGGATCTGGTCTTCGTTGATGCCGAAGCAGAGCGTGGTGGAGATGCCTTCGAGTTTGAGCAACGCTTCGGCGGCTTGGGGTAGGGAGTCGCGGTCGGCGAGGAAGCCGCAGTTGGAGACTAGGTAGGTGCCGCGGACGATGCGGTTCATGATGGCGCGCCCCATGGTGTCCAAGGTGGAACCACTCATGGGCGGCGTTTCCAGTTGGGTCAGGAATTCTTCATCGACGAGCGGGGAGAGGTAGGCGACGGCTTTGAGGTCGCTCGGGCTCGTGTGGCGGGTGAGGTTCGCCGTGTCGATGCGGATGCCGTAGAGCAACGCGCCGGCGAGTTTCGGGTCGGGGACGATGGAGAGTTCTTGGAGGTAGCCGAGGAGGATCGTGGAGACGGCGCCGACGTTCTGTCGCACGTCGACGAATTCGCCGGGGATCTTGCCGCTGGTGGAGGTGATGTGGTGTCCGACGACGATGCTCGGCATGTAGCCGCGGGGGAGAACATTGTTTTGGCCAGCGATCTCGCAATCGATGATGGCCGATTTGCCGTGGCGTTTGATGAACTCGTTGACGTCGTCGCCGGGGCCGATCTGTTTCATCTTGACGCCGATCAGGTTGACGAGGGCGCGGTTCTGTTGGTGGCCGATCTTGCCGCCGTAGTAGATGAAGCTCTTGACCTTGTATTTCTCCGCGATTTTCTGGAGGGCCAAGCCGCCTGCGATGGAGTCGGGGTCGGGGCTGTTGTGCAGGACGATGCCGAGGCCGCCTTCGCCGCTTTGTTTGATGATGCGGACCAAGGCGTCGGTCTTCTTGAAGAGTTCAAGCTCGGTGAGTTCTTTGACGACGGCGGAGCCGACGACGTCGGGTGCTTGGACGACATAGTTGGCGTTGACGTCTTTCATCTCCTTCGCTCCGGCGGGGCTCGCGGCGCGGACGATGAGGGGGGTCTCGGGGAGGGCTTTCTTGATGTTCTTGACGGCTTGGATGTTTTTGAGGTCCTCGCCGGAGAGGATGAGGAACGCGTCGGCGTTCGCGAAGGGTTCGCGTCGCACGTCGATCTTCGTCATGTCTTCGTGGACGACGTTGAACTTGCGTTCTTGGAGGGCTTCGACTCGGGTGGGGTCGTTGTCGACCAGCAGGACCTCTTTGCCTGCCTCAAGAAGAAGGTCGGCTACGCGGGCGCCGACTCTGCCGCAACCCATGATGACGTACATCGAGGCTCGCCCAGGACGCTAAGTTTCTGGGTTCGTGACCATGAGACCTGGGTCGATTTAAAGGGAGTGTGTTGCGTGTGAAATCGCCGCACGGTGCAGGGCGTTGAAAGTGCGTGTTTTTGGCGTAAAACATCGCGTTCCCGCGTCGCCTTAAATAGGTGGGGCGGTGGGGATTCCCACGTCGTCCTCGCTTACGTCGGAGCAGTCTCGTTCATGTCCTTCACCGGACCGTCGACTGGTTTTTCGGAAGGCCCGGCGGGTGCGGCCGGCGCGGCTTGTTGAGGCTCCGGCGGCGGCGCTTCGGCCCTCGGCGCGGGTGCGGGGGCCGCCCCTTCCGTTTCCTCGAGGCCTGATTCGGGCTGGTTCATCTGGGGCGGCGGCGGGGGCCGGTTCGGGGCCGCGTTCGTGACCAGGGTGGCCGCGGCCAATCGGATCGAGAGCTTCGGTTCGTGTCGTCGACGCTGCCGTTCCACGTGTTCGGTCTGGTCCGTCGTGAGCCGTTCATCGTGCTGCGTGCGCTTCTGTTTGAGGAGGTATAGGTCTTGGGTGAGTTTGTCGCGCTCGCGTTCCAGTTTCAACTGTCTCAACCCGTCTTCGGCGAAGTACAGTTTGGATTGGATCTCACCGAGCCGTTTGCGGATCCGGGCTTCTTCGCTCGCGGTCTCCTGCTTCAAACCGGCGAAATATTCGTTGACCCGTCCGAGGGACTTGTAGAACGCTTCGGCGCTTTCCTTCTCGGCTTCCTTCGCGAAGTCCCGCGCGACCTGCTCCACGCGGGGCAACACCATCGGCAATGCGTTCTGCACCTTGGCCATGTCTCGGAACGATGCGGCGTCGGGTGTGGTCTGTCGGAAGATCGACGCGATGCCTTCTGAGATCTGCGGGCTCGTCGCATCGGGGCTCAGGATGGCGCTCACGAACTTGGTGCGTTTCTTGAGGCTCGAGAACGTCGTCAATTGGAACGTGAACAACAATGTGCCGGGAGCGAACCCGGTCGCGGCGGAGACGCCGATGCCGCCCCACGCCTTGGCGTCCAAGACGAGGAGTTTGAGGAGGGGGCTTCCGGGTTCGAGGACTTCGACGTGGGGTTGGACTTTTTCCGGCTCAAAGGTGAATTTGCGTTCCCTGCCGAATTTGCGCTTGCGACCCGGGGGGAAGACGACTTGGTAGATGCCGTCGGCTTCCTTGACCTCGGCTTCGATCTCCTGGAGGTACTCGAGCACGAAGCTCTGGAGTTCGGCGCTCATGCGCCCTCCACGGTGCCAAGGTCGAATTGGCTGAACACGTCGGCGTCGAACTTCTTGATCGCTTCCGCCTTCTGCACGCTCGAGTCGAGTTTCTTGCGCAATGCCTGGAGTTTGCGCTTCTGCGCGGTGCGGTTCTTCGCGTGGGCCATCAATTGGAAGATCTGCGCCTCCAACGATTCTCCCGACTCCACTTCGGACAGGATCAAGTCCATCTCACCGATCGCCACCTCGAACAACCGGATCTTTTCGTAGAGGATCTTCAACACGTAATCCTCGACCGTGTCCTTGAGGCTGAGGTTGATGATGATGACGTCTTCCTTCTGGCCGATGCGGTGGACGCGTCCGATTCGTTGCTCGACGCGCATCGGGTTCCAGGGTAGATCGTAGTTGATGATGACGTGGCAGAATTGGAGGTTAAGACCTTCGGATCCGGAGTCCGTCGCCACCAAGGCGCCGCCCACTTTCTTGAACTCCTCGAGCGCGGCCCGTTTGCGTCCGGAGGACATCTCCCCATGGTACGGCGTCGCGGCGATGCCGAGCTTCTTGATCTTCATCATCAACAGTTCTTGCGTCCGACGGAATTGGGTGTAGATGATGAACGACGTTCCAAGCTTCTTCGCGACGCGCACCAAGAGTTCCGCTTTGGTGGATTTGCGGATCCCCTCGGCCATCTTCACGAGCTCATCCAACTCCGGACCCGCCACCATGTCGCTGCTCTTTTGCATCCGACGCAACGTCTCCGCCACGGCCATCGGTGACGACGTCATCTCACGCTGCAACAAAAGCAACGAGAGAAGGAACCCTTCCTTGCCGTACATCGTGGTGATGAAATCCTGGATCGAGTCGTGCAACTCGTATTCTTTCTCGTTGGCGATCGCACTGTACGTCTTGACGTGACGGTTCGGGAACTCCAACCCGGTCTCTTTGCGACGGTTGCGGATGATGACCTCACGCAACCGCTCCTGCAACTCGGACACGTTCTGCAATCGGCGGCCTTCGGAGTCTGCGAGGAACCGTCGGTCGAACACGTGGCTCGAACCCAACAGGCCGGGACGCACGAGGTGGATCAAGTTGTAGAGTTCGCGAAGGTTGTTCTGGATCGGCGTCGCAGTAAGCGCCAAGAAGTACCGCGCATCGATCTTGGAAACGAGATCGTAACGCAAGGTGGTGCGTGATTTGAGGTAGTGCGCCTCGTCGACGACAAGAAGATCCCAGGTGCGTGAAGCGATCTGCGCCGCGTATTCCTCGAGTTTGGCGGTGTCGATCGACGCGATGATGCGTTCGTGCTTGTCGAATCCTTGGAACTCGTTGTCTTCATGCGTCCGGAATTCGATCTCGAATTTTTCGCTCAACTCGCCACGCCACTGTTGGACGAGCGAAGCGGGGGTGAGGATGAGGATGTTCTCGACGAGTCCCCGCGAGAGGAGTTCTTTCATCACGATGCCGGCTTCGATGGTTTTCCCCAAGCCGACCTCGTCCGCCAAGATCGCGCGACCACCCATCTTGGAAAGGACACGCAACGCGGCGTTCACTTGGTGCTGGAACAGTTGGATCCGATTCTTGTACTGCGCGACCGCCGTCAACGCGCCCTTTGGTTCGTACGTGTCGATCAGTTCCGCCCAAACTTTCAAGCGGTGTTTGGGGGCAGCTTCGACACGGGCCTCTTCGCCGAACAAGGACTCCGTGTCCATTGTGACGACCAAGGCCGGCGGTTCCACGGACGCTCCCGGGGAGCTCGTCGGCGGAAGAGGCTGAGGGGACACGGGCTGCACCGAGAGGGGGTTTCATCTTTTCCGCGCGCGGACCAGAAACCAGGCAGCATCATTCTGGCGGGTTTAATGATGATTCCGGTGTCCACTCCTTATATGCCGGCGCCGCCGAGGCCCAGGGCTTCGCTCGCCGGCCGCGTCCTTCCGGCCCTCCGGGACGCGGGCTGGCGTTGACCAATTCGGCCGCGCGTCGAAGCCCCAGGATGTGACCGCGGCTGAGGGAAGGGGAACCAAATCCGGGCCGGCGCGAAGGTTGTCTGACGGCAGCCGTCCCAAGGGACCTGAAGGGCGTGGAAAGAGCGGAAAACGCCTTTAATCGGGACCGTCTTTGGCCGGTTTCATACAATGGCCTGCGCGGCTTTTGCGGCGCGGGCCCTGTGGGTGCTGGGATATGAGAGGTCTTCAACGCGCGTCTTCGCCTGTGATGATTGGACGTTTTGTACGGGTCGCCGCGAAGCTGCGCACCCCGCCACCGCGTCGAGCGTCGAGATTGACCGTCGCGGCGATCCTCGTTTCGATATGCCTGCCGGTGGCCGGGCCGATGGTTTGGACCGCCACGGCCAGCCACACGAACGGCGATCCGGAATGCGACCTGGCGAACGCCGACAGGTCGGTCCCATTCACGGACGGCTGCTACCACCAAGGCGTCTGGTTCAACCCGGACGCCACCGAATACGATGTGATCATCCTTCCGCCGACCTCGCCGAACGAGCTGCGCGACTGGCAACTCGTCGAGCTCTCCCTCGATAACTGGGAACTCGGGATCAAAGAGCTCGGCGCGCCCTGGCTCGTCGAAGGCCTCCACATCAACGACTACACCGTCGGCAAGGAATTCGTGCCGCCGGAGGCCCTTTCCGATCCCGAGGTCGTCGTGGCGCTCCACACCGGCGCGGACCCGGCCGGATACGCGGGCCTCGCCGCGTACTTCCAAGGATTCTGCCATGGTCTGAGTTTTTCGGGCGGAGTCGCCGGCATCCCGACCTGGCACGCGCACCCCGGCGCGCCGATCGGCCACTTCCAGGCCACGTGCGGAGGCGGCGGACACGTGTGCACGGTCACGAACGTCGGCCCCCTAGCCCTGGACAACCCGAACGACCGACGCGTGCACGTCGACCTCATCTCGCACGAAATCGGCCACTGCCTCACCCTCGGCCACGTCGGCGACGCCACCACGGAAAGCCTCGATGACGCCAACGCGTACCCGGCAGACGACATCATGAGCTACGAGTCGGACGGCCACCAGGCCGCCACGATGCACTGCCCGTCGACGCTCGACGTGCGAACCATCGAGAACGCGTTCTCCAACCTCCTCGGCCAAGGCGGCTCCATGAACAACCAGGTCGCCCACGGGGCGGGTGCCGTGTACACCCACATGCATCCCGACGACTGGAGGACGAACGACTGTGAACAATCCGCCGCCATGTTCACCGACGTCGACTGGCTCACCACGTTCGACCCGACCGCCGACGACCAAGACGAGGAACCGGACACGTCCGGAACGCCGACGATCACCGTCGACTCCCCCGCTGACGGCACGCGCGTCGACGCGGGTCCCCTCACCGTTTCTGGGGCCGTCGACCGCGCTGGCACGGGCCCGGACGCATTGGCCGCAGACGCCGGCGGCCCCTACTCGGGCGACCTCGGCGAACCCATCGCCATCGCAGGCGCGGGCACC
>CAYOZB010000032.1:0-25137 GCA_964408365.1 uncultured Halobacteriales archaeon | reverse complement strand
CGTTCTGGCGCGGATACCGCTGTTCCCACCGCCGGAGGAGGTTTGGCATCTGTCAATCGCCTTCGTTCAGCCGTCGATTGATGCTCGATATCTCCTGGACCCAGCGGACCCGTTCCGCGTGCTCGAGGTCGAGGATGGATTCCATTGGCCAGTGGAAGTGAAAAGCCACGAAGGCTACCTCCTCGTAGAGCTGGCGAAGGGGGTAGCCGACTATCCCCCCAGGCCGTTCATCTCCACATCGAACTCAGCTGCGCAATGTGGGCACCGCGCCGGAACATGCGGCTTGCCGGTGCTGTTTACCTGGTTGTAGAGGTCCTGCAGATGCGCCATGTCGGCGACGTAGAGGCCCTCGACGACCTTCGGGTTGACTTGCGACAGCGACCCGAGCTGGGTGATGACGCGTGAGAGCAGGACGACGACGTGATACGCCTCGTTGTTCTGGACCCGTGCGTCACGAGCGGGCAGGATCTCGTCGGCAGCCGTGGCCATCCGCATCGTGCCCTCGCGATGCAGGGTGCCGTCATCGTCCTGGTAGCCGACAGGCAGGGTGAACGGGAATTCGGTCTGGATCACCATCATCCCCTCTCCACTCGCTCGACGGCCAGCTCAAGGGTTTCGATGGCGACGTCGTTGCCCTTGGCGGAGAAGTCGGGGCCATCCCACTTCGTCGGCCAGGCCCGGAAGAAATTCCAGCTGACCTTTTCGGTGACGGCGTCGATGTCGCGGACGACGATCCGGCCGTCGAGCCGCCGGATCCGGCCCTTGACCACGTCCTCGTACCAGTCCCACAGGTCGTGAGAGTCGGTCAGACCCCACTTGAGGACGATGTTCGGGTACTTCGTCTGACCGGGCAGCTTGCGTGCATACGTGTTCTCTCCGCCTTCGCGGTACTCGATGGGGTCTGTGCTCGCGCCGAGGCCAGTGCAATCGGAGAATCCGGCCTCCGGGATGCCGCCGATCACGACGAGGAAATTGAAGTTGCGGTACGGGTCCACGGATGGCATGCCAACTTCTCCTTCAGCCTTCGCTGACCTGGCCGCCGCCCTGCCAGATTCCGATGTGGACGACGATGAACTCAGCCGGGTACGACGGCCGTACCCCGATCTCGATGTGCAGGCGACCGAGCGCCTGCTCGCTGAACGGGTTGAGGTCTTCGTCGATCCGGACGTAGAACGCCTCCTCCGGCGTCGCGCCGAACAACGCGCCATCACGCCACTGCTGAAGGAGGAACGCTCGGATCGAAAGCCGCAGCTTCTGCCATAGAGCAAGGTTGTTCGGCTCGAAGACGGCCCAGAGAATCCCCTCCTGGATCGACTCTTCGAGGAAGAGGAAGAGCCTCCGGATGTTCACGTACTGCCAGTTCTTGTCCGTGGCAGTCGTTCGCGCCCCCCACAGCTTCGGCCGTTCACCCGTGTTGAAGACGCGGATGACGTTGATACCCATCAGGTTGAGCAATCCTTGGTCGTCGTTGCTCATCGTCCGCTCGACCCCGATCGAGCCGCCCACGAGGTAGTTCGCCGGCGCCTTGAACACCCCCCGGGTGAGATCGCTCTGCGCCACGATCCCGCATACGTGGCCGGACGGCGGGACGACGACGTCCTGGCCCGGTCCGTCCGGGGAGACCCGCAGCCACGGGTAGTAGAGGGCCGCGTACCCGCGAGTGGAATCGAGCGAACGCCGTTGCGTGTCGACCCCTGCCTGGGCACCCGCGGTGAACAAGTCGAGTCCCGCCCGCGAATCCAGCACCGCGAAACGATCCGCCAGCTGCTCGCAGTGGGTGATCATCGCCTGCTGCAGGGCCGTGATCGCGTTCGCATCCGGCTGTGGCACGGCCGGGGCGACCGCGGCCGTCTTGAGTGTTCCAGCGTCCGGGATCGCCACAAGGTTGACGTCGTCGACTTCCCGAAGGGTGTCGAGAGCACGGATATAGTCCGGCCCCGTCATTGTCGAGCGGTCCTCCTGCTTGCCACCGGCGAGCGGGACCGGTCCCCCCGTGGCGGCGGGCAGGCTGCCCGGCGCGCTATCAGCGGGCGGGGGCTCGACGAGCTCCAGGTGCGCCAACCGGCTGAGGGAGTTGATCGTCCTGACGTAATACAACGGGTGGGCCGGATCGGCCCCCAGATTGTTGTACGGAATGGTCGAGTTTCCCTGGGAGAGGAGGATGTCGAACTCCTCGGATTGGACCGTCCCAGCGTTTGCCGGGTCCATGCTGAACGGGGCGTTCAGTCCGGCTCGAAAGGTCACCCTGTAGGTGACGTCGGCGAGGTTGGCGGGATCGATCTGCTCGCCCTGGACACCCTGAACGACCTGGGTATCCGACACCGGACCCTGCGTGATCGTCAGCATCGTGCCGGGCACCAGGACCCCGTCCGGGATCGGGGCGTTGGGGTTGGGGTGGATCCGGACGGTCTGCGCACCCTTTGGCGCATCGGCAAGCCGGATGGCGCCCTGCGCACCGATCGCGGCGTTGACGTTGGCGCCCAGTCGGATGGCCTTGTCCGTGACTCGCGTCACTTCCAACCGCGCCCCGGCCGCGCCAAGATCCACCAGATCGCCGGGCTTGAACTGGGCGGCTTCCGCCGCGTTCGTCAGGTCGACCTCGCGCAGACCGATCACCGTGTACGCCCCGGCCGGTTGGTAGAGACTGGTGTTTGCCGCCTGCAGGCGGTTCGCCGACCGGACCTCCACATTGATCGCGGGCGCTGGGACACCGGGATCCCGAGCCCGAACGGTGACGAGGTCATTGCCCGCGCGGTCCTGGAGGAGGACGTCCGGGTACTCGCCGTTGCTTGCTCGGACGATGTAGCACACGCGGCCGCCGTTATCGAAGAAGCCGCGCACCGCGTACCAGAGATAGAAGCCCGGGAGGGGGTGCTCGCCAAATTCGTCCCGGAATGTTCGCCACTTGGTGATCCTGGTGGGGGTCTCCATATCGCCCGAGGCCGCCACGCCGATGAAGGCAGCCGTGCTGGTGCCGACCCCTTCGATCGGCGCCCCCGGAGCGAACTCGTCGATATAGACACCTGGGTACGAAACCTGCACCGCCACGCGTTGCCTCCTTCTCGGTGTGCCGCTACGGGAGCCGCATGTCGTATTCACCGGTTGGTGACGGGACTTCGACGTTTCTCGCTGCCTGGCCGAGACCGGGCTTGACGGCGGTCAGGAGGTATTGCGTCCCGCGTCGCAGGCGGAAGTACGCGTACCTGCCCGCACCGTCGGTCTCGACGACCCCACCGTCGGGGGAAAGGCTCACGGTCGCGCCACTCACCGGCGTCCCGGCCGCGTCGAAGACGAACCCGTTGATGTTGATCAGCTCTTCCGGAGTGGCGTCCCCGACGTGCCCGTACCAGGCGATGGTGGTGGTCACGAGCGGCGTCTCGATCTCGATGTCGAGGTCCATGGCGATCGTCGCAAGGAGGTAGAAGGCCGTCCGCGGGGCGATCCCCATTGCCATCCAGAACTCGCCGGCATCGCGGTTGGGGTCGACCTGCGCGACGTACAGCGGTACCGGGTACGCCTGATCGACCAGACTTCCCTGCACATAAACCGTCGGGATCGCGGCAAAACGGCTCAGCCAGCGCATCGCCTGTCCCAGCAGTGCGTGCTCCTCCGCGATCTTGGCCGCGCCGTTGCGGTTCGACCAGGTTGTGGCGAGGTAGGCGCAGTCGAGCCGGAGAGGAGCGCGACGTAGCCGGTAGCCATCCGACGGCTGGTTGCGGGTCGTGAGCACGTTCTCCCGCAACTCGCGGTTCTCCTTCACGTCGTACAGGAACAGGTTCAACGTGGGTTGCGCCGGCGCGTAGTTGCGGTCCGGGGTTTCGAAGCTGACGTCCGCGAGGAGCAGATCATTGAAGTTCGCCGCCATAACTGGGTCTGCCAACATCCGCTGCACCGTGTCGTCCAGGTCCTGGAACATCGCTCGCCGGTCCCCTCAGGTACGCCTCGTTCGCTACGTTGCCGCGCTTTCCTGGGACTGGCTGTACGCGGAGGCGCGACGTGGCCGCTTGCCGGCGCCGGCAGCCGGTTCAACGGATTCATCGGCCGCGGCCCAGTGGCTCTCGAGCTCGGTCACCTTCGCCATCACCGCGGCTTCGCGCTGGCCGGTCTTCGCCGCAAGGTCGGCGTCGGCCTGGTCCAGCGCCGCCATTGCAGCGGCCAGCGCCGCGGATTTCTGGTCGGCGTCGACACGGCTGGCGGCGACGTCCTTCCACGCGACAGCGACGGTGTCCTGCAGGCCGGCCACAAACGCCGACTCGGTCTTGCTTGCAAGGTCGTCCAAGGTGCGTGCGAGTTCTTCGCCAAGCACGAACGCCGTGCCTGGGTGCCCCGCATCCACGGCTGCGTTCGCAGCCGCCGCAAGCCTGGTGGATTTCTCCTGTAGCTCCTGAAGACGCGCCGGGAGGTTCGTCAGAGCCAGCTGCGCCGCGTTGACCGCTTCGGTTCGCTCTGCTTTCGCCGCATCGGCAAGGTCCGCGCCCGTCTGGGCTTCGGCAACGGTGTTCCGGGCAGAATCGCGCGCCGCACGCACGGCCTCGATGTCGTCGTCGACGGCCTTGACCGCCGTCACCACCGCGCGCCGTTGGGTCTCGGTCAAGCTCTCGCCAAGCAACACAACGAGGTCGTCGTGGGCATGCAGCGCATCGGCGAGCGGCTTGGCCATCGACTCGATCTGTCTTGCGATTGCCGCCACGCTCTTGGCGAGGTCATCCACGACCTTCTGAAGGGCGGCCTGCTCATCGGTGAGGCGCGTGAGCTCGGCCTGCGATCGGCTCAACGAGTCCATGGCCTCATCGATCGCCGTGCTGCCCCCCTGCAATCGAGTCGTGAGTGCCTGCAAGGAGTTACCTGAACTCTCCATCTCCGCCCTTCCCAAGGTGGATATCGGTTTGCTGGATCGTGGCCGTGGAGGCGGTGGAGCCGTCGTGCTCGTCGACCTCTCAGCGCCGGACTCCGCCTCGTCGTCGTCGGCAGACCCGCCCGCGACGTCGGATCCTTCGGTTAATCGATCCCCGACCCATGGCATTGGCTCAAGATGCGGCCCGACGAAATCGGCGATCCCGGCGAGATCCTCGAAGTACCGCCGGGTCCCGCTCGGAACATGCGTGATGTAGCCACGCCAAACGTGCGGACCGATATGACCGCCGTACACCTCCTGCCAGACTTTGATCAGAAAGGAGTGGATGATCGGCTCGACCGGCTCCATCCCAACCCCGACTTCGAGGAACCCTCGGCCCAAGTCGGTCGACCCACCGGCACCGCGTTCTGGATGCCTGGGGCGGCCTCCCGCGGAACCATGGGCCTGGGGGGTCTGCGCGCCCGTCTCGCGAGCGTCTAGCGCTACGTCTTTGGAGGAGCGGATCGAACCGATCCGCGAGACCTGAGCCGGGTCCCGACGAGACGTGCGGTCACCCGTGCCGCCTGATGACCGCGGCGACTGCCTCGATGCCCTCGTCGGCCTGCCGCCGGAGATCGACAAGCAGCGATCGAAGTTGCTCAAGCTCTTGAGTCGTGTCGGTTTCGGCGGCCGGCGCACCGGGCCTGTTCGGCGCCACGACCTGGTCGTCGAGGCGGTCGGCTCTGATCTGCTCAAAGAGCGCGATGGTTTGATGGGCCGGGCCGACGCCAAGTTCGCCGCGGAGCGCAGCGACGCAGCCGTCATATTGCGCGAGCGCCGCCGTGCGATCGCCATCGAGGTATCGCATACGCATCATTCGTCGATGGGTGCGCTCATGCGCGTGGTCGATGCGCAGGATGCGCTCACCGTACGCAACACCCGCCTCGTACGCCCCCAGGGCATCGCAACGAACCATCAACTTGCCCAGCATCGTCAAGTACGCGTTCTGAAGCCGTTCTCGCTCGAATAGGCACCAGTCGTGGTAGCAGCCTTCGAGGAGGTCCCCCCGATAGAGCTCGGCGGCCGCAACGAGGGCGCGCGAACGTCGATCGTCCAGGTCGCCTCCGGAGACGCCTGAGGTCGCGTCGAAGGCTTGCTCGAAGACGGCGACATCAAGCCAGAATTGCGACGCTGGGTTGACCAGCACCCAGTCCGGTTCGACGAGCAGCAGTTGGGGTTCGTCGCGTGCCGACTCCGCGTCGACCACGGCCTGCAGTTGCCAGAGGGCTTGTCTCAGGTTCTTCTTCGGCTGGGACAGCCCGTCACGCCAGAGAAGTGCCGCGACCGACTCCCGGGACACGGGGCGCTTCCGATGCAGGAGGAGATAGGTGAACAGCTCCTGCACCTTCGTGGGGACCTGGCCCCCGGTTGAACGATCGTCACGCCCGATCGAGAACCGACCGAATAGCCGAACCTCCAATGACGTCACGAACTCTTTCTCGCGTGCCTCGCCAGTACTGGACTGTCGCCAGGGACCTGATCCCGGCCCCGATGGGCCCGGATTGTCTTGATCGTTTCGGTCGCGATCCCCGCTTCTCCTAGGACCCTTGGGCCAGAAGCGACCGAATGCGTAATCGTTGCCGCAAAGCGATCGGTCATATCAGGGATAGCTCTTGTTCGGGACCGGCGGCAGATGCAGAGAGAACCAGGCCCGGGCCACCGGCATTCGCGAGTAGCAGATGCGCCGTGGTCGGCGAGAGGGCATCGCCGTGCCACGACCTCGCCCGCGAATATGGTCCTTCGGCAGCACCCGCTCCCCTATCGGCCGCGCGAGTTGAGCGCCAAAGCGTACGCGCGCCAGATCAGACGGTCAACAGCGAAACGATGAACACTCACCCGGTGTCGAGGATTACGTGACCACCGAGGCCGTCTAGAGATCGTCCTGCATCACATTCGAGGTGGGGCGAGCCGCTGGCTGCCCTTAGTCCTCGAGCTCGCTCCGAAAATGCTCGGCCCGATGCGATGTCGATGCTCGCAAAGTCGGGACCCTCGTCGCTCTCGACGCGCCCGTTGGGACCGCACAGCCCTAGGCGAGGCATGTGCCAAGGACTGCATTCCGTCCGGAGGCCCTGTCGACCCGGGTCTCATTCATCGTCGAGCCATTCTGGTACTGGAGTGGGTATCGACCCGGCTAGGATGTCGCTCGGGTGAACGCCGAGGCGACCGCTGAGTAGCACGAGAGCGCCTAAAGACGGCGTCACCCGGCCAGTCTCGACCAGCGAGACAAAAGCGCGGCTGTAAGGGCGCCCGAGCTGCGCCTGTGTCAGGCCGCGCCGCAATCTGAGGCGCCGGATCTCTTGGCCGACCGCGTGCGCAAAGTCAGAACCCGGTCCGAGTCCTAGGCGCTTAGAGGCCCGCTGCCTGGGCACTGGACAAGTGTACTTCTGAGCCGACGAGCAACGGCACCAACACTGCAATCGCCTGACCGTGTGTCAGACGATCGAGAGGAATCGGCAGGCCGAGCCGCCCGTCTTGGGGTTCAGAGACGATCGACCGGCTAGGCTCGTCGATGTGCCGCCCGAATGTCGTCATCGAGCAGCCTCACGTAGCGACGGGTCACCTGAAGGGACGCGGGGCTGTGGCCGAGGATCCGCTGCAAGAGGAACACGTCGCCGCCATTCGCGAGAAACGCCCTGGCGAAGCTATGCCGCAGGATGTGGGGGGAGCACGGCCGCGCTTAGCGGCTGACCGTAGCATCAACCCGTGCCGCACCGCCCCGCCTCGCCTGACTACTCATCAGCCGCCAAGGCTAAGTCCCACCCGCATCACCCCGCCGGTTCCCGACTCCGGCGGGGTCTGGCGGGCGCGGACGATCAAGAGGCCGATCGCGACAGGAGGGTGGACCTCATTCCTGGCCGTACGTGAGCACGCGCTTCATGACAGGAATCGCGTAACTCGCCGAGGCGACGGCTTGCGGGTCTGCCCGGATTCTTCGAGTGAGTCGCACAACGGCGTCCAGGGGATCGAGAATAGTGCTGAGGGATGCCTTCGGGTAGGTATCGGCCAGTCTCGCGAGGAGCTTCAGCCGCAGTGGCGAACTAGCTTCCACGAGCAGCGAGCCACTCATTACGATGGGAAACGCCTCATCCGCGATGCCTGACCGCATGATCACGGCTGCACATCCGTCCATCAGCTCCTGCGCGGAGTCACTGACCAGGCCGTCGGCGACGCGGTCGCCCTCCGCAGCCGCGGCGAGAACGTACGGTGCGAACGATGCTACGACAGGCTTCGGATAGTTGTGACCGTGGACATGCCGTAACACACGAGGTGGGTCGTCCGAGTGCCACTCTTCCGCCATCGCGGTCAATTGAGTCGTCGGGCCGCGGCCGTCAGCCGCTCTAACGATTGCCCTAAGGCCTCGCATCCCCAGGTCGGTCCCTCCGCCTTCATCGGATAGGATCCATTCAAGCCCAGAAGCACGCGCCCAGGCCTGAGGAGCGCGCGCAGCGAAGGACGTCCCTGTCCCGCAAATCACGGCCACCGCAGTGGGACCGTCCGGGTAGCAGACGACGGGCAGCATGTCGTTGGCGACCCAGAGTTCCCGTGGCCGTCCCGGCAGAGCCGTTGCGGTCAGATCATCGACCAACGCGGACAGCTCGTCCACGGTTGGTGCACTTGCGACGCAGATGCACATGATGTCAACACCATTGAGCTCCGTGGGGCGTCCCCGCCACAAGTCCTGGCAAATCGCGAGGAGACTTGCCGTCCCAAGGGCAGGACCGACGCTCTGGGGATTGATGCTCGGGCCGTCCCGACGGATCAGGACCACGCCGTCTCTGGCGAGGGCACCACGAGTCCGGGAGCCTCCGCCTTCGACTGCCATCACGGCCGAGCCCGATCCGTCCCGCGTACGGTCGCCCTCAGGATGATCTTCGCCGGTCATCAACTACCGCCGTCAACGACGGGGATCACATCGACGGGCCGGGCCCAGTACTGGGGTTCGATCGCGCATCGCACCCCGCCGCCTAGCCGAGCTGGGATTCCACCCGAACCCGGAAGACGCCGCCCCACGCCCGTCAGGCAGTGTGCATCAGTCTGGTGACTTGCTCAAACTCGGACCGGCCAATATCTGGCAGGACAGCACACTGACCAATGCGCTGCGGTATCACGACTCGAAGCCTTCCGTTTCGGATTCGACGGATGACTCGGAGGTGGTTCCAGACGTGAGGAGCGAGCGCGGCGGGGATCATCGTTGGCAGTCCGAATCCTGCTAGGACATTGACGATACGCTCGGCGACCTCGGGGGGGCACACGCCCCGAAGAGCCCCGAGTCTCGCGCCGAAGGACATGCCAACCGCGACCGCCTCGCCGTGTCGGTAGCCAGCAAAACCCGTGACCGCTTCCAAGGAATGCCCTACGCAGTGGCCGAAGTTCAAATGGCGGTCCAAGGTGGTGACCTCGGTTGGGTCGTCCGCCAGCAGTTCGAGCTTTATGGTTACCGCTTCCTCGACGATGTCGCCCACTAGGCTGGGGAGCCTCGAGTCGGATATATCGAGTCTTTCCAGCGTCTCGAACAGCTCGGGCGACGCGATAACAGCAACCTTCACAACCTCAGCAAGCCCGTTCGCGAACTCGGCTTGAGGAAGTGTAAGAAGAAGGTCTGGATCCACAACGACGAGGCTTGGATGGTAGAAGGCTCCGGCCACGTTCTTCGCCCCAAATGCGTCCACACCCACCTTCCCTCCGATGGCACCGTCGACTTGAGCCACCAAGGAGGTCGGAATGCTGACGTACGGGATCCCGCGCATGTACAGAGCCGCCAGGAGACCAGCGAGGTCGCAAACGACACCGCCCCCGAGGGCCACGATCGCCGTGCGTCTTTCGACCCCCAGCCGATGCAGCTGGTCGAGAAGAGCGACGGCACAGTCCAAGGACTTCGACCGCTCGCCGTTGGCGATGGTCAATAGTTTGGTTGGACCGAGGGTGGAAAGCCCTTCGAGCGTGGACGACACAAGAGTTTTCGGGATCCGGCTGTCGGTGACCAATACAAAGTCCCTGGTGCCCCGACGCTCGACGGCTGACCGGACAAGATCAGGAAGCCCGGAGGCCGCTCCCTTTCGAACGACGATCCTGTATTGATCGACCTGTCGCAGGGTGACCGCGACAACGCCATCGTCTTCTGCGCTCGACCCCATTGCTGAAGCCGACCAGCTGCCGACTTGCGCGTCGGAAAGGACTCTCGCAGCAACATGGTGTGCCATTTGCGTCAAAAGCCGTTTCCTAGGAGCTCCAGGGCTGCGTCGGAGATGGCTTCCGCGGTAAGCCCCGAGTGCGCGTAGAGCTCTTCGATCGGCCGGCCGTACGCCCCGAAACCGCGTACGCCCAGGGCGCGTGAGGGGCGGGGCAGCTGTCGGCCAAGCACCTCGGGTGGAGCGTTGTGGATGCTGACATTCGCGGCCGCTGGAAAGATGGCCCGTTGGACGCCGTGCTCCACGGCGTCTTGGAACCGTTTGTGATCGTAGACTTGCATTAATCGGACTCGAATGCCCTGCGCGCGGAGCTGTTTGGCGGCGATCCGCGCAGCTTCGGTCAACGCCCCAGCCGCCACGAGTCCGATCTCAGGGCTCGGATCATCGACCAGAAGCCAGTAGCCGTCGTCCGCATCGCGATCGGCGATCTCTTCGATCGTCGATCTCACCGGGACAGCCTCGTGCGGAAGGCGGAGATATACAGGCCGCTCGCGACGAAGCGCGACCTCGAATAGGAAGCGCGCCTCATTGACGTCGGCGGCCTCGAGGCAGTCGAGGTTCGGCATGCTCAGAAGGGCCGAGAGGCAGCTGTCCGACTGAACCATTGGACCCAGTGGGTCACTGACCCCCCCAGATGTGCCGACGATCACCACTGGCAGGGCGGGATATGTGATTGACTCTCGAATCGCGTCGAGCATCCGCCACACGAAGCCTTCCATCAGGAATATCGCTGGACGCGCGCCGCCTGCCGCGATACCCCCCGCCATCGACGCCGTATCTTGCTCAGCGATGTCGCATGCGACGATCGCGCTGCGCTCATTGTCCCACGACCAACTCCCGTCGCGGTCGAGGACGGCATTGAGTCCGGAGTTCCGGACCGCGTCGGGGGACAGGCAAATCAGCGGCCCATCCGGCGGAACCGCCGCCTCAGCGCCCTTGATGAACGTTTTGGCGTGATCTGTCGAGCCCGGTGCCATCGAGTCGAAACTGACTGTGGTCCAGACTTTGGGCGCCGCATCACCGGCCGATGGCCCACTCGGCGGCTCCGCCTCGTTTACGACCTGTTGCGCCTCGCGGACATCGTCTCGCAGAGAGTGGCTCGGTACGTGTTCTGCCGACACCTCGCTGCCAACAAGGTTGGTATTTGCGACGTCACGGGACAAGCCGTTACCTTTCGTCGTCCGTAGGATGACCGCGTAGGGTCCGCTCCCGCGGCATTCGATCAGGGCGTCGCGGACTTCCTGGAGGTCGTGTCCATCGCATTCGGCGACTCTCCAGCCGAACGCCTTCCACTTTCGGACCCACGGTTGACGCGGTACCGCGATGCCACTGCCGAAGCCATTGGCGTCCAGAAGTACGGCTACGTTCGAAAGGCCGAGTCGAGCGGATGTCGAGGCCGCCTCCCATATCTGTCCTTCGCCACACTCCGCATCGCCAAGAAATGCGAAGACTTGAGAATCCCCATGACGGCGGCGATCCGCTAAGGCCAGGCCGTTCGCGAACGAGAGGCCTTGCCCCAACGAGCCAGTGCTCATTTCAATCCCATGGACTAGATCACGCACCGGCATGCGTGCGAGCGGACTCCCCAATTCGCCGAACTGCAGGAGGTCCTCGATCGTCGTATCGGGGAGGTTGCCTTTTAGCCATAGGGCAAAGTACAAGCCAGTGCAGGCATGACCCTTGGAAAAGACGACTTTGTCCCGATCCGGAGACCCCAGCCAACGCGGACCCAAGCGAGCGTCGATTCCGAAGTAGAGCGCGGTCAAAGCCTCGACTGACGACAGGCTGCCGCCAACGTGTTTGTTCGCATCGAAGATGAACGATCTCATCGCCTGAGCGATCATCTCGAGCGATTTGATCGGCAGCGCCGATGGTTCAGCGATGGTCGGGCCGAGCACCGCGACCTCCTTGTCCATGTGTTATCCGCAACACGGTGGCGATGGGATCGCTGCAGAGCCCGACCGAACAAGAGGTTGGCGCGCAAACTCCACGAGCCCATCCCGGTGCCATCCACACCATAAGGGACGATGGAGACAGCCAGCGAAGGCATGCGTAGGATTGCACCAAGGCCACGCTCCGTCAACCAAAGGCAACGGCCTACGGCGTTGCAGAAGCGCCCGGTGCGATCCTGTCTTGAGACGCGATGACAAACGCCGGTTCGGGCTCGATACGCGGTAAGCGAAGTACCGCCGACGGATGGCGAGGCGTCGTCGGCGCGGACTTCACGCACGACCTCGTGGTACGACGCGCTCGGCAGATTGCCACCTACCTGGTCGCGCTCGGTCGGCCGGAGGCGGGTGCGCGCGTTCTCATCGGGCGCGACGCTCGTGGGTCGAGCGCCTCGCTGGCCCGCGCGGCTGCTGGGGCCCTCAGCGATGTCGGCGTCGCAGCCGAGTACGTCACTGATCCATTGCCGACACCCGTGTTGGCCTTCGGAGTCACAGCGCGGCGCGCCGACATCGGGCTCATGATCACCGCGAGTCACAACCCGCCGAGCTTCAACGGGTTGAAGGTCCGACTGTCCGATGGTGGTCCGCCTCCTGACTCGGTGCTAGATGACATCGAGGGCAGACAGGAGCGGGCGTCGGCGGCTCAGGCCCCGCGGCCGACTGTGGACGTCGCGACCGCTGGGATTCTCAGAGACTACGTGTCGCACATCCATTCGTGGCTGAACATTGCGGCCATCGCGAAGGACGACGTGATGATCACCGTCGACGCCATGCACGGTGTGACCGGCGGATTGCTCGCCGCTCTGCTCGGCGAAGCGGCCTCGATCGAGGACATCCGCGCCGACCAGCGACCTGACTTCGGTGGCCTCGTCCCAGAACCGAATCACTCGACCATGGGCCCGCTCCGCGATCATGTGCTCCGGAGCGGATCGGCGTTCGGGGTGGCGCACGATGGCGATGGCGACCGCATCCTGGCGGTCGACGAAGATGGAAGCTTTGTTTCTTCCGCTGATCTGGCCGTGCTCTTTGCGCACTATCTAGCGGAAGTTCGCAGGTTCTCCGGCGCGATCGTTGGCACGGTCGCAACCACGGTGCGACTGCAGCGGCTAGCCAGACTACTCGGGCGGACGTACGTTCAGGTGCCGATCGGCTTCCGGCACACCGTTGCCGAGATGAGGTCCCAGGCAGTGCTCCTCGGGATCGAAGAGAACGGTGGCGTCGGGATGGGACACCACATGCTCGACCGGGACGGGACCGCTGCCGCCGCCTTGCTCGCCGAGATCGAAGCGGTAGCAGGGATCCAGGACAGCCTCGCACGCATCGAGCGATTGGTGGGTCCTGGTGCCGTGCTTCGGCGAGACTTCAGGGTTGAGCGTCCCGCAGCCGTGATCTCGCGCGCCGCACGGATCGAGCGGCTGCGAGGATCACCGGTCACATCACGATCATTGCTCGATGGCGTCCGCGTCGAGACTGACCAGGGCGACTGGCTGTTGATTCGACAGTCCGGCACCGAGGACCTCGTTCGTGTCTATGGTGAAGGACGAACGGAGGACGACGCACTCGACCTCTTGCGGGAAGCGGAGGACGTCCTTGCCGCCGGCGGGCACTTCGAACATGGCAGCCCGTAGGAGAGGCCGGCGACTCATGCTTCGTCCGGCCGGGCGCCATGCTGATCTCTCTGCGCCGTTCGCTCACGGCCGCTGCCGCACTCGGCGGCACACGCCGTCTCGATACAAACAGCGAACCGAAGCCTTGGTCCCGCGCGCGCCGGATGGACGCGTGCGTTGAGTCGAGATGTCCAAGCGGACGTTGCAACCGGGATACGGCTATGGTCTGCCCGAAGCTTGGCGCAAACACTTCTCGCGCCTGTGGTCCCGCGGCGGCCCGAATGACGCCGGCCACGACGTCGTTGTGACTGGCCACGAGGCGGCCTGAATTGGCATCGATCGCGGGATCCCGCGCCTTTCTCCTGCTGTGGACGGCGTCGGTCATCTCAACGACCGGAACGCAGATTGTGCTCCTGGTTCTTCCGATCGAGGTATATCGACGGACAGGCTCGGAGTTCGCGATCGCGGTGATCTGGGCTGCCTATCTCCTACCGGGCGCGATGTTCGGGGCGATCGCTGGCTTATTGGCTGACCGCTGGGACAAGAAGCGAATCCTGATCGTTGCCAACCTTGCGCAGGCCGCCGCCGTCCTGTTGCTGCTTCCGGTCGGCTACAGCCACTGGCTGCTGCTCGTCTTCGGATCGGCCTTCCTCGAGGCACTGATGGGCCAGATCTTCGTGCTGGCTGAACAAGGTCTTGTGCCTCAACTCGTGCGTCAACATCAACTCATGCAGGCCAACTCGCTGAGTGCAGTCGGGACCCAAGCGGCCAGAATGATCGGCCCGGTACTCGGGGGCCTCCTGCTCGCGACCTGGGGATATGAATCCGCGATCCTGATCGACAGCCTCTCGTTCGCGGCGTCGGCAGTCCTGATTGCACGCCTTGCCACTCGCGCGACGCCCGCCCCGACGCCGCAACGCCTGTCGCGGCGTCTCGACCGTAGCGTAGTCGAGGATCTCACTGCCGGGATCCTCATGTCGGTCCGCAACCGCCGCGTCTGGTCTGTCTTACTTGTGGGGGGCCTGGGCCTCCTGGCGGGCACCTCTTTCCAAACCGTTCTCGTGCCCTTCGTCATCGATGACATGGGGGAATCGTCCGCGTTCCTCGGATCCGCCCTAGGTCTACGCGGCCTCGCCGCCATCGTCGGCGGGTTCATCCTGATCCGCGCTGGCGCTGCCCTGGCGCCGAGAATCCTGCTGCCGATGAGCCTCGGAGCACTGGGCCTCGGCATCACCATCCTGGCAATCTGGCCGGGTCCATTCGTGTTTGTGACGTTCATGCTCATCGCCGGACCCTTGATCGTTGCTTCGGGAAGTAGTCAGCGAACGCTCCTTCAAACGGCAGCAGACCCTGCTCAGCAAGGGCGAGTTCTTGGGCTTTCGGCCAGCTCCGGCGGTGTCCTCGCTCTCCTTGGGACGCTCTACGCGGGGATCGCGGCCGAAACTCTCGGGCCAGGATTCGTGATGGCGGGTTCAGGCATCCTGCTCGTAGTAGTCGCGGTGATTGGGCTCCGGCTCATTCCACGAGGCGGGGGTCTATTCCACAGAGTGAGGGCGTGACTCCGCCTAGAAAGCGGGCGCGCCACGTGATCGACGGAGATTCCTCCGTTGGCACCTCAGGCCGTCGAATGACTGCCGTTTCGGGCAGACCGCACACACGGGAGGCTGACGATGAAATCGCCAACCGCGGATGACCGAGGTAGTCATCGTGAGCCATTCCTCGTGTTGGTAGGTGGCGCTCCGGCGACCGGCAAGACAAGCATCGCGCGGCAGCTCGGGAGGGCGCTCGCGACGGTGGTCCTGTCCAAGGACGCGGTCAAAGATGCCCTTTTCGCGTCATTGGGCTGGTATGACCGAGCGTGGTCGCGTGAACTTGGGATCGCGAGTATGCAAGCGCTGTTCAACATTGCCGAAGGAGAGCTTTCAGATGGTCGCAGCGTCATCCTCGAGACCACGCTCGATCCTCGCTTCGACACGGAGCCGGTTCACCAGCTGCTGGAACGGACGCAGGCGGACGTCACCCAAGTGTTCTGCACGGCGACCCCTGATGTTGTCGTCGCGAGGGCGCTCGCGCGAGCGGGCACGGGCGAGCGTCATCCTGGTCACGTGGATCAAGCGGACGCGGACGAACTGAGGGCCGGCCTCAATGAGGGCCGTTGGAAACCGCTTCCGATTCGCGGACGGACGATCCACGTCGACACGACGGCTTTCGCGGCTGTATCGATCGACGGCATCGCAGCCGACATCCTCTCGGATGCAGATCGTTCGTATGGACCTGACCGGCGTTCGTGACGAGCTCTATCGCCGTGTCGCCGGCACGACCACGGCGCGGATCTCCGAAGCCAGGTGCGCTGCTCGATCCCCGGACTGCAGCAGTACACGCCCTCCGTAAGCTTGCCAGAACGGATCGGGAGGGTTGCGAAGGAATTCGGCGAGATCGTCTGACGGAAAACGGGGACTGTCGAGGATCCGTTCTTTGACGCTTCGATTTGCTGGACTGATCGAGTGGTAGTGGACGATGTGCGGCCGAACTCTGAGACGCGGCGCATTGCACGTCTGGTTGAAGGAGCCGGGAAGGGAACCGTAGGCGATCCGCTCCGTTAGCAGAGCCACTGAGAATGCAATGGTTTGGGCAGTACCCTCTCGGCCAAGGACTCGCGTCAACTCCTCAGTCCAATGAATCCATGCTTCGGCGAGGCGCTCAGACACCACCGCCGGAACGATCACCACGCCGCCGTTGAACACGGGGACCTCCGCCCACGGACGGTCGAGGGCAGGCAGCTTCTTCCAATAGTTGCGGCCGAGCCGCGCAAGGATGCCCGCCTTGCTCGACTCCCGCGCCCAAACCCGCCCGTCGAGATGTTGGTTGAGCCGCGAAAGGCCGAGGATGACCATGTCGGGGTCGAGCGTGACCAGATGCGAGAAGGAACCCGTCGCGAGGGACGCATATCGCAGTGGTAGGATCGCGTTCTCGTACCGATTCCGCTTGGATGCCGGCATGCGGAGCACTCGGATCCGGGAGGCGGAGATATCCCCGATCGTTTTCGCTTCCCTGGTTCGGTCCGCAACGCAAAGCAGGATAGGTGCCGCGGAGAAAGGACCCCCGTTCTGGCGAAGGGACGAAATCATCAGGGCGGACATGTTGATCCATCTGTCCGTCGACTCGATGGTGGAGGCGAACAACAGACCTGGGAGGGCCTCTTCGGCCACCCACCGTGAGTCTTGCCGCTGACCACTGGGCGGCGGGGGTTCAATGGCGCGTGTTGGCATGCTCGCTGCTCACCTCCGCTCGATCATCTGTCGATAAACGTCTTCATAGCCATCCGCCATACGCTCCGACGAGAACTCAGCGACAGCGTACTGTCGCACGGCCCTTCGGTCGAGTTTCGATGCGGCCTCCACCATCGACACCGCTTCTGCCACGGAGTCGACCAAATATCCGCTGAGGCCCGGACGCACAGTCTCGACGAGTGCCCCGGCCCGACGGGCAATGACAGGCGTCCCGGTCGCCATGGACTCCACAGCAACAAGACCAAAGGGCTCTGGCCAGTCACCCAGCATCAGCGTTGCGATGGCTCCGCCAAGGAGATCGTCGCGATCCGGACTAGGGAGTTCACCGCAGTATTCCGCCACACCGTCGGCTACCGCAGGCCGGACGACCTGGTCAAAGAGCATCGTCTCCATTGGATTGTGAACCTTGGCTGCGATCTTGAGGGGAATACCAGTTAGACGGGCAACCTCCACAGCTTCCGCGACGCCCTTCTTGGCCGAAGCTCGACCGACAAACGCCAAGTAGCTTCCCGCTCCGGTCCCCAGCTTGGCCTTCCGAAGTGGGAGACCGTTGTGGATCGTCGCGACCCAATTCGCGTCCGGCGCGGACTGACGTTGGCTGTTGCTGATCGCCACTAAGGGGATCTCAGCGAATTCGCGGAGCTGGGCGCGGATACCGATGCCGTCTAAGGCCGTGTGCATCGTCGATATCACAGGTACTCCGCAGTGACGGGCCAGGGAAAAGCCCTTTCCGCCCAAGTGTGAGTGAATGATGTCGAACTCATTCGCATGGCGCCAAGCCGCTTCCGCAGCCACCATCTCGAACGCTGCTGAGACCATCCCTGGGGAACCTCCCGCCCACACGGCGGCAGGAACAATGGCGACGAGTCGACCGGGAACCCGCGAATCACCGGACGCGAACACTGTCAGATCGTGACCGCGTCGATGCAACTCATCCGCAAGAGAGGCAATGACTCGCTCCGCACCGCCATAAGCGGCCGGCGGGACAGCCACGAGAGGCGCTGCGAGAAGGGCAACCTTGATCGCTGGCTGCATTAGTCCTCGATGGTCCCAATTGCTACACTCATTGTATCGCCGCTCACGGATGTACTTGGTCGTATGGGCATCGACCTTAACGTGAGCCTACGCTGCAAATCTTCGAGCTCCGTCTCCGACACACCGCAGGCCATGAGGTAGTTGGCGGCGCCGCCGTGCGTCCGCTCCAAGTAGTCAATCAGCTGCAGGATGACCCCAGGTCGGCACTTGACGGTCCGTGTGCGCTCGTCGGACGGGACGCCAACGTCGGCGGTGCGCGCGAAGCATGTCTTCGAGAGTGCGTAATCGTCGGCGACTTGCTGACGATCGATCCCGATGGCTTCCAGCAGGACCGCGATCACCACGCCCGTGCGGTCCCGCCCCGCCACACAGTGAATTACGGCGGGCAGCCCATCCTCGCGTAGCAGAGCCCACACGATCTCGGCCATCTGGCGCATTCCATGCTCGACCATCGAGAAATATCCAGCCGCATCTCCGGGCTTGCCCTCGCCTGCGGTAGCCATGGAGATCTGGCTGTAGCGAATCTCAGGCACAGACGCAAACGGGTCCGGTTCCCGAGCGATTTCGTCGGGTCGGCGCAGATCGACAACCTGACGGATCCCGCAACGAAGCCGGAGGGCCCGGACGGTGGCCGCCGAAATTGCATGGAAGCCATCGCTTCGGTACAGCACCTGCCACCGCGTCTCGCGGTCCCCGGTGCGATATCCGCCCAGGTCTCGGAAATTGCGCAAGCCAGGAAGCCGAAGCTGGCGCCGTTCAATGGTGATGATGAGCCGATCCCGGGATCGCCGACTGAGCGGCTCCTATCCGGCCAGCTACTCCAGCAGCCACCGTTTGATCTGGTCGCTGGTCGAAAGCTACGCGCTCTTGTTGGGGGATCCGTTTAGGAGATCCGTCCAAGATGGGGACGCCCTGTCGGTCGGGATCTAGCATGTTGGCGGCGCATCCGCCACCCGCACTTCGGACTATGAACTCCGAGGAAACGTTGCGTGGCATCATGAAGAATTCGCCGCCGCTATACGTACCGAACGCTGTACCGGGAAGGACGGGAGCACATTGACCGAGCTCGAATGTAGCCGGTGCCTAAATTCGACCGCCAACCCCACCATCTCGGTCGTCGGTGGGCTCTGCAGCATTTGTCGATGGTACGACGACGCGTACAACCAAGAGGCGATCCATAAGGAACGAACCTGGTTCGAGAACAGTGTCAATGGCACGACGGGCTCCGCTCGCGTCGTCGTCGGAATTTCTGGCGGGAAGGACAGTACTGCCGCGCTTTTCGAAGTCCGGCAGCGCACGAAGAACGTTTCCTCGTTCACGATAAGGAGCGGGTACTACCCAGCGCACATCGAGACGAGAAGTGCCGAAATAGCAGATCAACTATCCGTTCGACATGCTGTCTTCGACATGCGACCTCTAATTCGAGCAAATGACCGTGAGAGCTACCATGCAACGGCCGACCTTTACAGTCGTTCGGATCTCGCGGCCGAAGAGGTTCGGCGGTTGTACGCTGAGAACAGAAGGCACTATTCAGTCAAGTGCAATCACTCGATGGCGTTTGTACGCCCATGTCAGCTCTGCCGGCGGACGGTCGTGCGCGCCTACTTCGCGTACGCGACAACGAAGAAAGCCGCAATCGTCGTACTCGGGCTCAACGAATGGGCAGGGCTTAGCGCGTCCGTAATGGCTGATGGCCACGGCACCGTGTCCGCCATTCGCCGACTCCAGCCCGCAAGTTGCGAGACACCCGTCTGGGTTGTGCATCTGCCGTTTCTTTACAACTGGAGGCTGGGCGATACCGAGCAGAGGCTGACCACAATCGGCTGGATGAGGCCGCCAGGCGAACGTCTCGTCGAGGGCGGTTGGAATTCATGCGGTCTCGCCGCCGCAACCGAGGCTACGGCAAGGCGCTTGCTGCGCTTCAGCCCGGATTCCGCGCGACTCTCTCGCGAGATCACTGCTGGTTTCCTGTCACGCGGTGATGCGGAGTTGGCCCTCGGCGCTATGCGGCCCACTCAACCGAGCGTACACGAACTGCTTCAGGCCGCAGAAATCCTTTGAAGGGGCGAAGGCCCGGCGCCTCGCGCCGGCACTCCGATACGGGAGCGCAACCCTTGATGGAAGGGATCGGACGCGCTCACCATGCGCGCGGCCGGCGCGAGTTTCGGAGACACAACGCCATCTTCTCATTCGCTGCCCATCTTATGGCTCCAGGCAAGTCGTTCGATGGATCGTCGTTAGTCCTTCGAAGTTCGTTGGCGACCCCAGAGACCGGGCGGCGGACCTCGATCAGCAGCATCGCCTTGGCAACTGTGCCGCTCCCAGGCGCCTCCTCAGCGCGCGCCACGCACCCTCTACTGGGATCGTAGGATTGCGTCGCTAAGATGGGTCCCGATGTTGCTCGTCCTCCTTGCGAACGGCCAAGGCACCCGCATCGCGCCCATCAGCCATGGGAAGCCCAAAGCACTGCTTCGAATAGGCCGGGAGTCGCTCGTCAGTCGGCACATTCGAATCGCCCACGGCTCGGGTGTCGTGGACCGTGTGCTTTGTGTGGTGGCGCCCGGAAAGATAGACGCGTTCGCCGCTCAAATCAAGCAAGAGGTCGGGCAAGAAATGTCCTCGATGGTCTCGTACCTCGAAGACGCACCCACCGCTTATGCCGAGTGCGTGGCTCGGGTCTATCCACAACTCAAAGAGAGTCTGTTCTTCGCAGTTGATGCCGACAACCTGTTCATCGAGGCGGAGCAGATCGCGTTCTTTCGCCACGCGCCATCACGAATAGAGTCCAAGGCGAGGCTTGTGGTCGGTGCCGTCACCTATGGCGTCTCGAACGCCCATCCCAGGATCCCGTCACGGCTTCTTGTCTCTGAAAACCTCAGCCCTACTCCGCATGGGCCGTTTGTTCGTGGCATCGGGAGTTACCTATGGAGCGCCGAAGCCGCGCAATTCGCAGCAAGGTATGCCAGCCTCGGTGGCAGGAGCCTGCGTGAGCTGATCCAGCAGCTATGCTCGCGCGGAGAGATTCGCGCACTGCCCTTCACTCGAGCAATGAATGTGAACACTCCCGATGAATACCAGGAGGCCCAGACTTTCGTGGCGTCCGAGGCCGGGTGACTGCGCCAAGGCACGAACGCACTCGTAACAGTCCGCGGGACCGTTCGGATATGGCAGGACAGAGATTGACAAGTTCGAAGCCGCGGATCGGCCCTTCAGGCCACCAGTCTGACGACCGTCCTCGTCGAAGAGGTGCACAGGGTGCAATCGGGAGAGCACGACGTCAGCCTCATCCCGCTGGACATTTTGGGCGGGCAGCGACTTCGCCCGCAAATCAGTTCATCTGTTCACGGCGCTGGGCGCGTACCACGCGATGACGCACTTACATTCACGCTGGCGCAACCAAGGCCTGAATCCGTCGTGAGAATCAGCGCCCAATGAGCCTCGATGGAGTTGTCTTGAAGCTAAGCGGGCGCTATCTGGCGGCCGGCAAGGCAATGTACGACCAACAACATCTGGCGGTTACGGCCGCACTAGTACAGGCGGTGGCGCAGCGATCCGGCGTCGGGGTCGTTATTGGCGGTGGGAACCTGGCTGTCGCAAATCAGGAAGTCGTTGGCAGTGTCGGCCGGTCGCGAAGGGAAGACCTGGGACGGCGAGCCTGCGCTTTGAACATGCTGTTCGTGGCCGAGGCTCTCGAACACCTAGGCGTGGCATTCGAGGATATCTCACTCGAAAGCGCAGACGTCCAAGAGCTACGAAGTATCGGTGCAGCGGTGGGTGCGCGGCTCGAAGCCGGCGCTGTTGTGCTCATAGCGGGGACGTTGGGCCTGGTCGGCGTCAATGCCGACTTTGTCGCGGTTGAGCTCGCAGCCTTGATGGGCGTCAGTCGGGTCGTATTCGCCAAGAACGGCGTTCGCGGATTCGTGGACCCGAAGCGCGCTGCCGGTCTTGACAGCCAGAAACTGGGGCGCGAAGGCGTCATGTCGACCGTCGCGGTAAGCGAGGCGCTCTCGTTCCCCAACGGCCCGGTCGACAAAGCTGCGTTATCCGTCGCCGCGGCCTGTGGGATCTCGCTCTTCGTGATCTCGGCTGACGACCCAGACATGGCGGGGAGACTCATGGACGGTGGACAGGTGGGTACCCAAATTGTCCCGTCCATGCCCGGAACCGGGCGCGACAGTCAAATCTAGCTCGGACCCGTGGGGTACAAGAACTCGATCAGTCAGCCCGCCGGAGTGGTCCGTAGTTGAGCATCGCCCGGCATGACAGTGTCGCCGTGTGGGCCTGACTCTGCCCAACTTGTGAGGCGTCGCGGGTGGACGGGCCGTCGAGCGAGCTTGGCCATCCGCACGGGCGTCTCGTCGCTCGTCATCGCTGCGGTCTCGTCGGGCGCGAGATATCGTCGCGGTCGTGAGCGGCCTTCTGTGGCGACTCGAATACGCGCTGGTCACCGACGGTTGGGAGATCACATTCGATCACCCTCCTCGGTTGCCCGTCGCCGGGCCGGGCTTCGAGGGCGTGCTCGACGACGACGTCCTCGTGGTCGAGACGGCGGACCGGTTCGCCACCGAAGCCGGGGCCCGCGGTCCGGTCGAGGCGTTCCTTCGCTCCTGGGAGATCGATGTGCTCCTCGCTCAGGGCGGGGCCGAGTTCGAATTCCGGTTCCGGAGCGCGGGGGTGAGCGATCGCGACGGCACCGGCGCGACGCCACCCGGCGGGGTTCGAGTGAGTCAGGTAGCGGTCGAGGTGCTGATCGGGAAGCCACCCTCGCGACCGACGTACCTCCCGCCGCCGGTCGACTTCGTCGCCTCGCCTGACGTCATCAAGATGTGGCATCGCTGGCGCGCCCATCGCGCCGGTCGCGAGGGCCTGTCCTCGGTCGCCAACTTCTGCCTGACGGAGGTCATAGCGGCCGCGCCTCCGGGGGGCGGAGCACCGCGGGATCGCGCGGCCAAGGCGCTCGGGCTGACGCCGCCGATCCTGTCGAAGCTCGGGTACCTCGCGGCGAAGCGAGGCACGGACCTCGACGCGCGAAAGACCGGGGCGGTCCCCTACTCGCCGCCCGAGCGGCGATGGGTAGAGACGGTCGTGCCGACTATCGTTCGACGGTCGGGTCAGGTGGCCGCCGGCGTCGCGCCGAAGCTGCTCACGATGGCGGATCTCCCGGACCTGACCGCGTGACGCGAGCACCCTCGTCCGCTCGACGTCACGGCTGGCGGCCCACAAGGCGCCGCCGGATCTCGTCGGCAGTGGCCGCGTCGACCGGCACCGCGTCCTTCACGCCGCCGAGTTCGGTGAAGTAGGCGGCGCCGCTGGGAGCCGCTCGCCGGTGGCGTGGTCGAGGACTCTGGAGCAGCTCGGACCGCTCCCCTACCCACGCCTCGCCTGACTACCTATCAGGTTCGCCCGGTCGAACCTTGCGTCCTCGCTCCGGACCCGGTGGAACGCGGTGGGGCCTGTGGCGCCCAACAGATGTGCGAAGCCTCAGGTGTCGGGCTCCGGAATTCCGACCAGGGTCAGCCTGGCGGGATGGTCGCCGGATCGAACGCTGCACATCGATTTGAACCCCCCGGGGATCGAGTCCTCCCGCTGACCCGCCATCGCGACGGAGGCGACAGCTGGGAATCCGGCGACTGTCCCGTCGGCTCATTGCGCCGTTCGCTTGATGCCCACCCCTTCTGGTAAGAAGCCGGTGAGGCCGCTTACTCAGCCGATATCGGCGAGAGACGTGCCCGTCACCGCCTTCGTGCGCCGGTCAGAGTTCGACGAGGGCGTCGCATCGATGGCGGATATCTGGGTCGCGCGAGGCCGCCTCAGCTCTTCGGTCTAAAGATCACCAGGAGGAGCCAGACCACGAATAGCCCTCCCGCGACCCACCAACCCCAAGGCTGCAGGGCTGTGATGAGCACGGTAAGCACAAGCACCACGATCGCAGCGGCAAGCAGCACCTCCCAACCATCAAACTTGACCTTGATCCCGCCTGGAAGCTCAATGCCGATGTCTGTAGGCCTAAGGCTGACGTCTCTTCCCACGCGCATCGCCCCGTCTCCTCCACGTTGTCAATCGTTTGTTGGCTCGCGCCCATGCTACGCCTGAGCCGAAGGGCACCTGGAATGGATCGTCGGCCCTGCAGGAACTGCGGCAACGTCGCTAGGTCGGTGCCTGGAGGGCCCAGTACAAGTCACCGCCGGCCGTCGGGGAGTACCGAAGCTCCGCGGTGATGTGTGCCCTTCTCGTTGCCCACTGATCGGGAGGTCGGTCGAACAGCGCCACGTTATTCGTAAATTGTCGCGGCGAACAGCATTTGGCCGACGAGGTGCCAGTCGGGCTGATTGGGCTCCGGTACACCCTGGTTCTTGAAGTAGCCGTCCATATCAGAGATCCACGCGGCGAGGGCTTCCAGGAAGCGCTCGAGCGTCGAGTTCTCCCAGGCGCTCCCGTTGGTCAGAGATTCCTGGTGGAGCGCGCGCACAAACTCGGCGAGATCCTCTCTCGTCTGAACCGAATCACGCGCTTGGACAATGTCCATGGTCACCTCATCACCACATCCGAAGCTGAATTGATAGCCCATCCGTCGTGGTCGTGAACTTAGCCGCCCACTCCCTCGCGATCTCCAGAGGTGTGGCCATTCTGTACGGGACATCTACGCCCGCGGCGCCAAATGCGGCGAGTCGTGGGTTGTCCAAGGTGAACAAGTTGCCGCGGTGTTCGACCAGGCGAATCGGATCCACCTTTGCGGGGTCAAGCGTCTTGGCTCGCAACGCGGCCGCCATCTCGAAGACTGGGCGTCGGTCACGGAAAGTGTGTCTGATGCTGTTCTGGGCAAATCTCACCTGCGACGGGCCGATGAAGCCCTTAGCAGGTCGACCAGTTCCTTGCGCCCCGCTCGTTGCATCCCCTGCTCGACCACCCTGCCGCGCTCTTGCGATCGCATCAACCGCCCGGCCAGCGACTCGGCCGGCTGCGCGGGCTACCCCGGCGAACGCGTCGACTGCCGGTCTGGCAATGCCGCGAAGCGCGTCGAGTGCGGCTCCGCCGGCGCGGGTGGCGGTCCTGACGGCGGTAGCGATCCCGCCCGGGACCCACCGCAGGACGGCGGCGAAGGCGAGGTTTGCGCTCGATGTCGGAGAGCGTGATGCCGGCGAGCGGGTCGTAGCCGAAGATGCCGGTCAGGCC
>CAYOZB010000031.1:0-25160 GCA_964408365.1 uncultured Halobacteriales archaeon | reverse complement strand
GCTGGAGATGCCGTGGTTGATGACCGTGAACCGCCGCTCGGGAAACCGCGTCCGCAAGTACGCCTCGACGTATTCCACGTACTGGTCGTGGCTGCGTCTGTTGACGACGGGTCCGATGAACGTGTCCCGTTCTTCGGGGTTGCCGACCTTGCAGCTGTCTTTGGTCCACTCGACGAGTTTGCGTTTGAATTCCTCGTACACGGGTCGCTGGATGTAGATGCGGCTCGCGGCACTGCACTTTTGTCCGCTGAACCCGAAGGCGCTTCGCGCGGCGCCTTCGACAGCCTTCTCGATGTCTGCTTTGCTGGTGACGATGATCGGGTTCTTTCCGCCCATCTCGACGATGGCGGGTCGCTCGTACTTCAAGCCGGTCTCCATGACCTTGAGTCCGACGTCGCGGCTTCCGGTGAACACGATGCCCTTGATGGTGGGGGAGTCGAGGATGGCTTGGCCGGCGACGCTGCCATTTCCGGTGACGAAGTTGACGACGCCTTTGGGGACGCCGGCTTCTTCAAGGAGTTCCACGAACCGTAGCGCGACGAGCGGAGTGTCGCTTGCGGGTTTGATGACGCACGTGTTTCCGGTGAGGATGCATGCGGTCGTCATGCCGATCGTGATCGCCACGGGGAAGTTGAACGGGGCGATGACGCCCCAGGCGCCGAACGGTTTGAGGATGGAGACACAGTCTTCGTTCGGGAACGCTTTGCCGAGTTTGGTGATGAACCCGTTGTTCTTCTCATACTGGTACGGGTAGAATTCGGTAAAGTCGACGGCTTCGTCGACGTCGACCATCGATTCGAACCGGTTCTTGCCGTTCTCGATCGTCATGAGTGCGGCGAACTCGTATTTGCGTTCCTTGACGAGTTCGTGCGCTTTGCGGATGATCTTGATGCGTTCCGTGTAGGGCAACGCGGACCAAGCGGGGAACGCTTCGTCGGCGGCTTGGATCGCTTTCTGCACTTCTTCTTTGGCCGCGAGCGGGAACTTGCCGACGAGTTCCTTCGTGTTCGCGGGGTTGGTGTCGTCGAAACTGCCGCCTTTGCCGGGGATTCGTTGGCCGTTGATGATGAGCGGGAACGTTTTGCCGATCTCTTTCCGGACCTTCTTCAACGCGGCTTCGTACTTGGCGTGGAACTCGTCGATCTTGCTTGCTTGTCGCAAGTGGAAGACGGTGTTCTCGTTGCGGAACTCCGGCACGGCGGTGGGGGTGGCTGGCGTGGCGATGGGCATTCTCTCGACCTTATCGCGGCCTAGTCGGAACGGGCTTGAAGTAATCTTCGCCGACCTTGGGCGTGGAAAGGAAGAGGAGACCTTGGGCCGGGGTGCGCGGCCCAAGGCGACAACGTGTCTATTCGCCGCTCACGAGGAGCACGAGGTCGAGGTTCTGTCCGCGACCCGTCACGGTGACGGTCCAGAGTCCGACCTCGTTCGCCATCTCGGTCGAGTCGTGCTTGATCACGCCGTTGACCGTGCCGCATGAGCCGGGTCCGGGCGGGAGTTCGAAGCTGAAGGCGGACGAGACCGGGGGTGTGATGGTGATGGTCGGGGAGCCGCCGACGGAGAGGCCGCTCGGGGGTTCACTTTGGATCACGTAACAGCTGGAGGTCGAGTTGAGGTAGTATTCGATGGTGAGCATCGTCCAGGTGGTCGTGACGTTGAAGGTCGGGAATGCGGGGGCGCTCTGCATGGTGTACGTGCCAGTCTGGTTGTAGGCGATGCCGGGGACGGCCTTGGCCGGGGGCGGTGGGGCTTGCTCGACGGGCTTCGGAGCCGGAGCCTTGGTGGTGGGCGTGGTCGGCGCGGGCGGGGGTGTGTCGTCCTTGTTGCCTGTGCATCCGGCAAGCGCGGCGCTCAACATCATCAGTGCGAGTCCTACGATCGTGAATTTGGTCTTCATGGTGTGATTCCCTCGACTGAACCTTGCTCCACCGTCGTGGGTTATGCCATCCTCGCGAGTGGCAGGATGTGGTTCGCGGGTCCGTGGCAAACCGGCTCCCGGCCGCCACCAAAACGTATTAATTGAGGGTGTGTTCGGCGCGGAGAATGGGCACGAAATACGCCTTGAAGGACCGTGTCCGCATCAACGCGAAGACGTTCCCCTCCTACGATGAGGGTCTTTTCAGCGGCTTGCCGAAGACTGGCTCGGTGGTCAAAGTGGAGCCCGACTCGATCCTCCCGTACCTTGTGAAGATCGACACGTTCGAACATCACCCGTTCTGGTTCTACGAAGACCAATTGCTCTTCGAGGACGCTCAGAAGGAAGCGGTTTGGGCGAAGGCGAACGCGCCCACGGTCAAGAGTCGACCTGCCCCCGGTTTGTCGCCCAAGCCGGAGGCCCCCATCGCGTGAAACCCCGACCCTTCGCCCTCGGACTCATCGCTGGCGCGCTCCTTCCCGCATTTGTCGTCCTCGCGCTCGCCATCGGCGACGACTTGTCTGGATACTTGGAACAATCCCGCGGCTACGCGATGCTTCCCTTGCTTGCGCCATTGGGGATCTTGGCGTTTTTCCTCGGGTGGACCATGTTCGACCGGTTCCAAGTGCCACGCATGGGCGCTTCGTTCTCCCTTGGACTCCTCGTCGCCGGCTCCTTGACGGGCACCTTGATCCTATGGGTCTCTTCACCAGAACGCCCGCTTGTCAACCGGCTCGTGTTTTCCACGTTCGGCGGACCGCTCGTGTGCGGCTTCTGGCTCTGGATCGGCGGCATCGTCGGGTACGCGTGGCGGCAACAACGCGCCACCCGCTCACTAATGCGCAATGCCTAGCGGGTCTGGGATTTTCGCCCAGGCCCAGACTATATGCGATTCCGGGTCGTCGGCTGAGTTTGAGGAGGGCGCGCCTCGCCTTCTTCAACCCCTGGCTTCGGAATCTGCACCTCCGACGCCCTCCTCAAACCCCTTTTTCATCGCGCGCGCCGAGGCGGCGAGCGCATCACGAGCGCGGCTGCCAGGAGCACCGCGCCCATCACCATGAACAGCCCAGCAGCGGGCGTGTCCTTCGTGTCCGCCGCAGCAAGCACATCGACCTGCCACGGCGCGACTTCCAGCATTTGGAACCCGCCCGAGTCCGAGGTAAAATGGATGCGCCAAGGTCCGGCGAACTCGAATGTTGCGACGGCCGTCCATTCGCCGGTCTCGTTCTTTGCAAATGTGATCGTCTCGAACCGATCCCCGTTCGCGGGGTTGGTCCCGGCCGGAAAGATCATGGCGCGAAGATCCGCCAGAACGTCCTGCGGTCGGCTCGTGGTAGGGTCAAGTGTGCGGAACGCGAGCGCGTACGGGACGAGGGCGATGGGATCATTGGTCGCATCCAACGGGGCGAAATTGAACGGCAAGGCTCGGTAGACCGAGAACGAGAATCGACCTCGGGATTCGTTCTCTGGTTGTAGGAGCACGCGGGCCGACAGTGTCCCGGTCGCGTTGAACAGGACGGGCGACGTTTCCCAAATGGTGCCGTTTTGTTGGAAATCGTGTTCAGCGACCGTGGCTTCGGATTCCGTCGTGAACCGGATGCGGGCGCCGGGAAACGGGTGGTCGGGGTCTTCGTGGACGTCGACGAGGACGAAGACCGTCGGCGTGTTGGCGGTGACGGGCGCTGGCGTGGGGGTCACGGCGAGTTTGTATCCTCCCATTTCGAGGACGACGGAAGGAGGAGGATGCGCGATGTGAGCGGCGGCCGTCGGCACGAGCAACACGAGGAATACGAAGGCGAGAACCGAAGCCCGCACGTCCGGGAGAAGAACCCCGGGCTGAAAAGTTTCTCGCGCGATTATGCAAACCCGGGAACCAATGTTTGTATTATTAGGCGAAGGCGAACAGCTTATCTCGGCTGCGGTGGAATCTGGAATGCGTATGAAGTACCAAGTGGTTCTGGAGTTTGATTCAGACACTCGGCACTATACGGGTACTGTCGTCGGTATTCCGTCGATTGTTGTCGACGCAAAAACCGAGCGGACTGCGCTTCGGCTCGCCAAGGAGGCAATCGCCTGGCGCCTGGAAACGGCGCCGGACGAAAAAGTCGCAACGAACGAATCAGCCACCGTTCACGCCAAATTGGTGACGGTGGACGTAGGTGACTAGGCTTCCGGGCGAACTTGATGGAGAACGAGTCTTACGAACGCTTTCGCGGCTGGGTTGGCACGTAATCGGCCAGCGAGGTAGCCATCGAAAACTTGCGCACGTCAGGATCCGCGAGACTTTTACCGTCGCATTCCACGGGTCAATAAGCCGTTTTTCCGTCCGGCGCCTTTTGAAACAACTGCAGATATCGGAGGAAGACTTTCAGCGCGAATTCTAAGAGTCTAACTGGCCGGGACCGGAACAGGGGCTTCTGGCGCCGCGTTTTGGGCGATGCCGCCGAAGAACCCGGCCGGGAGGGCCTGCGTCGTGCTGAGTCGGACGCTCTTGCCGTCGCGGACCTTGGAGACGAAGCCGGCTTTCTCGAGTTTCCGGATGTGGAACGCGGCGAGGGGCGGGGAGATGTTGAGGGCTTCGCTGAGTTCCTTGAGGCTCACGCGGGGGTGGTCCTCCAGGTAGTGCGCGAGGTGGGCGAGGGTGCCGTTCTTGACGAGGCTCATCGCCTGCATCTGGATCTCGCTGAGTCCGGAGCCGTTGATGAAGAAGCTCTTGTGGTGTCCGACATCCTTGAAGAGGATCAAGTGGTCGGCGCGGAGCTTGCGAAGGTGGTGCAACGTGGTTCCCCAAGCGTATTCGAGTTCGCGTGCGATCTCGCTGAGGTGGATGCCGGGGTTCTGTTTGATGAGTTCGTAGATGCGGGCGCGTCGCTCGTGCTCAAGAAGTTCGTCCTTGTCGATGCGGCTGAAGAGTCCCAGGAGTGGGAGTCCGAGGGGGAAGAACTTCTTGATGAGGGCCCAGACTCCGAACTGTGCTCCGCCGGCCACGGCGGCGGTGCTGGTGGCGGTCATGCCGGCGTAGAGCACGATGGGCATGCCGTCGGGTCGGAGGGAGGAGAGGAGGGAAGCAAGCGGAGTGAAGAGGCCGATGATGAGTGCGCCGACGCCGATGAATGCGGCTCCGGCTCCGGAGCCGATGGCGGAGACGCCCTTGCCCATGCCTTGTCCGATGGCTCCGAAGAACGCGCCGATCTCGGCGAGCACGTCGGTCTGTTCCTTCTTGGGCGTGATCGGGATGACCTTGGCCGTGCCGGTCTTGGATTCTTCGCCCGGGGGTGGGACGCTGGGCACGTCGCAGGGGTTGACGGCTTCGACGTGACCTGAGCACGAGCCGTCCACATGGACCGCTTGGACGGGGACGGAAAGGAGTGCCAAAGCGAGGATTCCCAGGAGGAAGCCGCGCGTCACGGTAGCCTTCACGAAACCCTTCTACCCCGGGTGAGGCGATATAAGGATTGTGATTGGGTGGTTTAATCGAAGGCGTTTGCGGAAACCCATGTCTTTCAATGGTTTCCCGGCCCTCGTTTTGAGGATTGTTTGGGGGGCATGTTCATCCGTCCGCTGATTCTTCCGCAGCCTGCGTGAAGACGGGGTTCGCCGCCTTTCTTGTACTCCTCCTGGTCCTGGCCTCGCCGGTCGTCTCCGCCCATGCCCGGTTCGTCTCCAGCGAGCCGTCGCCGAGCTCCCGCCTGGCCGTTGCACCCTCCGAGGTGTCCGTCCGCCTTTCACAGGACGTCGACCCCGCGGGCTCCTCCCTTCAGGTCTTTGACACGAACGGGACCCGCGTCGACAACGACGATCTCCTCGTCGAATCCGGACCCGAGCCCGTCCTCATCGTCACACTCCGGGACGACGTCGGGAATGGGTCGTTCCGCGTCGAATGGAAAGGCCTCTCGCGGGTCGACCATCACACGACGCAGGAGACCTTCGGGTTCGCAGTGGGCAATTTCAGTCCACCCGCAACGGAACGCTCCGCCGGCGACGCGCCGACCGCGGCCTCCCTCGTCGGTCGTTCGACGTTCTTCCTTGGCTTGTTCCTCGCAACGGCGAGCGTTCTCTTCGCTCTGATCGTCGCGCCCCGATCCATCAGCGGCTTCTTGCGAGAGGTCGACCGCCTCGGATGGCCCTTGCTCGTTGCAGGCAGCGCCATCCTGTTGGGCGATGCGATCCAACGCACTGGTCTGGCGCCAAGCGAATGGGCTGCGTCGACCGTGCTTCAGGAACTCTCCGTCCGACTGTCGTTGGCCTTTGCCTTCGCGGCTGCCGCGATCTTTTTGCCGGCGGGTCGCGGCGCCCGGGCTGGCGTGTTGACCCTTGGAGTGATCGCCTTGGCCGGCTTCTCCGCTCGCTCAGGCCACGCCTCGTTCAAGGGCTGGATGTGGATCGGATTGGACACGGTCCATCTTCTTGCGACCTCGACCTGGGTCGGTGGACTGCTGGTCTTCGGCTTCCTCCTCATTGCCCGCACACGGGTCGACGCCAGCGAACCGGAACTCCGCAGCATCGGGACCCGTTTCAGCAACGCGGCCCTCGTCGCCGTGATCACGATGGCGCTCACAGGTCTCCTTCTTGGAATCGGGATTCTCGGCCTGCCTGGTGTTTCGGATCTATTCGCATGGTTCCGAGGGTTGTACGGGCTCGCCTTGTTGGGGAAAATCCTCCTCGCGGTCGTCATGGTTCTTCTGGCGGCGATCAACCGATTCGTCTTCCTCGGCCGGCTCGTCGCCCAAGCCGCGCCCGTTACGCGCGTACGTCGACCGTTCGGACGACTCGTTACTGGCGAAGCCATCATCGGCGTCATCGTGATGACCCTCGCGGCCGTGCTCACGTCCACGTCGCCGCCATACGCGGGAGAATCGACCGAACCGGTAGAAGTGGTCGGCGAGACCGATACGTTCCACGTGACAATGCGCGTCGAACCGTCACCGTCCCACGGCGCGTTCAGCGACCTTTACCTGAAGATCATCTGGAAGGAAGACAATTCGGTTCTGCTCAACGACACGTGCGGCCGACCATACGGATGCATCTTGCTCGAGGTCGTGCCGCCCGGTGCGGAGGAACACGACGAGGACGAGGAAGACATCCACCACGGCGGCGAACACCGGATCCTCGACCCCCAAGGGGATGGGTGGTGGCTGGTGCCCGACGTCTTGTTCGTCGCGGAAGGCGAATACGAATTCTTGGTGGAGATCCAGACCGAGTACGTGTTCATGGACGTCGTCGAACTGCACCTACAAGTCGGCGAGATGGAAGGACACGACGAGCACGCCCAGCACGTTTAGCAGTCGTCACTGTGACGAGCGGCGACGGAGCAACGCGAAGGCCACGAGCACCGAAGCAAGAAGAGCTCCGGTCGGGCCGGGTGCGTCCGCGGTCGTCGTTTCCGGGATCGTCGCTTCCACGCCTTTGGGGTACCAGTACATCGCCAGTTCTCGTTCGCCGTGCCCGCCAAGCGACGTCTCGACGATGAGTTTCATCGTGCCGTTCGTCGCGGTCCCGGTCGGCGCGAAGAGCTCCACCGGGATCGTCGCTTGTTGAAGCGCCGGGACAGGTTTCTTCGCCGTCTCCGTGGTCTTCCATCCGGCCGGCACGACCGCCGTGACCGTCACGTCTTGCGGTTGGTTTGCGAACTTGTTCCGCACCATCACGGAGAGCGATTGCTTCTCTGCGCCGGAAACCGCGATCGCGTCAGTGTCGAGGGTGAAATCGATGTACGGTGTCTCGGTGCCGCGCATCGGGTAATCCTTGCGCACATACCGCGTGCCGGGGTCTCCGCCGCCTTGGTGTCCGGATTGCGGGCAGTCGTTGATGTTGGCGCTGCTCGCGATGCCCGCCAAGAAGTACCCGCCGGGCATGTAGTCGCCCTGGTCTTGCTGCGCGAAGGCCTGGACCTTGGCGCCCGTGATCTTGTCGCCGGCTTCGAGGGCGAGGGTGGAGAATCGGAATCCGAATTCCACGAGGATGCGGGAGCCGTCCGGTTGTCCGTTTGACAGGAGGCTGGGTCGGACCGGGACCATCACGTCGGGCACGCGGAAGCCTTGTGCTTCCTCCGCGTGGAACGCCGAATTGTCATCAGTGACGAGGCGCACTTTGATGGGACCGTCGGGGCCCGTGAGTTCGACGTCCTCGCGAAGCGGGCCGCCGCGGCTTGCGGTCTCGGCGAAACCGAACGCGAGGGTGAGCATCACGAAGAAGCCGGGTTCGTCATGCTCGTCAAGCCAGCGTTCGGTCATGTCGAGGGCGACGAGGTCGTGTCCGTCGCGCACGGCGCTGTGTCCGCCCCAGTCGTCGGAGCAGTCGCTGAGAAACCGGATGTATTGTTCGGGAGCGACCTGCGCGTTGTGCGCGAGGACGGGGGGAAGCAATGCGACGCCCGCAAGGAAGACGATGGTGACGAGGGCGACGAAACGCACGGGAAACCCAGCCCGGGCGCACGATTTAACGGTTGTCGCGGAAGTCTGTGGAGTTAGGTTTCGACTTGGTCGAGCGCGCTCCACACGGGCGGCGGGATCTCGCCGTAGAACGCCGTGGTGTAGAGGGTGAATTCTTGTTCGACGACGACGCCCGCGTTGGGGATGTGTTCGTCGAGGGTGCCCGGGTCGACGTGGACGAAGGATTCGATGTTTCCGCCGCGGCTCTTCGCGGACTGCAACGCGGCCGTGCTCGCCTTCATGGACACGTAATGTCCGCCGGGGAAACTGTGAAGTGCGCCGATGAGGAGTTCTTCCTCCGTGGTCGACGCGTAGACGGTGAGTCCCATCACGTCGGCGGCCTGGGATTGCGGGGTCCAGACGAGTTCGACGATGACGACGGTGACGCCGGGATCGACGGGGACCAAGACGCGTTCGTCGGAGAGTCCGCCCGCGTCGCCGAGGACGTCGCGGCACGAGTACTTGTAGAATCCTGGGGAGCCGTGGTGGCTTCCGGCGGCGACCTGGCACATGATGATGCCTTGGGTGATGTTCGTGACGTGGTAGCCGGGGGGTCCGGGTCCGCCGCCGAGGACGAACCGCACGGTGGTTTCGGCGATGAATTCGAGGTTCACGCTCAAGGTCTGTGCGCGGTAGAGCGGGTGTCGCGCTTGGAGAAGGATTTCCTTCGACCGTGGCAGGCCGTCCATGACGAAGCTGCCGTTGTCGTCGGAGGTGGCGTTGGAGGTTCCTCCGAGGTGGGTGATCGCGGCGCCGGCGAGCGGGCGGAGTTCTTCGTCGACGACCGATCCTCGCGCCACACGGCCGTTCGGGCCGGCGGGGGCGGTCTCGGTCGCTTCGATGGCCTTCGGCGGCGCCGCCGTGCAGCCTGCGAGTGCGACGATGAGAAGGATGGCGGCAGCACTCAGGCTGAAGCCGGGGCGGTTGGAGCCTACCTGTGCCTCTCGCAACCTATCCTATTTCAGCCTACCCTTGGGGTAAAAGCCTTGTGGGCGGCGATTGCAGTTCTTTCTACGGCCCTTAAGGCACCGCGGCGGAGATCGCCATCGACTCCAGGGTGGCGGCCTTGACGTCGGCTTCATGGAACGGCAACGAGACCCATTGCTTCTGGCTGAACATGCGGGTCTGGTCACTGTAGTACGGACTCGCCGGGTTGGTGGATTGGGAATAGGTGAGGATGGTCTCGGCGACCGCTCCGTTCGCGTTCCAGGTGACGGTCTGGATGTAGCTGTTGCCGTGGACGACCTCGTCGAAGCCGATGCCGTCGACGAACGGGATGACCATCATGCTGGGCGACCCGGCGCCGTCGCTTCCGCCGTGGGTGGGGATCTTTTCGCCATTCCGGTGCACGTAACGCGTGTCGGCGACGGAGGCGTCGATGGGGATGTCTGCGTCGTCGAGTCGCATCGCGGCCTCGGCGAGTGCTTGGCGGACCGTCGGGAGGAGGGCGATGTAGTCGCGGGGCGTGTTCACCGGATCAGTGGCGTCGAACGTGGTGCGCCACGTGCGTGGAGCGCGGGGCCAGAACAATTCGAACAACGCGGTCCCTTTGCTGTCAAGGTCGGCGCGAAGGTCCCATTCTTCGAGCGTCGTGCAAGCGGGGGCGATGTCGATGATGCGCCCGTTCTGGAGGGGGACGAGGGTGGGTCCGACGCAGGCTTCCGCGAGGAGATTGTCCCGCACGATCTCGGGGTAGAACATGCGGCTGGAGAACAACGTGTCTTGGAGTCGGCCCAGGGTCATCTTGGTGCAGTCCACGGTCGCATCGCGTTCGCAAGGTGCTTCTCCGGCGAGTCGTTCCTCCAAGAGCACGTACCCCATGCGTGTGCGGCCCGTTCGTTCGGTGCGTTCCCATCCGATCATGGGGGAGAATCCTTCGAGGGGCGCATCGGGGTTCGGGAGCCAGTGGCTGTCGTTGGAATTGATCACGTAATCGTCTCGTTCGACCTTGGGGAGTTCTTCCGGTGGGATGATGCCGGGTTGCGGCGAGCGCTCGTCGATCGTCCAGGCGCATTCGGAGCGGCTTCCGTCGAGGACGGGGAGGCGTTGGTACTGGAACAGGGCGCGTCCGATCGCGGTGTTGCATTCGTCCATGAGCGCGCTCGAGACGTTGGGGGTGACGGAGAGGTCGCCGTAGAAGGCGCGTCCGTCACGGCTCGCGGCGATCGTGTTCACCCAGGGCACTCCCAACACTTCGTCGAGCGAGGCGAGGAATTCATCGAAGGTGCGCGCCGAGTCGAATCGGAGGAACTGTTCCGCGAGTCGGTCGTTCTCTGCGTTGGCGTCGCGGAACGAGAACGCGTGCGCCGCGTCCCAGGAGAGTCCTTGGACGCCGGGGGCTTGGGCGACGAGGTCGAGGCTGATGACCGGTCCGTAGTGGGTGAAGAAGTATTCGCGGCTTCGCGTGACGGGTTGTCCGTCGGTGCCGAGGGATTCGACGTTGACGGTGTACCGTTTCATGGGTCGGGTGTCGCCGTCGAACATGTAGGACGTGGGGTCGCCCGGGGCGAGGGGGACTTCGTAGAGTCCAAACCGCCAACCCGTGGACACGGTGTGGGTCCAGGCGAATTGGTCGGTGAAGCCGATCACGATGACGGGGACGCCGAAGATCGTGATGCCCATCGTGTCCATTTTTCCGGGGATGGTGAAGTGGGCTTGGTGGAACCGTTCGGGTCCATGCCAGGGAAAGTGCGGGTTGCCGAGGAGCATTCCGGCCCCGTCCGCGGTCATCGCGCTTCCGAATGCGTATCCGTTGCTGCCGAGTCCCATCTTGGTGGGATCCGGGAGCCGCGAGAGATCCCATTGTGCGGGCGTGCTCAGGTCGACTGGCGTGTCGGGCGTGGGCGGGCGTGAGTCGTACATCATGGCGGAGAACTGGTAGCTGCTTGCAAAGAGCTGGAGTTTGTTGATGCGTCGCACCATGTCGGTGTACGTGATGGGGCGAAGCCACGCGGCATCGCGACACGCTTCCGGCAAGTCTGCTTTCGGTGTGCGTTCCAAGTATTGGTTGTATCCGGCGACGAACCCGTGGAGCGCATCGTGGACGTCCTCGTTCGTGCTGGAGTTGACTGAACGCAGGAGGTCCGGGTTCTGGTTGTAGAGGTTGAAGAAAAAGTCGCTTTGGATGTTCGTGAGCGGCGTGACTTGGGGGCCTTGGGCGCCCTTTTGTCGCATGCCGCCTTCGCCGAAATGTTTCGAACGTTCGCCGTTGACGGTGACGACCTCCTCGGCGAGGGTGCATAGGTTGTCGCGCGCGAACGCGTACCCGTAGCCGAGCCCGAGTCCTTTCCAGTCAGAGGCGGTGACGTGTGGGATGCCGTGTTCGGTCCAGCGGATCTCGGCGTCGACCGCGGTCGGGTCTGGGGCGTCGCGATTGAAACAACCTGCGAACAAGGTCCCCGCGAGGACCGCGCACATGGTCACCGATCGCAGGGCTCGGCGCACAATCCGTCGAGCGGGCGGGCGGCTTATGTCCTTTGTCACCGATGGGTGGAAACCCTTTTCAGTCCCGGACTCGCCTCGTGAGGCTCGTGCGAAAGACGTTCGTGGTTCTCGTTGCGCTCGTCGTCTCGGCTTGTCTGGGCGATCGGGCGCAAGAAACGGAGCCCAGCGTTCCGGGAGAGACCGTTGTCCTGCCAGATGTGTTGGCGGCGCAGCCGTCGGGAGCCGCGGCGCGGGATCTCCTCTACGATTTCGCGATGGGTCATCCGAACCGTCACAACGAGAACGTCGCCGCCAAAGCCGCCGCCCAATCGTATCTTGAGAGCGAACTACGCGGACGCGGCCTCGAGGTCGTGCGTCACGACTACCGCGCCACGGGCACGAACATCCTGGGGTTCCACAACGGCACGACGCGTGCGGACGAGTGGATCGTGTTCAGCTGCCACTACGACATCATCCGCCAGACCATCTACGGAGCGCGCGACGATGGGCTCGGTTGTGCGGCGCTTCTGGAGATGGCCGGCGCGTTCTCCCGTACATCCTGGAACCGCACGTTGGTGTTCGCGTTCTTTGACGAAGAAGAACTCGGATTGATCGGAAGCCGCGCGTTCGTCGAAGCTTATGGGAGCGCGAACGACTCGAGTGTGGCCGCGAATCTCAACTTCGACCCGGCCGGTTTGCATTACCCGTGCGGCGACGCGGCGGGCACGTACCCGGTCTTCTTGATGATCACGGAATCCAAGGTCGAAGGAGCCGGGTCCATCCCAGGCTACCAACAAGTGCTCGACGCGGCACGCGACGGCTACCTTGCGGCGGGTGTGCCGGCGGACAAGATCCGCGTCTCGACCACCCACGCGTATCTTCGGGTCAACGGCGACCCCTACTCGCCCCCGGGATCTGACGACGACAGTTTTGATCGCGCGGACATCCCGAGCATCTGGATGGGTGCACCGCCCGCCGACGAGGCCGGTCCGCTTGCCGTGTGGGGCTATCCGAACCACACGCCGGTGGATACGGCGGAGATGGTCGAGGCCCGTTGCGGTTCCGCGGAGACCTTGGTCGGCGGATTGGAGACTGCGATGGACGCCGCCTTGGCGGCCCTGTGGTCGCTTGATGCTCAGGTCTGGGACGTCTGAGTTTTCTTGTCGATTGGCAGCGCGATGAAGAACGTAGATCCCTTGCCGACTCCTTCGCTCTCGACCCAGATGCGTCCGCCGTGCGCTTCGATGATGCGTCGACTGACGAACAGTCCGAAGCCCCATCCCGGTTCTTTGCGTCGCGCATAATCGGGCGCGATCGCGAACTGTTGAAGCAACGCATCGAGTCGTTCCGGTTCCATTCCGGGTCCCGAGTCCTTGACGCCGACAATGGCATCCTGGCCGGATGTTTCCGCCCACACCTGGATGGTGCCGCCTTCGGGAGTGAATTTCAACGCGTTGTCGACGAGGTTCGTGATGGCGTCCCGAAGGCGCTCCCGGTCCGCTTGGATCAAAGTGTTGCCCGGTGCGTTGACCGTGAAGGTCTGTTTTCGGTCGTTTGCGCGGAACTGATGGTCGTTGACGATGCCCTGCACGAGGGCTTCGAGTTCGACCGGTTCGAATTTGGCGACGATGCTGGTGCCTTGGACTTGTGCGACCTGGAGAATTTCATCGATCACGGCCTGGAGCCGATCGACGTTGCGTTCGAGGGTCGCTAATGCCTCTCTTGCTTCTTCGCCGCGCAACTGTCCCTGCAATTGGTGGATCCGCATCTTGATCGGCGTCAAGGGCGTGTAGAGTTCGTGGGCGGCGACGTTGATGAAGTCGGATTTGAGGCGGTTGAGTTGTAATGATGCGCGCAGTTCGGCTTCGCGTCGCATCGCGCCGGCGCGTTCTTCGTCGAGGAGTTTCCGGGGACGTAGGTCGACGATGACGCTCGATCCTCCCATCACGGCCCCCGAGGAGTCGCGGATGGGGGCGACGCTCACCGCGACGGGGAGCAGGTCGCCGTTGCGTGCGCGACGGAACGTTTCCGGGATGGCGACGCTTTGGCCGCGGCGAAGTTGCTCGAGGATGTATTGGAGCTCCGCGCGGTAGTTGGGAGGTACGAGGAATTCGGCGTGGCGGCCGATGACTTCCTCCGCTGGGTAGCCGTAAAGGTTCGAGGCGCCTTGGTTCCAGGTGAGGATCGTTCCTTCGAGGCCAATGCTGATGATGGCATCGTGGCTGGCCTCGACGATCGCGGCAAGCCGTTGCGCTCCATACCGTGCGCTCTCGAGTCGTCGGAAGGTGCGTTCGCGCGAAAGCTGTGCGGCGAAGCCGACGATGCTCGAAGCGGCCAACACGAGGAACCACATGGTCCATTCCTGGATGGGCCACAAACGGGCGGTGGCGAGGGCCCATGAGGCGAGTGCGGCGCAGGCGATGATGACGTAGAAGACTGGGGAGAGCACGATGATGGCGCTTCCAAGAATGATGAGGATGAACACGACGCTCATCGCCGAGGGGCCGCCGGTGCGCATGAGCAGGCTGGAATCGACGAGCACGAATGCGATGAGGACCGCGAAACTGCCATGGGCCCATTCGGGGCGGAAAAACCGTCGTCGCAGGGCGACGCCGATCATGATGAAGGCGACGGCACTCACGGCCCACGGGTAGAGCATGTTGCTCGGGGCCGGTGGAAGGGCGCGGGTTGCTGCGAGGGCGGCGACGAACGCGTAAAAAAGTCCCAAGCCGAAACTGAGGGGTCGGACGGCGCGGACCACCGCTGCGTTGAACGCGCGTCGAATGGCGACGTCGGGTAAGTCTTGCACGTTGGCTCGAGCGGGCGCGACGTCTCCTCCGAGTGTTGGCACCCGGCGCATCTTCAAAACAGCATCAGTCAAGGGTTTGGGGGGATTCTTAAAAACAGAAGGGAGGGGGCCGGCCCCCTCGGAGCCGGCCGGAAAGAGAGGGCGCTTACGGGCCCGTGGTCGTCGGCCCTGGCGAGTACGACGCTGTCGTCGTCGGGCTCGCCGTGGTTGTCGTCGTGGCCTCCGTGGTCAGCGTCGGCGAGGCCGTCGCGTTGGCCGAGCCCGTCGTGCCCATCGTGTCCGTGGGGGACGCCGTCTCGATGCCAGTCGCCACTGAAGTCTGCGTCACGGTCTCTTCGACCGTGATGGTCGTCGTGACAGGGGCCGCCGCTTGCACGCGGATCACCGGGCTGAAGACGATGTGGTCTGCGCTCGATTGGGCGAAGCTGTTCTCGACGTCCACTTTGAAGACGACGAGGGTGTGCTTGCCTTCTTCGATCCTGATCGGCCCGTCCAGGCAGAGGTCTCCGCCTTGGATGTCCACGTTGACTTCTTGGCCGTCGTTGGTGACGACGCGAACATCTTCGACCGTCACGCACACGTCTTCGATGGTGCCCGGCTCGAGGTCTGCTTGCGCAAGGAAGGCGGCGTCGCGGTCCTTGAACTGAAGCACGTCAACGTCGCCGGTTTCTACATCGATCGTTTCGCACTTGATGTCGTTGCCGAAGCCTTGGTCTGGGTCACACGTCGCGTCGGAGGCTCCGCGCTGTTCGTCGGCGATGCATCCCGGGTTCTCCGGTGCGCACTCTTCGGCCTTGTCGTCGCCACCGGTGCCGCCGGCTTGTCCGCGGAAGACGCCTTCGAAGGTGCCTTCGGCTTCCACGCGGCCACAGTCGATGTCGTCGACGGTGATCGTCTCGACGCTCGACGGTGCTTCTTGGGCTGCCGCCTGGGTGGTCGACACGGTTTCCGTCGTGGCGTCCGTCGTCGCCTCGGTCGTGGTGGCGGTCGACGTGGTGGTCGTGTTGTTGCCAGTGCCGCTCGTCGCCATGGTCTTGTCGGCGGTGTCATCGTCGTTGATCGTGTTGTTGCCGCTTGTGTTTTGGTTGATCTGGATGTTTCCGAAGTTCACGAAAACGCCGTTAAAGTTCACGGTGGGGTCGTCTTGCACGCAGAAGACGGCGCTCCCTTTGCCTTCCACGGTCCCTGTAAAGTCCCCGGCGCACCCTGCCATCGAAACGGCAAGGAGCGCCAGGCTAGAGACCCATAGTGTTGTTCCCTTCATCACCTTGTTTTTCCTCCCTTGTTTCTTCCTCCGTCATTTTCCTTAAGTGTCGTGGAACGACTGGCCGCATGTTCGGCGGACATTCGCTGATGGTCCTACGGACAAGGGTGGGATTCCGTGACACGCAGGCGCTCGATACCAAATGGTAACCTGGGCCGAGGCTGGGTTTGGGGGCGCCATGTAGACAAAAAATTGTGGTCGAGTCGAAAGGGGCTCGTGCGGACGTTTTGCCTCGTTTCGGTTAGACAATCTATAGAGAGAACTTAAGAGGAAGAAAGAAAGAGAGTGTTCTGCGTAAGTAGGCTCCCACGCAGCCTTAAGTGGGTCGCCCTCCGACGTGAGAGACAATCCACATGGTCCTCAACATCCTCCAAAGCTTTCAGCACTTTGACTCGGCTCCCCATGTTCCGGCGAAGATGAGCTGGAACGAGGTCGAGACCATGACCCGGTCTCTCCAACCGAAGACCAACCTCGTCGTGCCAAAATCGGTCCTTTCCGAAGCACCGCCTTACAAGCGCTCCCTCTTGGGACGCAAGCGCGGCGCGGCCCGACAATACCGCTGCCACCGCGGCCACTTCAACCTCCACATCAAAGAATTCGGAGCCCACTGGGTCGTGCACGTCGACCGCTACAACCCCCGTTTGCACGTCGTGCGGCACCTCATGGTCGACCACGGGTTCCGGGCCTTCCTGCACATCGCCCAGATCCTCGTCATGCCCGTGAAGGCCGGAGCGACGTGGGTCGAAGAGATCACGGCGACGCCCAGTCCGCAACCGACCGCCGCGTGAAGTTCCCCAAGGGCCTCGTTTGGGAAACGGCGGGTTCGCCGATACCGGTTTGAATCGGAAGCGGATGGAGCGCACGTGAACGTTCCATCGCTCCTCTTCCCCCTTCTCCTACTGTCCTCGCTGTTTGCGGGTTGCGCCTCCGAGGGTTCGGGCTCCGCAGTCGAAGTGTCCGTTGTTCCGCAGAACCACAGCGGCAAACCCTACACCTTCCGAGTGCAGATCTTTGATGGGCAGGACGTGAAGAGATTCGACAAGAATTACACGTTGTCCGAGACCGCCCACATGGGGCCGTCGACGAAGCTGTCTCTGCCGACAGGAACCTATCGCGCGCAACTCGACGCCGAACGGACGGACAAGACGACCTCTGAGGAAACGAACTTCTCGATCACCAAGTCCTCGAAGCAAGTGGCGACGATGATCGAGACCGACGAGTCGTTGAAGGTCCGCGTCAGTTAGGAGCCACGAGTCGGCGGTCCGCGCCGTTTGGCGCGGCGGGTCTTCGAGGGGATCGGTTTTGCCTCGGGCGCGGCCAAGGTCTTGCGTTTGCTGATCGTGCGCACAGGTCGGAACTTGTACCCGTAGTAGATGACGCCCGATTTGCCGTCTTCACGGATGCGACGGAACGTGGCCTCGACGGCCAGGCCGGGCTGGAGCACTTCGGGCAGGATGTCGACCACTTGGGCCATGATGCGGCATCCTTCTTCGAGTTCGATGATCGCCATCACGTACGGCGCTTGGAGCTCGAAGCCGTCGGCGGGTTGGTGGACGACGGTGTGGGTGAGGATCGTGCCGCGTCCCGAGAGTTGTCGCTGGGCCATCTTGCCGACGGATTCTCGTCGGCATTCGGGACATACTTGGCGCGGCGGGAAATAGATCGACCCGCAACGGTTGCATTCGGAGCCTAGGAGTCGGTACCGTTGGGGTTGTTCGCGCCAGAAACGTGGGACCGCCATTTAGACCGCCTCCAAGATGTGAACGACGGCGGCGACGCCGGTGCCTCCGGTGTTCTGCGCCAGTCCGACTTGGGCGCCTTTGACTTGTCGCCCGGCGCCTTCGCGCCGCAGTTGCCAGGCGATCTCGGCGATCTGGGCGATCCCGGTCGCGCCCAACGGATGTCCGCGGGATTTCAAGCCGCCGGAGGGGTTGATGGGATGCGTGCCCGTGAGCGAGGTCTCGCCGCGTTCGGTGTACTCGCCGCCTTTTCCTTTCTTGCAAAAGTCCAGGTCCTCGATGGCGAGCAGCTGGTTGATCGTGTACGAGTCGTGCACCTCGGCCACCTGAATGTCCTTCGGCGTGCGCTTGGCTTGCCTGTATGCCATCGCGGCGGCGTGCCGGGTCGCTTCGAACACGACCAATGATTTTCGGTCTGCAAGGCTCAGGTAGTCGCTTCCCTGGCCGGAGCCCGAGATCTTCACGGGATGCGACGTGTAGCTGTACGCGTCGTCAAGCGGGCAGAGGATGACGGCCGCCGCACCGTCGCTCGCGGGTGCGGTGTCGAACATGGTGAGCGGGGTCGCAACGGGGGACGATCGGAGGACCGTGTCGAGGTCGATCTCCTTCTGGAACTGTGCGTTGGGGTTCAAGGCGCCGTGTTTGTGGTTCTGGACGGCGACCTGGGCGAGTTGTTTGCGGGACGTGCCGTACTTGTCCATGTGACGTCGCGCGATCAACGCGTGGAGCGCGGGGTCGGTGGCGCCGAGGAACGCTTCCCATTCTTGGTCGGACGCGGCTCCTAGGATCTTGGTGACTTCGCGTTCAGGCACGTCGGTCATCTTCTCCACGCCGCCCGCGATGGCGACGTCGATGGCGCCCGAGGCGACGCCGAGGTAGGCTTGCCGGAACGCCATTCCGCCGGACGCGCCTGCGCCTTCGACGCGCGTGGTGGCGATGTGCGTGTCCGCGAGGCCGGCGGAGTCGAGGACGAGAGGAGCGACGAGTTCTTGGTTGACGAACTGGCCGCTTGACATGGAGCCGACGTAGAGGGCGTCGACGTCTTCGCCCGCGACCTTGCAGTCGAGGATCGCTTTCATTCCGGCGTCGGTGATGAGGTGACGGAAGCTGGATTCCCAGAGTTCGCCGAACTTGGTGAGTCCGACGCCGATGATGGCCACGTCGCGCATCTTTAGGTGCCTCCGTTCGGGAGTTGGATCTTGCCGCGGAACTTGGCGTACGTGGCGTAGTCGAGTGGGATCTCGTCGCGCGTCACGTCGTCGACGGTGGGTACGCTTGCTTCGCGGAGTTTGAGGATCTGGTTGGTCACGGTCAGGTCGAAGGCGTCGCTGCCGGCGCCAGAACCGTAGCCCGCGACGAGGATGCGGTCCTCGGGTTCGGCGACGTCGAGGATGTTGCAGAGTCCGAGCATGACGGCCGCGCTGTACGTGTTGCCGATGCGCGGAGCGAGGAGGCCTCGTTCGACCTGTTCGTCCTTGAAGCCGAGTTTCTTTCCGACCATGCGGGGGAACTTGCCGTTGGGTTGGTGGAACACGACGAACGTGTAGTCCTCCGGTGTGGTGCCCATTTCGCTGAACACGCGTTGTGCGGCGGCTTGGACGTGTTTGAAGAAAGCAGGGGTGCCGGTGAAGCGTTCGCCGTGGCTGGGATATTTTTGACCTTCGCGGCGCCAGAAGTCGGGCGTGTCGGTCGTGTAGCTCGTGGTGTAGTTGATCTTGGCGCAGAACTCGCTGGGTTCGCGTCCGATGAGGAACGCGGCGGCGCCCGCGGCGGCCGAGTATTCGAGCGCGTCGCCGGGGGCGCCTTGGGATGTGTCGGCGCCGACCGCGAGCCCGAGGTCGATGAGGTTCGAGATGGTGAGGCCCATGCTGGTTTGCATGGCGGCGGTGCCGGCTTTGCAGGCGAATTCAAGGTCGGCCATCTGGATGAAGGGTCCTGCGCCGAGGGCTTCGGAGACGATGGTGCCGGTGGGTTTGACGGCGTAGGGGTGGGATTCGCTTCCGACGAAGATGGCGCCGATGCGTCGTGGGGGGATCTCGGCGCGAAGCATGGCGATGCGGGCGGCTTCGACGCTCATGGTGGCGACGTCCTCGTCGGGTCCGGGGACGCTTTTTTGGTGGATGTTGAGCTGTTCGCCCATGCGCTTGTCGTGGCCCCAGACGCGGGCGATCTCGGTGGCGCGGATCCGGTAGCGCGGCACGTAGGCGCCGTAGCTGACGATTCCAGCCCCCACACTGGTTGGTTTCACAAGTCTCCCCCGATTGTTGCCGATTGACGGCACTACATAAAGCCGTGGGGGGCCGTTTTTCGGCAGGCGCCGAAAAAATGACGTTTTTTGCGATTCCGGTGGCTTCGGGGCGCCATCACATGTTGTGACCAAATTTGGGCACAACAAGCCTCAACGGCAGTTCGATTACGCCGGGGTTGGGGTCGCGAGGACGGCCTTGAGGCGCCGTCGTCCGCCGCGGAGCATCTGCTCGATCGTGTCGTGCTCCTTCATCGACACGCCGAGCTCGCGTCGGAGGCCGGCAAGGGCGGCGGCCTCTTTGGGATCGACGATGTGGTCGCGGATCATGCCGTCGAGCGCGACGCGGTAGAGTTCGAGCCGGCGTTTGGCGAGGTATTCCGGAGACGAGTTGACGTTGGGCATCGCGCCGTCGCTGATCCGTCGCGCAAACCGGCGCAACGGAGCGAAGATCAACACCACCCCTGCCGCGACGGCGACGCCGCCGATGTAGCCGAAGGTCTGTCCGAGGTAGAACTGGACGCTTTCTTCGATGACGAAGACGATCGCGAGTCCGACGATTCCGAGGACGCTTCCGCGGATGCCTTGTTTGAGTTGGAGGGGGAGGGCGACGAGTTGGTATTTGGCGCCGCCGTAGAACAGCAGGGGGACGACGAGTCCCTGGTACGCGAGGGGACCCAACTCATCGCCGAACTGGAACAGGACGAATGGCGCGATGAGGAAGAGCAAGAGGACAAAGCGTGCGTCGTGTCCGCGGTCCCGTCGGGAACTGGCGGCGCGCGCGATCGCTCCGATGCCGATGATGAAGATGCTGATGATCTGCAACAGGAGGAACGTGAATCCGAGGGAGAGGAGGACGGGTCCGAACGTGTCGGGGTCGCGGAAGGAGCTCGTGATCCGTTCCAATGCGTAGGAGAGGTTCCACACGAGGTACGCGACGAGCACGTAGAGGAATTGTCCTCGGAACTCGCCGTTTTCTTTGAGCCAGGCGCGTCCGAACACCCACAAGGCGGGGAAGTGGCTCGCGACGATGAGGATCTCAAGGAGTTGAGCGTACCAGTTGGGGCTCTCGGTCGCCGTGGGCAGGAGGCCGGGGTTCGCGAATGTGAAGGAGAGGAGGAACCCGGTGGGGACGAAAGCGAGGACAAGGAACGCGATCCGCAACGGCGAGAGCGTCCAGTGAGGATAGACGACGGCGAACGCGAGGTGGAGCGAGATGAACACGATGCGGGCGATCCAGAGCGATCCGTGGAGGTTGCCGGCCATCACGGGGTCGTTGAGCATCTCGGGGACGGACCGAAGAAGCGCGATGACACCGTAGTCGACCATGAGAGCGGCGAGGATCCATCGGCTGGGGCTGTGCAAGCCCCGCACGAGGAGTGCCAATGCGAGGGCGATGGACACCGCGCCCGCGAACGCAACGACGGCTGCGACTTCTCCCGCCACCCGAGTCCTCCGGATGTTAGGCGGTGTTGCGCTGCCAGAGCGCGCGCATCTGCGTCTTTCCGAAGAACCGTTTCACCGTGGGCGTGTAGTAGTACCAGATGATGAGCCCGGTGAGGGCGATCTCGACGAACAGCCAGATCATGGCGTCCGGAGCCGCGCCAAAGAGTCCGAGGACCATGAGGACGCCCCAGAGCAGCGAGATGAGGAGCACCGTGGTCCAGGCCCAGGAGCGTCCGTGAAGGTTGCCGACGCCGACGAAGTAAAAGATCGTCGCAATCCCGAACGAGATGATGGCGGCGATGGCGCCGACGATGCTGATCACGCTGACGAGCCAGCTCGGCGCGCCGGTCCAGAACATGTTGAGCACGGTCGCTCCTACGGCCGCGGCGACGATGCAGAAGATGCCCAGGGCGACCCAACCGGCCATGCCGAAGAGGGTGAGGACGCTCACGATGGTGACCCCCAACGGTCGGGGACCCACGCCGCCGGCGGGTCCCTGGGACTGTTGTTGTTGCACGATGAACATGGGAGCCGGCTGCGTAACCGGCGTCGCGGGAGCGACGGGGGTCGCCGTCTTGATGATCACTTTCCTCGTAGGCTTAGCCTGTACCACCTGCACCAACCTCTATCCTACTTCAGGCGGGAGGTGGGGTTTAATGGTTCCTCTACAGCGCGCGTCGTCGGCGGGACACCAGGAGCGTTCCCACCAGGAGCGCGCCCAGGACCACGAGAAGTCCAGGCGAAGGCGTGGAATCGTCCGATGCGCTGATCGTCTCATTGCTCGCCGCGGAGGACGTGGCGGCACCGCCCGAGGCGCCCTCGGACGGGGCTTCGGCTTCGCCGAGTTCGAACTCGAACGTCCCTTGGAAGGCGATGAGCTCGACGCGGACCGACCAGTTTCCGGGTGCGGCGTCCGCGATCTCGATTGAAGAGTTCCCCGATTCGAGGAGGTCGCCTTCGACGACGTTTGAATCGCTTGCGTCGATCACGGTGAACTTGACACTGCCGTTTGTTAGGTTCGCATCGTAGGTGAACGTCCCCTCCGTTAGCGTCGTCGTCCAGTTGTATTGGTGCGTCTCGTTCGTCGCCTCATCGAACTCGAGCGTGGCGCTGACCTGGCCGCCAGTCTCATTGTGGAACCTGATCGCGGGAGACGCCGCTGCGCCGCCACCGATGATCGGGAGGACGAAGTTGCTCTTGCCACGGTCGCCGTGGACGCCCAGGAAGGGGCCGGCCTCGGGGCAGGGCGGTCCGGTCATGTGGACGGTCCACACGAGGTCGACGCCGGGTTCGATCGTGGTCGCGTCGGGAACGACCTCGATGAGGATGACCGGGTACTCGGCGGTCGCGGCCGCGTACGAGTGTTCGATGCCTTCGGCCGTGAAGATGACCGTCTCGCCCTGCGTGAGGCTCGTGGAGACCGTGCCCTCGCCGGCGCCGCCGCCTGCGCCGATGTAAATCGTGATCGCCGCCATGTCACCGTCGTCGAGCGTGATCGGCGCCGTCAGGGCGGGTTTGTAGGTAAGCGTCCACGTGACGTCAAAATCGTCATCGATGGGCAGACCAGGTCGTGCGACGCCCGCACCCGCGGGGTCCGTGCAGGTCTGTGCGACGCCCATCGCGATGTCGTCGCCCGATTCGTCTTCCTTGAGGACGTTCATGAATCCGATGTACTCATCGTCACCGTCGACATGGTGGGCCCAGAACGTGTTCTCCGTGGCGCTCGGTGCCGGAGCACTGGCGTCCTGCGCCGCGACGGTCGCGAAGAAGGGCACGCAAAGGGCGACGGCTAAGATGCTCACGAGAGCTCGGGCGTTCATCGAATGCCCGGTCGCATCGCCGCTATTTAACGCTTTTAGAGACGCCATCAGAACTTGAGTGGTCCAACCGCTTTACCTCTGACCTACTTCACCGGTCGTTCGACGGTCCTTGCGCCGATGCCCCGGTCGACCTGTTTGAGTTCGTGACCCGAGAGGACGAGCCGTCCGATCCCGAGAAGTTGGTCGCGCGACGTGACGATCGGGGCATCGTCCCCGGGTCGAAGGTCGGGGTCGCCTTGCTGGACCGATTTCGTGATGACGTTCTTCCCTTCGCCGATGAACGGAGCGGCGTCGTCGTCGACCACGATCCGCAGTTTCGGGAACGGGACCGCTTTGCAGATCCGTTCGGCTCCGGCCCATCGTAGGGAGAGGAGGCCGTCTTCGGCGCGCAGGCTCGCGATGTGGTCGCCGTTGACCTTGATGTTTCGGACGCGGAGGTTGTTGGGGCTTCGAACGAATTCGATCTTCCCATCGAGCAAGGCGTCGGATGCTTCGGCGCCGAACTGGAGATCGGCCGTGGCGCGGATGCGGACCTGGTCGAATTTGTCTTGTGCGGTGCGGCCTGCGCCTTCGGGTCGCGCGGCTGCTTCCTTGAAGTCGAACGGGAGGATGTCGCAGCCTTGGAACCGTTCGAAGAACGCGTCGTTGAATTGTTGTCGGACGCGTTTTGCTTCTTCGTCGACGGTTTGGGGGAAGACGGATTGTGCGACGGGGAACAATAGGTCGAGTTCGAGCGGGATGGGTCCGAAGGGGGTCTCGACGACGAAGTGGGCGTCGGTTTTCATCATGTCGTCGATGAACGCGGAGAACGCGTCGCCGTAGGGTTTGGAGCGTTCGGGCAGGACGTAGCACACGTTGGAGCGGACGCGGTACCGTTCCAAGAGTCGTTTGTGGAGGCGGTGGACGATGGGTCGGTGCAACGTGTGCGGGCCTTTGTACGTGAACGCGCGCGCGGAGGAGACGGGCTCCAACATTTCGAGTTGTTGGGTGGCGTCCGGGAATCCGATGACGCGCAACGCGTCGATGAGGGCGGGGTTCTGGGCGGCGCGTTCTTCGACGAGTTCCCACAGGTTGCCGTCGCGGATCGCTTGTCGGATGCGTCGGATCTCGGCGAAGGAGACGTGGAGGTTGTGTTCGGCGAGCGCGCGTTCTCGTTCTGGTTCCTTCAGTTTTCGCAACGCGTCGGCGGTGCGGTACCGGTCGCAGGCGGGACACGCGCAGGGGAGTTCTGTGAGTTCGGAGAGTAATCGTGTGCCCCAAGGGAACATCATGCGGCCATCTTTGGCGTACTTGGCGTAGGAAGCGGAGTCGAAGAGGTCGCAGCCGAGGGCCACCGCGAGTGGAAAGACGAGGGGATGTCCGGCGCCGAAGAGGTGGACGGGCATGCCGGCGGGGAGGTGTTTCTTCGCGGCGAGGATGATCTTGGCGAGGGTGTTGTAGCGCCCGGATTCCATGATGGGCACGACGCCGCCGATGGGGGCGACGTCGATGGGCAAAGCGGCGATGCCTTTGGCGGCTTCTTCGCGAAGATCCATGTGGACGCCGCCTTGCACGGTGCCCGCGAGGAGCATGTTGCCTTTGGCGGCGGAGGCGGCTTTGGCGCGAAGGAGGGTTTCGGCGAGTTCGGTCTTGGCTTCGTCGTGGGTCTTGTCGGGTGTGGTGAACACGTCGAGGATGGTGCCGATGTCGACGCCGATCTTGGCTTGGAACTCGACGATCTCTTGCGGCAGCACGTCGACGGAGCCGTACATGTAGGATTGGAAGGTGCCCGAGTCGGTCATGATGGGGCCGTCCCAATCGAGGACCTTGTGGACGCCTTCGCGCAACACGCGTTCTTTGAGGGTGGCGCTTTGTCGTAGGATGTAGGAATTGGTGATGATGATCTCGGTGCCGAACATCTGTCGCATCTCTTTTGGGGGGATGAGGTCGAGGTTCGGGTTCACGACGGGAAGAAGGGTGGGCGTCGTGACTTTGCCGTGGGGAGTGTGAAGAATGCCGATGCGTCCTCCGGCGGCGCGGTCCTTGATCTCGAAGACGCCCATCGTCGGTCGTCCCCGACGCGGATGGG
>CAYOZB010000030.1:0-25252 GCA_964408365.1 uncultured Halobacteriales archaeon | reverse complement strand
CACCAAATATTTATTACTCATATACCCGGTACAGCCCGTCCCACCAATGTCTGAGACCATCATCGTCGATCAGAACGGCCGGGTCTACTTGCCCAAATTCATCCGCAAGTTGCTCCGCCTGCAACCCAACTCCATCATGGAAGTGGCCATCGACGACGACCGCGTCGTCCTCAAGAAGGTCGAGTCCATCGCCGAATATGGACGCGGCATGTTCAAGCACCGGGAGCTTCGCGACGTGCGCGAAGCCATCCGGCGGGCCGCGACCGATTGAGGTTGGCGCGAAGTGAAGTACGTCGACACCGACATTTTCGTGTACTGGGCGACGGACCATCCTGAGCACGGCAAACGCGCCACCGAGATCCTCCGTCACGTCGAGCTCAACGAGAAAGCCGTCTCCAGCGCGCTCACGCTCTGGCTCTTCCACAAAGTGATGCGCGGCGCCCAGAACTACACCCTCAACGCGTTCCTCGACCAGATCACCCGGTTCCGCAACCTCCGCTTCGTCCCCCTCGACCCGGACGTGATGGGCGACGCCGCAGACGCCATCAAACGGTTCGCGGTCTCCGAAGAGGTCGCCGTCGCATACGCGGTCGCCAAAGACCGAGGCGCCGACGTCATCTACTCCAACAACCTGGAATTCGACAAGACCGACATCAAACGCGTCTTCTAACGTGACGACGAGGTCACCGGCCCGACGCCCCGACTCCGGCGGGGCCGCACCTCTTATAGTCGCGCGGTTCCTGACGCCGAGCGTGGCGCTCGTCATCGCGGGGGACGGGTCGGCAAAGCTGGCAACGGAGATCGCTCGACGACTGAGCGCTCCCCTGTTATCCGTGGAATTCAAGGTGTTCCCGGACGGCGAGGATTACGTCCGGCTCTTGGGCAACGTCAAGGGCGAGGACGTCATCGTCGTCCAGACAACATTTCCCCCAAACCGCTACTGGCGACTGCTTCTCATCTTGGACGCGTGTCGCGAAGCCGGCGCCGCAAGGGTCCGCGCCGTCGTCCCGTACCTCGCCTACGCGCGGCAAGACCGCGTCTTCCAATCCGGCGAATCCCTATCCGCCCGCGTCGTCGGAGAAACACTCTCCAACCTGTGCGCGCAGATCGTCACCGTCGACGTGCACAAGGACGACATCCGCACCTTCTTCCGGATCCCCTTCACCAACATCAGCGCCGAAGAACCCCTCTCTCGAGAACTCCACCGTCTCGGCGTCCAAGTCGTCCTCGCTCCCGATGCGGGCGCACGGCCCCGCGCCGAAGCCATCGGCAAACGGATCCACGTCCAAGTCGACCACTTGGAGAAAAAACGGATCTCCAGCGAACTCGTCGAAATGACGCCGAAATCATTGGACGTGAGCGGAAAGAGCGTCGCCATCGTCGACGACATCATCTCCACCGGAGGCACGATGGCCAAGGCCCTCGAGCAACTCAAGAAGAACGGGGCGCGCGAAGTGTTCGCCGTCGGCGTCCACGGACTGTTCCTCGGCGAAGCGGTCCAAAAACTCACGGCCGCCGGCGCGAAGGAACTCATCGCCACGGACACGATCGAGACCAAGTACAGTCGCGTCACCGTGGCGGATCAGATCGTCGGTGCGTTGCGGTCCCCATTACCGGCGATCGCGAAACGCTAGGCTAGGCCTTCACGAGTTGCGCCAACGGTTCCATCGCACGACCGAATCCGTTCACGGCCGCTTCAAGCAGTTCGTCGCGGGTCAACTCGGGGCGCACATCACGAACACAAGCGATGTTCGCATCCACCGTCGATGCGGGCACGCGGAACACGCGCGAGATCACATCGCTCCGCCGGGACAACAAGATCGTGCCGTGCTGCAAGATGGCCGCCTTGGTCCGCTTCTGGGCGCCGCCCGAGATTTTCCGCCTTTCGAACGCAACGGACACGCCTTCTTCTCGAAGATAACAAAGCGGATCGCGGCCCGTATGGCCCTCGACGAAACTCGACGCGAGCCCGAGTTCTCTTAGGGTTTCGATGACGCCGTTCGCGATGAACCGGTACGAGCCAAAGAGGTCCGGCGGTCCCATGGTGCGAGGCAGGACGACGCTGTAGGTGACCTCGTCCTCTTCGTGCAGGATTGCGCCGCCTCCCGTGGGTCGGCGGACGACGTCGAAGCCGAATTCGCGACACGCGTCCGCATCGATGTCGGTCTCGGCTTGAGCGTAGCCGAGGCTCACGCATGCCGGCTTCCATGCGTACAGCCGCACGGTCGGCAAACCTTCCGCTAGAAGCGCGAGGTCCCGGGCCATGTTCTCGACCCCGGTCATTGCTGGGTCGACGATGAGTCGCATCAGATGGGTCGTTCGAGACCCGATCCGTGTTAAAATTCCTTGGATACCATCGCTTAAGAGTGGACCCGGGCTTCGGCGGCCCAATGGCCAGCGAGGCCCGAACCACCGCGAAGGATCTCGTCGCGCAACACTTGACCCCCCAACTTCCCACACGACGCTTACGGGAAGCACTGTATGCCCGGTTCAACGATGCCCGAAAGAAAGGGATGAGCGAAGGCGACGCGCTCCAAACCCTGTACCCCAACACCATCCTCGATACCGAGACGTTGCGACGCGTCACCGCCGCCCTCCTGGCCGGCTCCAACGTGCTGCTTCTCGGACCCCCCGGCTCGGGAAAGACGAATCTCGCGAAGGACATCTGGGAAGCCTACCCCAAGGACGTCGTCGCCGTCGAAGACTGCCCCGTCCAAGACGATCCTTTCAGCCTCATCGATCCCGCCTTCTACAACAAGGTCCCCGCCTGCCCCTACTGCCGGATGCGTCACGGCGACGTCACCACGAAAAGCCTCGGCGCCTTCGACCCCGCCAAAGTCGATCCCGGCCGCGTACCCGTCGTGCACAAGCGTCTTCGAGAAGGGTATGGCCTCGCCCGGATCCAGGGAAGCCCCGAAGTGTTCCCCGACAACCTCACCGGCTCCATCAACATCACCAAACTCGAAGAGATCGGCGACCCGAACAGTCCACTCGTGATGGAACCCGGCAAAGTGCTCCAAGCAAACCGCGGCCTCCTCCTCATCGACGAAATCGGAAAACTACCCCGCGGAACCCAGAACGTGCTGCTCCAAGCATTGCAAGAGAACGTCGTCTCCCCCGCCAAAAGCCGCGAAACGTTCCCCGCTTCCTTCGTCGCGGTCGCCACGTCGAACCTCATGGATCTCGACAACGTCACCGAACCCCTCATCGGACGCTTGGCGATCCTCTACGTCGACTTCAACAAAGACCACGCCAAGAACGCCGCCATCATCCGAATGAACCTCTCCGACCGCGGCATCTTCACCCCCGACGCGTACGTCGAAGCCGCCGCCACCCTCACCGAAGCCTGGCGACGAACTGCCGGCGGCAGCGACGAACTCGGCGAAGTCGGAAGCAACCGCACCATGATCGACATCGTCCGACGCGCCCAGGCCTTCGCCCAACTCGCCGCACGCGACGTCGTCGAAGCCGAAGACTTCCACCAAGGCGCACGCGACGCCATGGCCGGCCGCATCCGCGCCCGCGGCGTCGAAGGCTTCGAACAGAACCGCGAGGTCGTCGAGAACTTCGTCGAAAAACGATGGAAAGACGCCCTCAAGGACGGCAGCGTCCGCTGCTGGTGCAACTTCTACATCGGCGAACTCAAAGAAGACAAATCCGAAGCCCTGCGCATCGTCGACGCCGTCAAGAACAAACTCGACGGACGCGGAGGCGACGCCGCCAAGTACGACCGGTTCCGCCAATTCGTCGAACGACACGAACGACTCAGCGGCACCAATTCTGAAGAAGCGACGAAACGGGTCTTCAAGCTCTTCGAGGCAACAGGCGCCCTCCAAGAGACGAAGCCGGTGGGACCCTGAGCGTCACGCTCCCCGACTGCCGCGACGTCGCGGATCCGTTCTTCCTCACGACCGAGCAGCGACGCGAACTCTTGCTCCTGCTGGCCGAAAAAGGGGTCAAAGGCCTCGACGAGTTCGTCGAAAAACACCTCAAACACGATGCCCGACTCGCCAAACGCCTTCGACGGATGCAGGACAAACTCATCGCCGAAGCCGAAGAACTCCGACGCCGACTCTCCTCCGAATACGACCTCAAGCGCAGCGACGAACGAGCGCGCGCCGAAGAGGTCATGACGCGGCTGCGCGGCGAAGAAGAACGCCTGTCCCGCGAACGCTCCTCCCTCGACCTAGAACTCCCCGAATCCCTTCTGCGCGAGGTCCGCGACGTGCCCATCATCCAGATGGTCATGACCCGCCAAACGGTCCCCTGGTGGCGACGGGTGTACAATTTCTTCTGGCGGATCTTCCGCGCCGTCTGGCACGGCATCCTCTCCCTGTTCGGCCTGCGCCGGACACACAAGTGGAAACCGAAAGCCCTCGCGATCGGCATCCCGGGACTGAGCGGCCCCGGCATCGAACTCGAAGTCGACCTCGAGACCGCGTTGCGCGCCAACCCGGACCTTCGCCGACGGATCCGCAAAGGAATGGGCGACACGTTCTCCGTCCGCACCCGGCGCATGTGGCGCATCCTCCTCGGCATCGACAACTACGCCGAGGTCGCCAAAGAGATCCTCGAGAAAGAAGCGGCTCTCGCCGGAAAGAAACGACTCGACGAAAACCGCTCCACCTCCGCTCGGCTCGGCGAAGAACTTGCGCGCGACCGTCGCGAACGCGAAGAGCACGAAAAACTCCTACGCGAAGAACTCGCCCGACTCGACAAAGCGGAAGCGCAAGAAGAAGCCCGGATGCGGGAAACCATTTCGCAGCGCCCCACCGGGGAACTCCGTCGCATGGTCGTCGACGAACTCGAAGCCGCCGGGTTGATCGAAAAATGGACCGAAGGGTTCCGACTCACCGGACGGTTCCTCGACACCTTCGCGGCCCTCGTCTACACCGAGGAAGCAAAAGGCGTCTCGTCCGTGAAAGAATCCGCCCTCGGCACCAGCATCGAAGGCGAAGGCATCCTCGAAAAGGGCCGACTACTCTCTTTCGCCGAGACCGGACACATGGACGCCGTCGGCACGCTCGTCAACGCCCGCACCCGGCATCCCCACGTGAAACACCTCACGGAAGACGATGTCATCGTATACCGCGAACTGCGTGCGACCGAGGTCCACATCGTCATCATCGTCGACCAGTCCCTCAGCATGGAAGAGAACGACCGGATCGTCGCCGCAAAACGCGCCGCCTTGGCGCTGTACTACCAGACCCGACGGAAAGGCTCCAAGCACCGCATCGACTTCATCCTCATGGAAACCAGCGTGCGCCTCGCGAGCCTTCCCGACGTTTGGGAAGCCAAGCCGAAAGGCTTCACCAACGTGGGACGCGCGCTGCAGGTCGCGCACGAACTCCTCGACCGCTCCCGCGCCAACCGCAAGATCCTGTTCCTCGTCACGGACGGCCTCCCCGAAGCCGTGACGTTTGAAGGCAAGGACGTCGCCGCCAAACCCGAGGAAGCACTACAATACGCCTTGCGGGCGGCTGCCAGGCTTCGCCGGATCCAGGGCATCGCGTTCTCTATCGTGCTCCTCGAGGCCAAAGATCCATTGTTCGTCGCCGCGGCGGAAAAGATCGCCAAGAAGGTCGGCGGACGTGTGACGAAGGTCGAGCCGAAGGAGCTCGCCAAGAGCCTCCTCGTCCAAGTGCGACAAGACGAACTCTTGGCGCGCTGAGCCATTCAAGGATGTTTCGCGAGGAACGCCGCGCCAGCCCCGCTGCAATCGGCGCCGCGCACGAACTGGTACGTCGGGTTGGCATACACGATGCAATCGTGGTACACTTCCCGCATCGTCTTCGCCACGTCAGGATCATACCCGTCGGATCCGATCACCGTGATCACATTGGGGGATTCGATCTCATCGATCACGGGACGCCAACTCGAATTGAACACGTTAAAGTAATCGCTTCTCGCAAACATCACGATGTCACGAGCGTCGCCAAACGGGTAGTACACGTAGAGCCACGATGTGTCGACGACGACGGCCCGCGCTGCCTCCAGATCCTCGTAGACGGCGATGGCATCGGCGAAATCCCGGTTCTCGGAGCGGATGAACTCGCTGGTTTCAGCCAACGAGCCGCCGGTGCCGCCTTTCAAGCCTCCCGTGGCTGCGACGCGCAGATCCGAGCCGGCCGGAAACAGGACGAGCGCGAACAACACGACGAGGAGAATGGTCGCGAACGGCGAGAACCGAGCCCAACGACGACCCGTCCATCGATGATCGAGGCCGTGTGCCGCGATGACGGCAGCGACCAAGGCGAGGCTCAGGGGAATCGCAATGTACCATCCTTGGACCTGGTGATTGTAGATGATGGCGTACCACGCGTAGAACAGCAGGTAGCCGGTCGCCAACGCGGCCGCGAGACGGCCGCGCTTGAACGCGAACGCCGCGATCACAAACGGAACAAGGAGGACGGATCCAAGCAAGATGCTCGGCAACGTGCTCGCGTCGCCGTCCGGGACCCAACCGGGGAACCGGGCGCCGAGGTACAACGAGTACGCCAGCGGAAGAGGCGCGATCGACAGCGCCACCGGCACACCCCAGACCGGTTTCCTGTTGTGCTGCGTCGCCGCAAGATGCAACCGGTTCGCAATGGTCGGGAACACCCACAGCGCGGCGAGCACGATCAGAACGAGTCCCGCGCTTTCCTTTGTCCACGTGGCCGCGAGCGCTGTCACCAAGGCGCCGACGTGTCGGCCGCGCGTCCACAAGAACACCGCCGTCAGGGCGAGGGTTGCCGCTAAGCCGTCCGGAAACACGCGCGTCGTCCAAACAATGAGTGACGGGTTCAGCGCCGCCGCGATGCCGACGGATCCGGCCAGGACGCGACCGACGCCGAATTGCCGCGCCAAGCCCACGATGACGACCGGCAAAGTGGACACGAGGACCGCATGGAAGTTCCGGAACGCTTCGAACGAGATCGCTGCCGCCGGAGCAAGGAGCAGGAAGAACACGGGTCGCTGCCAGAACAGGAGATTGAAGTCGAGCGGCTCGTCGGAATAGAACAGGTACGCGTTGGAACCCGACTCCCACAACCGTGTCGCTGCCGCGTAGTGGAACGCCTCATCGCCGTACGGGGCCGCCGACGCCACGTACGCGTGCGCCGCCAACGCAACGAGGTAGACGACCACGTACACCAAGGGCCCAAATCCGGGGTCGTCTCGGTCGTCCGTCGTCAAGCGTCCAAAAACCGAGAGACGTCTTCGTAATCAAGTTTCCCGCCGCCGAGCACATGTTTCCAGCGCAACGGACAAGAGTGACCAGTCCCGTCCGCGACGTGGATGAACCAGGCGTCGCCGCTTCGCGATCGTCGCGCCTGGATCCTCATCGCCGGAACCTTAGCCGTCCTCGCCTTGGCCTGGGCCTCAAAAGAACCGTGCATCCATACCACGTGGGACGGCCACGAATATGCCCTCATGTGCTACAACGACGCGCAGCGACTCTACGCGAACCGCGGCTTTGACCAAGACGTGACGCCCTACATCGGCGAGGCGGGCGCGAACCCTGATGGCACTCCGCGCGGCTTCTTCGAATACCCGGTGCTCACGGGCCTCTTCCTCTACCTTGTCGCCTTGCTCACGACCGGCGAGACGCAGTTCATGATGGTGAACTCGGCCCTCCTGGGGGCGTTCGCGCTCGGCACCACCGTACTATTGCTCATGATGGTCAAAGACCATCGACGCTTGGTCTACTGGGTCGGCGCTCCGCCCCTCGTTCTCTACGCGTTCCACAACTGGGATCTCATTGCCATCTTCTTCGCGACACTCGCGATCTTCGCCTACTCGCGCGCACAGTGGGCGTGGTCTGGGATCGCGTGCGCGCTGGGTGCAAGCGCCAAGATCTATCCCGGTTTTTTCCTGCCTCTTATTGCGGTTGCGATCTGGAAACATGAAGGCGGCTTTCGACGCGGTTCGATCCGGTTCGCGGTCGGCGCCTTCGGCGCCTTGCTGCTGGCCAATGGTCCGTTCTTGTTGTTGAACCCGCAACTGTGGTGGCTCACGTACAAGGTCCAGCTGGGACGCGCACCCAACTTCGAGAGCATCTGGAACATCTTGGTCCTCCTCGGAAATAGCGTCGGTCAGCCTTGGCTAGTCGAATTCGCCGAGGGGCCGCTCTTGGGAATCGTCAACCTGACAATCCTCATCGGGATCATCGCATGGCTCGGGTGGCGCGTCTGGAACCTCCAACTTGCCGCCACGCCCGCCGTGTTCGCCGTGATCCTCGCCTTCTTGGTGCTCAACAAAGTGTACAGCGTCCAATACACACTGTGGATCATCCCCTTCTTCGCCATCCTCCAGCTTCCCGCTCGAAAATATGCGGCGGTCGTCATCGCGGACACGGCCTCCTACCTCGCCGTTTTCCACAAACTCACACTGAACGAACAGGACACCATCGCGTTCTACCCCGTCATCGCCTTGGCGATCTTGGCGCGGGCCGCGAGTTTCGTGTGGTTGTTCGTGGGCGTCACGCGTCCACGCCATCTCGCTCCGTTCGGGCAAGCGGTTCCGGCGGCAGAAAAAACCGGTTGAGCCTCGCCCACGCAACGACGTGGCACGCGCGGTTCTTGAATGGGCTGCACCCGAATCTTCATCTAGTCCCGTTGCTAATCGTCGGTTCCCGTGAAGGCGGATGGCTAAGCCCCGCTACGTCATTGTCACGGGAGGTGTCCTCTCCGGTTTGGGAAAGGGCATCACCACTTCTTCGATCGGCCGACTTCTCATCACGCAGGGTCTCAAGGTAACTGCCGTCAAGATGGACCCGTACCTGAACATCGACGCGGGCACCATGAATCCCTTCGAGCACGGCGAAGTGTACGTGCTCGACGACGGCGGCGAAGTCGACCTCGACCTTGGGAACTACGAACGGTTTCTCGACATCAGCGCCGGGCGCGACAACAACATCACCACCGGCAAAGCGTACCGCACCGTCATCGAACGTGAACGACGCGGCGACTACCTCGGCAAGACCGTCCAGATCATCCCCCACGTCACGAACGTCATCAAGGACTGGGTCGTCCGCGTCGCCGAAGCCTCGAACGCCGACGTGTGTCTCGTCGAGGTCGGCGGAACGGTCGGTGACATCGAGTCGATGCCGTTCCTCGAGGCGATGCGCCAACTCCACCGCGACGTCGGACACGACAATCTCGTCTTCATCCACACGACCCTCCTGCCCGTCGTCGGCACGGTCGGCGAACAGAAGACCAAACCCACCCAGCACAGCGTCACCGAACTGCGAGCCATCGGTATCCGGCCCGACATCATCGTGTGCCGCGCGCACGAACCGGTCGAAGAATCCGTCAAGGAAAAGATCAGCCTCTTCTGCGACGTCCCCGTCGAGGGCGTCATCAGCGCACACGACTGCAAGAGCGCCTACGAAGTCCCCCTCCTTCTGCACGACCAGGGGCTCGACGGCTTCATCCTCAACCGACTCAAACTCAGCCCCAAACCCACCAAGCAATCGCTCACAGAGTGGAACCGGTTCGTCGACAGCCTCACCACCGCCCAAGAGAACGTGCACGTCGCCATCATCGGCAAGTACACGCACCTCGCGGACTCCTACCTTTCCATCTTGGAGTCGTTCCGGCACGCCGGAGCCTTGCTCAACGCGCAGGTCAAGATTACCTGGGTCGAGGCGACCGAACTGGAGAAGGACAACCCGCAAGCGTTGCGGATCCTCGAACAGGTCGACGGAATCCTCGTCCCCGGCGGCTTCGGATCGCGGGGCGCCGAGGGCAAGATCAAAGCGGCGAACTTCGCACGCGTCAACAAAGTTCCCTACCTCGGCATCTGCTACGGGTTCCAACTCGCCATCATCGAGATCGCCCGAAGCCTCTGCGGACTCGACGGAGCGAACACGACCGAGAACGACAAGAACGCCAAACACCCCGTCATCACCCTTCTGCCGGAACAGTACAAGATCCTCAACCTCGGCGGCACCATGCGTCTTGGTGGAAGCGAGATCGACGTCAAGCGCGGCACCCTCGCCCACGAGCTCTACGGCAAGGACAAGATCATCGAGCGGCACCGTCACCGGTACGAAGTCAACCCCGACTACATCCCGCAACTCGAAAAGGCGGGCATCGTGTTCAGCGGACGCATGCCGAACCAACCCATCATGGAAATCATGGAACTGCCGAAGTCGGTGCATCCCTACTTCATAGGCGGCCAGTTCCACCCCGAGTTCCTTAGCCGACCCAACCGCCCCGCGCCCACCTTCTACGGCCTGGTGCGCGCGATGCTCGAGAAAAAGGGTGTGAAGGTCGAGCCCCGACTCGTCGCCCGCACCGCGTGAACGCCCTCGCCCTAATGTCCTGGTTGCGATAGAGACTCGCGTGCCCATTTCACAAAGCGCTCCGCTTTCTTTGCGGTCGCAACGGCCTCCTTCTCACCGAACATGCGGTCCTCGTATTCGACCAGGTCTTTGACCCTCACGACCTCGAGGAACGCCTGAAGGCCTTCGGCCGTTCCATGGATCGGAAGCCGACGAAGCAACTCGGACGTCTGTTCGTGATCTTGGCCGCGGCTGCGGATCTTCAGGAACCGGGTCGTCAAGGCATCCGCGGCCGCGATCACGGCATGCACCGCGGCCAGGCCTGCGACGTTCCATTCGGCGGCCTCGCGGGACCGTTTCATGCCGGAAAGGAACTCCTGGGCCTTTTGGAGGTAGATCCCGGCCCGGCCGGGGTCAATGGATTCTTTCCTCAATGGATCGTCCCCAACGACAACGACGCCTTCTCGCTCGATGTTGCGCATCAAGGCGAGGTTCGTCTTGTTTTGAGCTTCGCTTTCAGAGTAGATAACAAAGGTGGGGGCGTGACCGAAAGTGGCCGTGATGAGTTCGCGTGTTTTCACAAGTTGCCGTCGCACGTCCTCCGGATCGGTTCCCTCGCGGACCACCAGAAGGAGGTCGACGTCGCTGCCGGGCGCTTCTTCGCCTCGCGCAAACGAACCAAACAGCACCGCCTGGCGAACGTTCTCGATGGATCGGATCTCGCGCGCAAGCGACGCCCTCAGGAGATCCGGCAAACGACGTTCCAGCCAAAACAGGTGGATCAGCGGAGCGCCCAAGAGATTCTGCTCGGTCATTCTCCATAGTTTGGCGCGGCCGGCGCCGCGCATCTGCACAAGTCCGTGCCGTCCGAGAGTCGCGAGAACATGGTTCCCCTTCGACGGGTCAACGCCCGCCTCGCCCGCCAGTTCCCGGCCGGTGAATTCGCGCGAGGGAAAACGGGTCAGCGTTCGGAGCACGCGTACCGCGGTTCTCGTTCCCAGGATCTCGTCAACAGGGGTCCGGAAGCGCATGAAGATAAACAGCTACATGTGTAGCTAAAAAGCTACATTAATCTTTGGGCGGTCCGGCCGACAAGGCGCGCCCCGACGGCGCCAAACTCCACTACGTTAGCTCGACGCGGCTGGCTTCCAACTCGCGCGCAGCGAGATCAACCCGATCGCATACGTGCTGACTCCTGCCCATGCGACGGCCAAGAACATCAATGCGGCTCCGACCTCGAAGTCGTCGGGCCTCGTTCGTCCCGCGACGATCAGCAACACGAAGAGCATCAACAGACCCGCGAGGAACATCAACGTCGTCATCGCGGCTCGTCTGCGCATCGCCCAGGGTTCACTGCCATACTGCCACCGGGCCAATGCGAGGCCGGCGGGGAACGCGAGGAACATCATCACGCCGAACGACGGAGCGAAGAAGAGGACCGGCAAGGAGGCGGCGAGCAGGATGTCGCTTAGGGCCAGAAGAATCGCTAGGAACGTGCGCAACGCCGGCCGATCGGGGGCCATTCGGGGAGCGCTTCGACGCCCGGGGATATAGCTCGATGGGGCCATGTCGCGTTTGTTCGACACGTTTGTACTAGCCGCCCGTCGCGTTGTCGAAGGCCGACATGAACCGGTCGACGCGTCCCCGGCATGCCGGCGGATCGAACACCCACCAGTCGCCGATGTCCTGTGCGCAATCCCGGTATGTCGTGATCAACGCTTGGTGGATCGTCGTGGTATCGTTGCGTGCCATGGCCCCGTCACTCGCCTCAAACTGGATTGGGATCGCCTCGATGGTTTGGTTGAACCGTAGCATGACCGCTGGGGACCCGAACACGATTCGGGTTCCGCGCTCGGCCAGCCGTGCGATGACGAGCGAGCCCTCGGCGTCCAGGATCAACACTTGCTTCCCCGGACCCGACGGTAATGAATCGAGGCTCTCGAAAATGTCACGATCCCGATCCCGCAATTCCCACGCGTACGATTCTTGGAGAGTCGCGAACCGGTTTCCGTTCACCGGCGCAAGCCAGCGGCCCTCGACGACGTCTCCCGGAACGACGATGGTGGTCACCAGGATGATGGAAACGAAGACCGCCGCGCCTTGGCCCCATCCACGTTTGAGTTCGCGGTTCCGAATCCATGTATCCAAGATGGCTGGCACGGCGACGAATGCCAAGGAGTTCGGGAGCATGAGGTACCAGATCATGACCTCTCGTTGGGCGAGGTTCCACGCAAGGAAGTAGAACGCCATCCCGCTCCCGATCAACGCGAGGCGCCGAGTAGAAACCTTGGCGATTCCCATGATGAGGATCGGCCACAGCCACGCGGTACCCACGAGCCAGTCAATCAATCGCAACGTGTAGGGCGGGTTGCCCATCCCGGGGAATGGCAATCCCTTGGAGAGCGAGAGGAGGAACGGAACCGGCCCCAAGAGGATCGGGATGGCCAGGATCGACGAGCGCTGGCCCAAGCGGATGGGCCACCACGAGGCTTCCCCTCGGCGGATCTCCTCGGTGAACGTCAAGACAAGAAAGAGCCCTAACACGGGAACAGCAAGCTCCTTGGTCCAACATGCGAGGAGGAAGAGCGCCACGGCAAGTTTCATGCGTCCGCGATCAAACGCGGCCAGGCCGAACAACAAGAGGACGGTCATGAGCTCATCCATCAATCCGAACCCACCAAACGTCACGAGGATGGGCCAGAGTGCAAGCAGGAGCCCACCCGCAAGGGCAGCAGGGCGGCGCGTCGCCCACGCCCGGGCAAGGGTGTAGCCTGCAACCGGCAGCAAGGAGGTGAGCAATACGACCTGGGTGCGCCAGGCTTCGAAGCTTATCTTCGCGGCCGGCATGAAGAGAATGTACCAGGCGGGCCGTTGGAGGCCGATCCACCATGCGTGGAACCAAGTGGAACCATGCACGTCGACCATGTTATCGGGAATCTTCTGAAGCCAATGGCGCGAGTTGTACCAATGCAGGCCCTCGTCGTTGTAAGGGAGGGCTTCGATCATGACCCAACGGGCGGCGAGCGCCCCTGCGTAGAGCGCGCTCATCAAAGCGACGTCGACCCAACGGATCCGCAATGCCCCTGCTCCGCGAATCCCTATGCCCGAGGGCTTGTAGTCACTTTCCGTGACGACTCGACGCCCAAGGCGGCCACTGTCCGAGGCAACGGCTTATTCGCCGCCCAAGGATTCCCATGGCATTGAGCAAGAACCAGGAAGTCGTCGAAGTGCTCTACGAGATCGCTCAACTCCTCGAGACCCAAGGCGTCCAGTTCAAACCGCGAGCGTACCAGCGCGCCGCGCAGAACATCGAACAACTCACCGACGACATCGAGAAGATCGTCGCCGAAGACCGACTGGGCACCATCCCCGGTGTGGGCGACGCGATCAAGGACAAGGTCACCGAGTTCGTCACGACCGGGAAACTGGAGTACCTCGAAAAACTGCGCAAAGAGGTCCCACCGGGTCTCCGGGAGCTCATGCTCCTGCCGCACGTCGGCCCCAAGACCGCTTTGCGTCTCTACAAGGAACTCAACATCAAGAGCCTCGCCGAACTCGAAAAGGCGCTCGCCGAGCACAAACTGCAAGGACTGAAAGGATTTGGCGAAAAGAGCGAGGCCGAGATCCAAAAATCCTTGACCCGCCAAGAGAAGATCCCGACGCAACGGTTCGACTGGTTGACCGCGCACGAGGTCGCATTGGGCCTCAACGCGTACATGCGGCGCGTCAAAGGCCTCGGCCGCATCGAATTCGCCGGCTCGTATCGACGGGCACGCGACACCGTCGGCGACCTGGACCTTCTCGTCGAAGCATCGGCGGACCTCGCGTCGGCCGCCACGGACGCGTTCATCGCGTACCGCCGCGTCACGGACACGCTCGAAAAAGGCCCCACCCGGAGCCGGGTGCTTCTCGACAACGGAATGCAGGTCGACCTTCGCGTCATCCCCACGGAGTCCTTCGGTGCAGCGCTCGTATACTTCACCGGCTCGAAGGACCACAACATCGCGGTGCGTTCCTTGGCTCTCAAGAAAGGATACACGCTCAACGAATACGCGCTCACGACGAAGGCAGGCGCGAAAAAAGTCGCCAGTGCGACCGAGGAAGACATCTACACGCGTCTCGGGATGAAATGGGTCCCGCCGGAGATCCGGGAGAACCGCGGGGAGGTGGAACTCGCGGTCGCAAACAAGTTGCCCAAACTCATCGAAGTCAAGGACATCAAGGGCGATCTGCACGTTCACACCAGCGAGAGCGACGGCAGCGCCGCGGCGAAGTCGATGCTGGGCGCCGCAAAGAAAGCGGGGTTGGAATACGTCGGCATCAGCGACCACAGCTTCGGCCTCCGCATCGCGAATGGTCTGAGTCCCGAACGGCAGGCCCGGCAACGCAAGGAACTCGAGGGGCTTCGCAAACAGTTCCCGGGCCTCGAGGTCCTTCATGGCGCCGAGACGGAGATCCTCAAGGACGGTTCGATCGACATGACCCGCGCGGATCGCGCGAAGCTCGACTACGTGATCGGCTCCGTCCACTCGGCGTTCAAGCTCGACCGCAAAGAGCAGACCGCGCGCGTCTTGAAGGCCATCGAGAACGGCATCGACATCCTCGGTCATCCGACGGGGCGACGCATCATGGGCAAAGGCCGCACCGGCATCGACCTCGACCTGGAAAAAGTGGCTGACAAATCCAAGGAGACCGGCGTCTTGTTGGAAGTCGACGGCACACCGGACCGCTTAGACTTGTGGGGTGAGGCCATCCAGACCTGCCGGCAGCACGGCGCGAACTTCGTCATCGATTCTGACGCGCACAGCATCGCCGAACTCATGTTCATGAAATACGGGGTGATGCAAGCACGTCGAGGGTGGCTCACAACAAACGAGGTCGCCAACGCTCAACCCCTTTCGTCGTTCTCAAAATTCATCGGCCACTCGAAAAAATGATCAACGCGTGGACATCGTCGTGCGCAAGGCGCTGTTGAATGCTTCCGGTTCTTCGAGGAAGGGGCAGTGCTTCGATTTCGGGAACGCCGGAGTGATGGTCTTCGAAAAGTGCGGGGTCCACTCGGCGAGCGCTTTCGGGAACCATCCTTTTTCGGGAAACGCAAGGAGAGCCGGGATGGCGTAGGGTTTGCGCGACGCGACTTCGCCCGGGCCGCGCATCGCCCGGTACATTTCGCAGGCGCTTGTCGGTGAACATTTGTTGGCCTCGGCGAGCATCCACGATTTCTCCGACGGCGGCAACGGCTCCAAGAACATGCGCTGCAGGAAACTCTCGGAGAAGGAATCTTTGCGGGTGTTGAGGTTGTGGCAGACCTTGTCGGCGACGCTCGGGTCTTCTTCGAGTTTGGGCGGAAAGTCGACCAAGCCCACGGCTTTGACGCGGGCGGTGCCGTGACGGTGCAGGTATTCCATCGCGATCCCGCCGCCCATCGACCAACCGACGAGCGTCGCCTCGTTGAGTTCGAGTCGTGTGAAAAGTTCGTGGAGATCGTCGGCGTACCTTGGAACGTTGTGCGTGCCCGGCTTGGGTTGCGAGTCGCCGCAGCCGCGAAGATCGGGGACGATGATCCGGTTCTGGTGGCGGAAGGCTTCGACCTGCCGTTTCCAGAATCGGCCGGACATCATCCAACCGTGCACGAAGACGAGCGGCTTGCCTTCGCCTTCATCTTGGTAGGCAAGGTCGGTGCCGTCGGTGGCGGTGAAACGGGGCATGGGTCGCTGGTCCTTCGGAAGGAGCGGCTCGTTATGAGGTCGTCGCGCCGACATGGTCGGAATCCGTCGGCGCGGCGTCGGCATCCATGTGGAAACCTGGCGTTTGGGGTCCCTGAGCCGGCCAGGCATGAGCAGGTTGCCATTGGCGTCCAAGGTGGCGGTCGTAACCTCGCCCGACCGAAACTCGAGTGGCCCCCGGGCCAGGACCTTTCGAAGCTCGTCGTCGCTTTCGCCGACCTTGAGGCCGAAATGGTACATTCCAAGCCGCGGCCCGCGAGGAGGCGGGTGCGCGTTGGGTCCCCCTTCGATCAGGAGAAGTTCGTGGTGCGTCCGCCCCGAGGAGAACGCCGCGATGCCAGACGCCTTCGCAGGGATCTGCTTCCATCCCAGGACGTCGCCGTAGAATCGGCGGCTCGTCTCGATGTCGCCGACGTACAGCACGATGTGGCCAAGCTCATGGATCGTCATGGGCAACCCGGGAGGTGCACGCGGAGTGGTCCGAGCGGTAGCTGGGTCGGACCGCCCCCGAATCATCGACGCGCGCCGAAAACCTCGGCGCCGGGTTCAACGCCGACGCATCGAGGCACGCTCACGCGGGCTCCCCGGACCCTGCTCCTAGCCAGAAGGCATTGGTCGATGCGGAATCACTGTCCTTGGAGGAAACATTAATACAACGCGTCTCGCCCTCGACGGTTTGTGTCGCGGTGGGTTCCGTTGTTTGTCGCGTTCATCGTCCTTTCGGGCTGCGTGAAGGGCGCTGACGTCCCCGTCGACCTGCCGACCGGCAGCGTCGACCGGTTGGAGCGTCGCTTGACGCCGGCGAACGTGTCCGCTTCGGAGGTTTCCATTGCGGCGAACCCGTTGGATCCTCAGAACATCGTGGCGGCCGCGAACTCTGGCGGCGGCTTCGGCGTGTATTGGACGATGGATGGCGGAGAGAATTGGACGGCGTCCATGTTCACTTCCGCCAACGTGGATCCCGTCGCCGAACGCCAAGGCCGGTTCCTCGGCTTGAGCGACCCCGCGCTTGCCTTCGCGCCGGACGGCACGTTGTACATGGCGGGCCTCGCGTATCTTCCGACGTCGTCCGTGTTCGTCGCGAAGAGCACTGATGGCGGCGGCTCGTGGGAAGAGGTTACCATCGTTCACCAGAGCGACCTCGCGGCGAGCTTCAACGACAAGGAATGGATCGGCGTCAGTCCCAAGGGCACGTTGATCGTCGCGTGGCAGAAGGAACCTGCGATGGATTCCTTGCGTGCGGTCGACGGGTTGGGCGTCGACGCCGATATCGGCGACATCGTCGTGAGCCGCTCCACGGACCAAGGCAGCACGTGGTCTCTTGTTCCGACGAAGATCAGTCGCGGCCTCCACAACAACGGCACCCAGATCCAGTTCACCCCCGACGGACGCGGACACTTGCTGTGGGTGAACTACGAGGAGAGCACCCTCGACTACGCGCGCTCCGAAGACGACGGCCTCAGCTGGAGCGAGCCGAATGGCATCGTGAAGATCGACATGTCGGGCCCCTTGCCGCGGTTCTCCAACATGCACACGCTCCCCGGCTTCGCGGTCTCCCCCACGGGCGACGTGCTCGCAGCCGTGTGGCACGATGACCGAAACGGCGACATGGACATCTACAGCGTCCTCAGCTCCGACGGAGGCGCCACGTGGACGGAGGCGATCCGCGTCAACGATGACCCCGTCGCCAACGGCGTCCACCAATTGTACCCGTGGATCACCATCGACCCTTCCGGCCGCATCCACGCGACGTTCTACGACTCACGCGAAGACACGTACCCTCGGTTCCGGTACTACATCGCGACCGCGAACAGGTCCGACGAGACGTTTGGACCTTCGACGCCCGTCTCGACCGTGCTCTTCACCGCCTTCTCCGCCGGACCGGGTGGCGCGGCCAATGAAAGCCGCAGCCTCGGACATTACACGGGTGTGACCTCTTCGAGCCTCGGCATCTTCCCCGCGTGGGCGGATGGTCGAGACCGATCCGCGGCGATCTTCGCCGCGCGTTTGCCGCTTCCGTCGGACGATTAAATCAACTGTCCGGCAGGATCGTGTAGTCTTCGGGCGCTTGGCCGTTGTAGAAGATCGAGTCGTACACGTCGAACCGTTGCTGGAACGCGAATTGCGGAGTGGTGAACGGCATCGCCACGTCGTTCGTCCACCAGACCGGGATGCCCTTCGTGACGCAGAACTTCGAGTCGGGGCAACCTTTGGTCATGTTGTCGTCTCCGTCGTCGTCTTTGTCCATCATGTTCACATCGACGCGCACGGGGCTCGTGCTCGTGTTGACCCCGTACCGGTGTTCCTCCGTGCATTCGTTGAGGACATAGTCGAAGTCGCCGCAGAGGATGAAGAGCTGCATCGTGGTCGCCGCGGCGGAGCCGGCTTCCCAGATGAGTTCGGCGATCAGCTGTTGGGCGCCCGGGTTGATCGTGAAGTTGAGCCAGAATTTGTTGTTGTGAAGGTCGGAGGGGAGGCCGGCAGCGGCGGTGAGGTTGACGCCTGCGTTGTGCGCGTTGCCCCAGAGGCTTCGGTACCCGTACGTGCAGGGAGCGACGAACACCACGGCTCCCATGGCGCACTCCAAAAAGCCTGCGTCTTGGAGGACGCTGACGTACGCCTGGTCCGGGATCGGGATGATGCTCAGGGTGATTTCGATGTTCGCGACCAGGCCGGCTTCCACGGCGACAAGGCGGGCGGTGGAGGAGTAGCCGAGCGCGGCGATGTCGAGGGTCTGGGGTCCGGGTGGCACGCCGCGGAAGAGGAAGAACCCGTTCTCGTCGGTCATGGTGGAGAATTCTGTGCCGCGCAACGCGACGAGTGCGCCGGAGATCGGGAGTAGGTCTTCGGTGGAGATGTGCCCTTGGACAGCGCCGGTTTCGGCGTCGATCAGGTCCGCGTCGCTGATCGGGCCCGTCCCCCCGGGTGCGCTGAGCGCAGGAGCGTCGGCGCAGCCGGCCACCAACAGGGAAAAGGAAACGAGGGCGACGAGTCGAGGGGAAATGGACACAAGTCGTTTGAGCCGGCCGTTCTGTATAAAACGATTGCCGGTTCGCCGTCTTCATCCGACGTGCCGCGGCCCGCTTACGACTTTTGTCCCCAGCCGCCGCCACCTGGTGTTTCCAGGCGGATGCGGGTGCCGGCGGGCATGGTCCGAGTGAGCTTGGGAGGCAACCCCTCGCGGTGATCCGGCAATCCGGATTCGTTCACTCCCGACTTACCGTTTTCGCCGCCGCTGAGGCCGCGCGGAGCGCTCAACCTGCGATCGGTCAGAAGCGACACGACGCCTTCTTCGAGCAACTGGAGCTCGCGGATGACTCCGTCGCCACCGCGATGCAATCCGGCGCCACCGCTTCCTCGTCGGATCGTGTAGGATTCCACGCGCAACGGGTACGCGTGCTCGAGCGCTTCGACGGGCGTGTTGAGTGTGTTCGTCATGTGCGTGTGCACGCCGCTCATGCCATCGCGCACAGGCGTCGCGCCTTCGCCGCCCGCCACGGTCTCGTAGTACGCCCACGGCCGCGCTTTCGAGGTGCCGCCGATGGTCGTGTTGTTCATGGTTCCCTGACTCATCGCGGGGACACGGTCCGGCATCGCCGCGGCCAAGGCGGACAGGACGAGGTCGACGACGCGGCTGCTCGTCTCGACGTTGCCGGCGCTCACCGCCGCCGGCGACCGCGGGTTGAGCACCGACCCGTCCGGCGCCTGGACGTCGACGGGTTCGAACAATCCGTGGTTGCTCGGAATGAGAGGGTCGACGAGCAGTTTCACGACGTAGTACGTCGCCGAACGGGTGACCGCCAAGGGCGCGTTGACGTTGCCGCGACGCTGCGAGGACGATCCTTCGTAATCGACGATCAAACGTTTTCCGCGACGCTCGACGCGGACCTTCAACGGTACTTTGCCCGGGGCGAACCCGTCGTCGTCGAGCGCATCCTCCGCGCGCCACACCCCCTTCGGGATCACGTCGATCTTGTCCTCCAGCCAGACGCGGGAACGTTCCAGGATCGCATCGAATGCGTCGGCGAGCGCTTTCGTGCCGCGACGCTTGGCGATCTCGTTTACCCGCGACACGCCGATCATGCAGGCGGCGCGTTGCGCTCGGAAATCCGCGACGCGTTCCGGGACGTTGCGCGTCTCCTGCAACTTGTCGTGGGTCGCTTTCACCGCTCGATCCGTTTTGTAGAGGAGGGATGGAGAGAAGATGACGCCTTCTTCGTCGACCCGGGTCGCACCCGCGGGCATGCTGCCGGGCGCGATGCCGCCCATGTCCGCGTGGTGCGCGCGGTTGGCCGCGTACCCGAGGAGACGCGTGCCCGCGAAGATGGGTGTGATCATGGTCACGTCCGGCACGTGGGTGCCGCCGCGGTATGGATCATTGCAGACGGCGGTGTCGCCGCGTTTCAACTGTCCGAGTTCCGCGAGAGTCGCGGCGACGCTTGCTTCCATGCTGCCCAAATGGACCGGGATATGTTCGGCCTGGGCGACAAGGCGTCCACGCGTGTCGAAGAGTGCGCAGGAAAAGTCCCGTCGCTCTTTGATGTTCGGGCTGAACGCGCTGCGCTGAAGACCACTGCCCATTTCTTCGCAGGTCGCCTCGAGCGTCGCACGGATCACGGCGAGCGTCGCGGGGGTCAGTTCCGTAGTCGCACCTCCAGTTCGCCCCAGGGCAAGACCTTGGCTTTGGAGCCTGGTGGAAGGAGGAACGTGTGGTCGCCGCCTTCGACGATGACGGGACCCGTGATGGTGTTTCCCGCTTGGAGCGTCGCGCGGGCAACGATGGGCGCCGCCTTCAGGCCGGTTCCCAAGAAGAACGCGGGCCGTTCTCCCACGCGTGCCGCGTTGGGTGGCTTCGCGGTTCCGTCGGGGATCTTGGCGAGTTTGGGTCGTGGCGTTGGACGTGCGGCGGCGTCTAATCGTAGAGCGACGACCTGCACCGGCCCCTTCGGATCGGAATGCCCGTAGCGTTCCTTGTGGATTCCATGGAAGGAACGGATCGCCGACACAAGCGCGGCTTGCGAGGCATTGCGCAACGGAACCGTCAGTTCGAAGGACTGTCCCAGGTAGCGAAGATCAGCGAGGAACGTGATGCGCACATCTTTGCGGCCGAAACCTTCGCGTGCAAAACGCGTCCACGCGTCGCGTTGCATGGTTGCGAACCGTTTCGTCGCCGTTGCAATGCGCCGGTCGGTCGAGGAGAGGAGGATGGAATGGGTGAAACTGTGCCGCACGTCGCCGACAAGCATTCCCCACGCGCTGAACACGGCGGGCTGCGCGGGCACCAAGATCCTGGTGATGCCGACGCCGGGCGCTGCTTCGAGCCCGTGCATGGCTCCGGCGCCGCCATACGTGACGAGGACGTGATCGGCCGGGTCGAGGCCGCGCTCGGTCGTCGTCCGTCGGATCCCGCGGTGCAGGTTGGCCGTGGCGACCTCCAACACTGCCTCCGCGGAGGCTTGCGCATCGAGCCCCAGATTTTGTCCGAGAGTTTCGAGGGCGACGCGTGCCGCGTCCGGCAACAGTTTGATCTCTCCCGTCCCGGAGAGGAACCCGGTGGGCGCGATGCGGCCGAGGAACACGTCCGCGTCCGTCACCGTTGCCTCGATCCCTCCTCGGCCGTAACAGGCGGGACCGGGCCACGCTTCTGCGCTCTGCGGACCGACCTGCAAGATCCCACTGGCGTCCGCCCGGGCGATGCTGCCGCCTCCGGCGCCGATCGTCGTGATGTCGATGGCGGGCATGCGGATCGGGAATCCCGCCACTTCTGTTTCGCGCCGCAGGATGGGGGCGCCGTTGTGCAAGATGGCGAGGTCGGTGCTCGTGCCGCCCATGTCGAGCGTCAAGAGATCCTTCACTTTGAGTCGCGTCGACAACTCTGCTGCGGCAGCGACGCCTCCTGCGGGTCCGGACAACACCGTGCGGATGGGTTGCCGCTGCGCTTCTTCGGCACTGACCATGCCGCCGCTTGATTCCACCACAAACAAGGGCGCCTTGGAGCCGGCCGTGCGGAGGCTGTTCTCGAGTCGGCCCAGGTTGTCTTCGAAGATCGGTTGCAAGAACGCGTTCACGAGCGCGGTGGTGTAGCGTTCGAATTCGCGTGGTTCGGGGCTCACCTCGCTGCTGGTCGTGACCCGTTTCAGTCCGAGCTCGCGCAGGATGTCCGCGGCGCGCGTTTCGTGCGCTGGGTTCGCGTAACTGTGGAGGAAGCACACGGCGACGGCGTCCGCTCCGGATTCTTCCATCGAGCTGCCCGCGTCGCGGACCGCTTCGTCGTCCAGGGGTTCGAGTTCGGAGCCGTCCTTGTCGAGTCGGCCTCGGACGCCCCAGCGGAAGTCCCGAGATGCCAAGGGTTCGGTCTTGGTGACGGTCAAATCGTAGAGTCGGGGCCGGTTCTGTCGTCCGATCTCGATGAGGTCCTCGAACCCTGCGTTGGTGAGGAGGGCAACGCGGCCGCCCTTTCGTTGCAACACGGCGTTCGTGGCGGCGGTCGTTCCGTGGATGATGCGGGCAAGATCCGAGAGGCTGCCCCCGACGCGCGTCAAGAGTTCTTGGGTTCCTTCGAGGACGATGCGTTGGCGGTCCTTGGCGTCGGTGATCCGTTTGTGGGTGTGCAGTTTCTTGCCGTCCCACACGACGAGGTCCGTGAAGGTGCCGCCGACGTCGCTCGAGGCGAGCCATGTGGGTTGCATCAGGTGCCTCCCAGGCGGCTCAATGCTTGGATGAGCAAGTGGACGCCGAGAGCGGTGCAGACGAGGCACGCGAGGCCGCCCAACACGTTGCCGAGGCGCGTGTTCCGCAAGGCACCCATGCCTTTCTGGTTCGCCACGATGAGCAGGAGCGTCGCGATGATGGGAAGGATGATGCCGTTGAGGGCTTGTGCCGCGATGATGGCGGCGACCACGTCGATTCGGAACAGCAGTGGGATGAGTCCGGCGACGAGGACGGTGATCCAGACCATGCGGAACCGCGTCCCGGTAAGGCCCTCGTCGGCCCATCGGCCGCCCAGCATCTGTGTGACCGCGAAGGCGGCTGCCAGCGGAGCGGTGATGGCGCTTGTCATCCCCGCAAGGAACAATCCGATCCCGAACGTTTTCGACGCGAACACGCCAAGGAGGGGTTCGAGTTGGAGCGCCATCGTTCCACCGTCGCGGACCGTCGTTCCGAGAAGAAGCGCGGCGCTCGTGAGTAGGATGGCGCTCGTGAGGAGTCCTCCGACGAGGATCGCTAGGAACGTGTCGCGTCGCATGAATGCGACATCGGTGGCACGCCATCCGGCGTCGCGAACGAGGGACGAGTGGAGGAAGAGGTTGTAGGGCACGACGGTGGTGCCGATGGTTCCCAGGACAAGGACCGTCGCGCCGGCGGGGACGACGGGCGCTAGGCCGCGCAGGATGCCGAGCCAATCGAGCGGCGCGAGGGCAACGGTGGCCACGAAGGCGATTCCCATGGCGGCGACGCCGAGCCCGAGGACGGATCCGAGGCGTTCCGCGCGACCGAACCAGAGGGCGAGGAACGCGAGGTCGGCGACGATGAACGCCCACAAGGGGACCGGGGCGTTGAGGAGCACTTGGAGTCCCAAGGAGGCTCCGGCCAGGTTTCCGACCTGGAACGCCGCGTTTCCGAAGAAGATGGCGGCGATGACGAGGACGATGATCGCCCCGCGCGTCTTGCCCGCGAACCGATCGCGAAGGATGGAGCCCAGCGCAGCGCGTCGCGCGATGGCGAGGCGGCCGGACATCTCTTGCAACACGATGGCGATGACGACTGAAAGCACGACGGCCCACAGTAAGGCGTACCCGAACCGTGCCCCGGCGACGGTCATCGTGGTGACCGTGCCGGGTCCGATGAATGCGGCTGTGACGGCCCAGCCGGGTCCGAATTTTCGCCGAGGACGCTCACTTGGTTCGTCCTTCCCCATCGCGGGCGGCGGGAGGCCGAACCGTCATTAAGAGCGTGCTGACGGTTCGCTCTCGGGCGAGGGGTCACCAAAACGCTTATCAAGAATCGGCTCTAAGCCCTGCGTCCCGGCATGTTCCAGAGCACGTTTTGCACCAAGTGCGGCCAGAAGCAGCGCAGCCCCAACCACGTCTGCCAGCCTTCGGCGATCAAGAAGTTCAACCGGCTCGCGGCCTGGAACAAGAAATCCGCCGCGTTGCACAAGCCGGGCGCAAAGTAATCGCCCCTGTCCAAAGTTGGACCGCGGCCTTTTCGCCGTAAGACCCTTTCTCTGAAAGCTTATCAGCGTCGACCCTGGAACACGGTGGACATGCACGGCCGACGATGGTGGCATCACTGGGAACAAGCCGGAATGCTGCTCGGCGCTCTCATTGTTTTCATCAACTTGTTTGCGATCCTGACGCCTTACCTGTCGGGTCCGTTGTTCCATCCCGTGTGGGTCGTCATCGGCATCATGGTCGTCTACGTCTGCGGCATGATGGTCGGCGGCGCCGACCGCGACCAAGTGACCTACGGCCCCGAGAATTAGGACGGCACTGCGTCGACGGAAACAGTTGAGGCGCCCCGCGGCGGCATCGCGTAGCGTACCCACGCATATCCGAACGCGAGGGCGGCCACGTGGAACGCGACGGTGTAACTTCGAAGGTGCCAGAGCTCCACATTTGTCTCCCAGAACAATAACACGGTCAAGAGCAGCCACGGTTTCTTGGCGCGGGCCGCGTAGCCTCCGGCGAGGCCGAACGCGCCCGCGGATCCGCCGTTCCATGCGTGCGTCCACGCGTCGTCGATCCATGCAGCGTCGAACATCGCCCGAATGACATGTAGCAGGCTTCCTGCCGTGATGCCCGCGAAAATACTGGAACCGTAGAACACGACGATGGCGCGACGCGATCCTTCGTGGATCTCAAACCAGATCCCGAACAGGCCAAGCAACGCGAAGACGTAGATCACCTGGACCGGGTGGTGGTTGAACCAGGTCCCGGTGGCGAAGTTCACGACGGTCCGCGGCAGGTCCGCGAAGAGGTTCGGAATCTCGTACACGAGGGTCCACGTGAGGGGTTCGGGGACGCGGGTCCGGTCGCGTTCGAACACGAAGACCCATACAGCAAACAGTGCGACCGTGCCGAACGTGTAGACGAGATGCGCAGGGAACCGCGTCCACCACGTTTTGTCAAGCGGCGGGCGAGCGCCGTCCGCCAAGCGCCAAGGGAGGTAGACGCCAAATGGCGACCCGCCGGGGTGGACGGGGTCGGCGACGTGCCTCAGATTTCTGAGGCCCGCGGCGATCACGATGGCAAGCCCG
>CAYOZB010000029.1:0-25560 GCA_964408365.1 uncultured Halobacteriales archaeon | reverse complement strand
TCGCGATCGCGGTCTCCGGGTGCGTCTACAACGACGACGATGACAACGACAACGGCGACGGCGGAGCCGGAGGCACCATCGGCGGCGGAGGAGGCGACGGCGCCGACAACAACGACGGCAACGACGGCGCGAGCGGCACCATCGAAGGACGCGGATCCCCCGGCTGGGGCCTGATCGGCTCCCTCGGCGCGATCTTGGGCGTCGGCTTGCTGCTTCGACGCAAATAAGCACCTCTGGCCGCCGACAAGCGTCGGCCCCGTCTCTCTTCCCCCCACCTCTTCTTTTTCAGCCGTCTGGAATTCCGTACCGGGAGTACGGATAATCGCGGTTATCCGTGCCGGGAAAACCGGCCCCGCCGAGGGCGCCCGAATCCGGTGCAAGCGATTATGGACCTCGTACGCTTGTCGACGCTTCGCCCATGAAGCTGCGTTGCCCCCAGTGCTCCACCGTCGTCGAGGCCGTGACCGATCCGATCCGCTGCCCGAGTTGCGGGTTCACCGCACCCTTTCCTCCGGGAAGGACGTCGGCGCCCGCCGCCGCTGCGCCGCTCGCGCCGAGGTATGCCCAACCGTCTTCGCAGCCGCCGGCCCCGTCGTACGCGGCGTACAACCAACCGGCACCCGCCTATGGTTCCCAGCCCTACGGAGCACCGCCCCAACCCACCGCGTACGCGGGCGCGCGACCCGTGGGCAAACAACGCACGCCGTTCCTCATCATCCTCTTCTCCATCCTCACCCTCGGGATCTACACGTTCGTCTGGGAATGGAAGATCTCCAAAGAGATGGACGCGTTCACCGGCACGAACCGGCACAAGATCATGCGCACCGGCATCATCTTCGCGCTGATCGGCCTGGCCGTCTTCCTCATCGCAGCCGTCGTCATGTTCAGCTCCGTGTCGTCGCTCTCGGAAACGGAATCGGCCACCCTCGACCCGGCGGACATGGGCGGCTTGGTGGGCGTCGTCCTCGCCCTGCTCATCGGCGGCGGCCTCTTGTTGACCGCCTACATCCTCATGATCATGGGCTTCTGGCGCGTCTGGACGGCCCTCGAGCACGATGACAAGATGCGCGGCCAACAAAGCCCCACCAACGCCACGTTGCTCCTCGTGTTGTTCATCCTGGGGATCCTGGTGCCCTATGTCGGCATCGTCATGGTGTTCGTCGTGTATTTCATGACGCAACAAGCCCTCAACCGCACCTGGCAAGTGTATGGCGGCGGCGGGATGCCCATGCAACCCGCATACCCGACCGCCTAGGACAAGTTGCGAACAATCGAGAGGGTTTAGGAACAGACCCATGAAATGGTGCTGGATGCGCTCCTTCGTCCTCCTCCTGACCGTGCTCCTAGTGGCCGGATGCCTCCAGACGCCGCCCCGGCAATCGAACGACGTTCCACCGAACACTCCTCAACCGCGACAGCAGACCGGCGGTTCGCCCGACACGCCCGCGTGGACGGTCAACGACCACTGGGTCATGCGAAGCTACCCGCAAGGCAACGAGGAGGCGACGGTCGAGGTCATCGACCATTTCGTCCAAGCGATCGATATTTTGCGTTCCAGCGATGCCGACATGGACGCGTTCCGCGTGGTGAGCCAAGACGGCAACACCACCACGTGGTACCGCTTGAGCGACCTCGCCTTGATGAAAAACCGGCACGTGGTCGACGGATCCGAACTTGTTGAAACCATTTACGAGCGACCCTGCGCATGGTACACGTGGCCCCTGGAGGTCGGACGCAGCTGGGAAGACGACTGCCTGCGCACCACGGGCGGGACCACGTCCAAACTCACCTTCAACGCCACCATCGAGGGCGAAGAGACGATCTCGGTGCCCAGTATGCCGGGCAATTTCACCACGTTCCGCATCCACTACACCGGACACGACGATGAGACCGTCATCGACCGCACCGAATACTTCGCCCCGGCCGCGTGTTTCCCTGCGCGCACCGTCACGGTGACCACGAACGGCACATTGGTGGAGGATCTCATCGCGCACCAGTGCACCGCGGCGGGCTGATTCGCTTCGTCCGCCCATGCGCCCGAAGACCGGAAAAGGGCGTTGCAAGCGTCGCCGTTATAAGGGCCCAGGACCCCACTGAGCGCTATCATGCGTCGCTCGTCCGTTTCCATGATCGGGATCGTCCTGTGCGCCGCGTTCGCCGGCTGCGTCGATGCGAAGGACCTGGCGGTCCCGTCGCCGACCATCACCTCCAACGGTGAAACTGGGGAGATCCGAGGCACCGTGCTCGACGGACAACTCGCACCCATCGTGGGAGCCGTCGTCGCGCTCGACCAACTGGCCACCACCACGTTGACCGGCGAAGCGGGAAACTTCTCGTTCCAAGCCGTCGCGCCCGGAGACCACAAACTCATCGCCCAAGCCATCGGGTACACGTCCATCGCCCGAAGCGTCACCGTGATGGCCGGCGAAGTCGTCGACGTCCAACTACAACTCGACGCACTCGCCATCATCGAACCCTACATGGAACTCCTCATCCACGACGGCTACTCGATCTGCGGCATCGCGGCCATCGTGCAAGTCGGACAATTCCCCAACGATTGCCCCCTCGGAGACCCGAAGACCAACATCCAATTCGACCTTGCCGAATCCTGGGTCTACCTTGTCACCGAGGTCACCTGGGAAAGCCAAGACTCGTTCTGGCTCAGCATCCAAGTCACCGGCCACGGTTGCATCGTACCGGGCGACCCGTGCCCCGGCGTCGAGATCGGCCGCTCGCCCCTTCGCATCGACGGAGCGCCCGCCGACCCCAACATCGCAGAACGCTACGCCATCGACGGCAAAACCATGTTCGTCCCCGGCCCCGTCAACTACACCTCTTCCGCATTGTACGCCGGATTGTTGCGGGAAGAACTCAACGCGACCGCGGGCGGGCCATGCGCCATTTTTTGGGAACAATTCGGCGTCCCCGCCCGGCTCGGCTGTCCGTTGGGCGTCGGCTACTCGACCGGCATCCGGTTCCGGGAATACCTCAGCGTCTTCCACCACGAACGCCCCGAAGTGCCCTCAGAATACTCCGCCATCCCGGACGCGTGAAGGGACCGGTTTGCCTCGGGGAGGAGTACCGGCTGTCGGTTCGCGCATCATGAAAAAGTCTCGCTCCCGCACCGATTCCTTCCGCGACGCATTGCCGGACGTCGACGGCTTTCGGCCGATACGGGACGGGGATGCAAGTTCCAAGTTGCTGACCGGCGAGCCACTAATGGATCGGTTTTCGCTGTCGGACTACGTTGCGTGGAACAAGAATACCAATTCACTTGTCATCGTGCGGGTCAATGCCGAGGATCAACCGAACGCGGCCGCGTGGATCAGCGTTGAAGACGACGTCGTGACCCTTGAGATGGTGGGGCGGGATCGCGGGGCCCCGCCGGGCTTCCTGGGAATCGTCATGCGCATGGTGGAACGTGCCGCTGTCGCTGTCGGGTGCAAAGAAATTCGACTGGACGCGATTTCCCACGAGTTGGTCTCCACATATGAGGCGAAAGGGTACGAAAAAACCGGACCAGCCTACACGCTCAACGACTGGCCGACGCTCATCCCGATGCGGAAGCGGCTGTGAGGGAGCGGCGTACGCGAGGTTTTCCGGCATTCTTGCTGGCAGCGAAGGCCGTAAATTTGGACTCGGCCCGAACCTCGTCAATTCGGGGTTGCATTTCGCGGTGCTCGCGCAGGTACGTCTCGATGAGGACCGATTTGCTTAGCCCACGATCCAGTGCGGCCATGTCTAGCGCCGCGTCGAGCTCGGATGTGATGGAGATGGTCACCTTGCTTTTCATACCTTCACCATACCTAGGTATGGCATTTTCACATATTTAAGACTAGGTTTCGCTTCGACGCGTACGAATTGGCTCCAGATTGCGCTTCGGCCTTCGTCGGTGCGGTCGATCCACATCGCCAAGAAACCGTCGTGGGTGGAGGTCATGGCCCAGTAGTGGTCGGCTCCGTCGATGCTTCCCGGATTCCACGATCCTTGCGTGGTGTCTTCGGTGCTGAGTAGGACGGGTGTGAGCCAAGTGTTTCCTTCGTCGAGGCTGGCGGAGAACCAGGTCTGGAACGGGAGGCTCATTTCGGAGGTGCGCCAGACGAGTGCGAGTCGTCCTTGTTCGTCGACATGGACCGAGGCGCGCGTGGTGTCGCACCTGTCGCACATGCTTGGCGCGACGGGGACCGTGACTTGTTGGAAGGTTTTGCCGTGGTCTTGGCTTCGGTGGATTTCGATGTGGTAGCCGCCGACGCCGTCGTTCTGAGTTTGGCTGTAGTTCTGTGCGCCGACGAAGAGCGCGCCCGATGTGGGGCTTACGGCGAGGGTGGGGAACATGTTTCCTTCTTCGTGGGTGGGGACGACTGCGCCGTAGTTGGCTCGTCGAGGGTCTTCGAGCGGGATCCGTCCCTTTTCCACCCAAGTGGTTCCTTCGTCGGTGGAGACGAGGATGCGGAACTCGGAGAGGCCGATCGCGGCGTACAAGGTGCCGTCGGGTCCTTCGGCCATGCGGTTGCAGATCGTCTGTTCCCACGCCGGGGCTTGGGCGGACGCGTCTGTCAGGATCCATGTCGCGCCGGAGTCGTCTGAAAACGCGATAGACGGACCCTCGTTTGTGCCTGGCCTCGTCGCGCAGTAGAAGAGTCGTCCGCGGCTGTCGACGAGGATGCTGGGCCGGTCGTTTCCAGGCTGGTCGACCGCCGTTTTTTCCCAGGTCTGGCCGTTGTCTTCACTTCGAGCGTAATTTCCCGTATTGCAGACTGCGTGGAGTGTGCCGTCTTCTTCGTACGCGACCCAAGGGTCGGAGGCGCCTTCGGGGAAAACCGGGGTCGTGTCTTTCCAGGTGTGTCCGCCGTCGGTGGAGGTGCTGATGATGCAGCGCCAGTCGGTCGTGCTCGGCGGGACTTCGGTGAACGGATCGAATTCGAGGCGGCCCATCGCGAGCCGCATGCGGTCGCTCGGGTGGGGTTGGATCCAGAACTCCGTCGCCTTTTCCCCCGGGGTCGTAAGGGATTGTTTCTCACCCACAAGTTGTAGGTGGAAGGTGCCAACGGGGACGAGGCTTGCCGTGGGCGTCGTCGCATCCGTGTCGTCGGTGGGTTCGAGGCAGCCGGCGAAGACGGGAAGCGTCAGGCTCGCGAACGCGAGCAGGAGGATCAGAGGCGATGGTGGCTTCATGGGGGTGGGAGGGCGGTGAAGGTTTCGGGGAAGGGTACGCGGTGGAAGATGGTGACGTATTCGTTGTAGGTCTGGTTGATGAGGACTGCGAAGTCCGCGGGGGAGGAGGAGCCGAGTGCGCTGGAGTAGGCGAAGTGCCATCCTTCGAGTCCGCATCCGACGTCGCCGCTGCATTGGTCGAGTCCTTTCTGGTTGACGTACACGTAGAAGTCTTCCAAGGCTTGGCGCGGGACGGGGATGGTCAGGGGGCTGGTGCCGTTGTCGATGGCGAGGTACCCGTTCAATTGTCCGCCGGGGACCATGATCCACCAGTTTGCTTGCAAGCCGTTCCCGAAGACCTGGGTGCTGGTCCAGCTGGTTTCGAGCCAGACGCCTGTGACGTTTTCCCAGGTGGGGACTTTGTAGTTGAGTTTGAATTTGTCCGCGCCCAACGGGTTGCACACCGAAGTGCCCACGTTGTAAAGCGTGGGGGGTCGGACGGCGACGCCGCAGAGGACGAACCCGGTCTGGACGAATGTTTCGACATAGTCGGACACGGTCGCTTCGGCGACGAGGGTGATGGCGGCTTGGGCGGTCTTGCCCGGTTCGACATTGATGCGCAGCGACTGGTTGGTGAATCCTTCCTTGACGACGGTAAGGTCGTGCGTGCCCGGGTCGACGTAGCTCAGCGCGAAGGTGCCGTCGAGGTTTGACACTGTTTCTTGGGCGTCGTTGTCGAGGACGATGGACGCGTTTGCAACGGGGAGTTGGGAGTCGTCGGTGACGATGCCCGTGATCTCACCGTATTCGACATCGGGGTCGGGCGCTTCCGAGGTTCCCGGTTCGGTGGATGAATTCGGGTCGGATGCTTGGGTTTCTTCGGAGCCGGCCTCGGACGTTGTCGTCGATTCGAGCGTCGTGGGGCCTGTGCATCCCGCAAGGAGCAATGCGAGGGCGGCGAGGAGTGCGATGATCGGGTTGCGGGTGGCGTTGTTCATGGGGGGTTTAGTCTCCTTGGTTTGCGCGACTGTAATCTGGGGGAAGGGGTGCGTTGTAGGATGCGGTGCCGTAGACGGTGACGGTCTGCATGAAGGAGATTCCAACAGGCATTCCGGCGCTTGTGGCGGGTCGGACCTCGCCGAGGATCATCTCCGAATCCGGATACGGCATCAGTGCGGGATCATTGCGGCGTTCCACGTGGTATTGGTCGCTGGTAAAAATCCAAGGAAGCGGGCTTGGTCCGTCGATGGTGTAGCGGATGGGGAAGGTGGGTGGTGTGCCGCTTTTTCCGACGGGGAGAGCGACGCGCAGGGACATCTGGTCGGCAAGGGGTGTGCTGGGTGTCCAGTCGAGTTCGAGGAACAGGTTGGTCCAGGTGCGGTCGAAACGGAAGCGGAACTGGTCGCGGATGTTTCCGACTTGGTAGGATTCCCAGGCGAGACTTTCGCCGGTTGTGGGGTTGGTGATGTTGTAGGCGTAGTAGCTGAACGCGGCGAACTCGTACGTCTCCAAAAGGTAGGGCTTGTTGGACGCGATCGCCCTAAGGGTGACCTTGGTGTGGGTGACTGCTCCGGGTTCGACGCGCAAGGTTACTTTCTTGGGAGCGTAGCCGGGGGCTTCGAAGCTGAGGGTCTGGTCTCCGGGCGGGACATTGTCCAAGGTGAACGCGCCGACGTCGTTGGTCGTGGCGGTGAGGTTGGTGCCCAAGAGGCCGACCTGGGCTTGGGTGATGGGGAGGATCTCTTCGTTGACGAGGACGCCGGCGATGACGCCGGCCTGTTCCGTGGGGGTCGGGATGACGCTTTGGACGCTGGTGGACTTGGCGGTGGACGTGCAGCCGCTGAGGACAAGCATGAGGAGCGTGCCCACAAGCACGAGGGACGGGTACGGACCGGGCTGGGGCATCGGGTGCGTTCCACGTCTGATCGGGGGTTAGAAAAGCGTTGTGACGACCTTGTGGTGCGTCGATGTCGGCTAGGGGCACTCGGCAAGCCGTGGTCATGCGAAGGGTTCTGTTTCCCGGCTACCCAGACAACTTGAACCAGTCGGCCAAGAAGACGCCAAGGCGGTTTGCTTCGGCAAAGGGAAGAGGGATACTGTGGGCGACAGGAGAACGAAGGGCGTTAAGACTGGCCAAAAGTCGTTTCGCGGCGTCACGGTGTTCGAGGAACTCTTTGAAAATTCCATCCCAGTTTGAGTCGATGATCTGGCCTAGTTCCCCCAGAGTCGCGAAGTCCAATAGGTCGCTACGTTTTGCGGCGATTCCGGATTGCGCTTCCTTTTCCTGTCGGTATCTCAAATCCTTAAGCGGTTCCGGCGCAATGAGGCCTTCTCGGATTCCTCCTTTTTCGTCCTGCAAGCCCTTGCGAACCAACGCTCGAACCGTTTGCTCAACGCAGTAGAAAACTTCGTAAAGTCTGGCCATTCGCGCTGCTTCACGGCGGAGAGCCTCTGGAAAAAGGCTCGCCTCCCGCGGGCGCCAGGAATCCGTGTCAACTACGGCGCTTCCGACCTCCTTCTCCATGTCAATCAAGGCGCGCTTGGCAACGACGCCCCGATACGCGAACGCTCGAAATTCATCGGACATGTTATGTAAGGATATTTTCGCGAAGGCTCCGAAAGATCGCGTCGAACACTCGAATGTCTGTCGTGTCGGGGAGATTCAGGTGGATATTATGAGCCAGCATGATTGGTTTGGCGGCCGCAGATCGAACGGCTGGACCTCCCAAAACCGGGCTTACCGTCGGCGCCGAAGTTGGTTCTGGGGACGACGTAGATTCAGGATTGGGCGTTTGATCGCTGAAGGCGGCATGTTTGCAGAGGCGTTGAAATGTCGACACGGTCAGGTCGACCGTCTTCGAGTCGGCCGAGGCGCCGGTTATTTCTGTGACCAACGCGGCGAGATCTTCCCGCCCCATGTTGTCTGCCCGTTGGACCCGCCGGAAGAGCGGGGCATACGCCGTTCGGATGCCCTCCGCTAGCGCCTGGCTGCGGCCCTTCTCTCCTCTAAAGCGGCGATAAAGGTCGGTTGGACGTCCACCCTCGCCAAGGAGGTTTAGCTTCTTCAGCAGCCGAACGAAGTTTGCCCCGGCTCCTCCTTTGAGTCCAAGCTGCTCGCCGACGTTCGTGGTCGTGAGCTCAGCAGGCTCGCTTGCGGCCCGCACCTTTTCGAGGCCTGTGTCAACCGTGCCGGGACTTACTAGGTAGGGAAGTTGTTCGCCCATTACTCAACGAGAGAAGGGTGCCGTGTGTATGGTTTTCGGGGAGATGGGTGAAAGTGGCCCGAGAAAGGCGTGAGGAACGCTTGCCTGGGCGCACGGCGTTCATTCCACGATTTGGAGGGCGAGTCGACATGGAGCATCTTCATCTCGTAAAAGCCATTCTCGCCGCCGTGTACGAAGGAGGCGATCCGCGCGCCTTTCCGGGGCGGGAAGTAGAACTCCTTTCAATGCTCCGTGCCTCTTTCGCCGAAGAAACGATTGTAATGCATGCGGAACCTGGGTGGCTCAAGCCGCAGCATCTTGACCTATTCTTTCCAGATAGGGCGTTAGCGATCGAGGTTCAAGGCGGACAGCATATTGGATCCAAAAACCAATGGGGCGGCCCCGAAGCGCTAATCACGCAGCGGGAACGCGACGTTCGGAAATGGGAAATCTGTCATCGTTGGGGCGTTCGAATCCTATACGTTTTGACAGGGTACGATTACAGACCGGTGGAGGCCGAGGTACGACGCCTGTTCCACGAGCCGGGCGCCGTTCCTACCAAGTCAATTGGCCCCACGGGGGACAGGCGGAGTGGATTTGGTCGTTTCTAGTCGCAAGACCCTCCCTCCGACGAATCGTGTGGGCGCAGAAAACCGCTTGAGGCTGACCCAGATATCCGGGCCATGACGCGACTCCGAGACCCGAAGGAGCTCGACAAACACCTCGACTTGCGTGTCTCGGAACAACGCCTCGAAGTTACCCTCACGCACGGATCCATTCACCAGCTAGACTCGACGAGAAAGGACAATCGAACGCTTGCATTCTTGGGGGATGCCGTAATTGAACTCGCGGTCCGGCGTGAACTTTTCGACCACGGCCTGACTGAGTCACCGGGCCAACTTTCGATCAAGGCCGACGACGCGGTCCGAAACAAGATTCTTGCGGCGGTCGGCAGAGGTTTCGACTTGCAGGATTACGTCGACCTTGGCCCCGGGGCGGAAAACGCTCGGCGGCAGGACCGAGTCGTTGCAGACGCGTTCGAAGCAATGGTCGGCGCGGTTTTCCTGGAACGAGACCTCGCGAGCGCTTCAGCCCTCACAATACGTCTTCTCAGGCCGTTTCTTCCCCCGCATGCGTCATCCGTTTTGTGAGCACCAAACGCCGCGCGGAAAGAGATTCGCTTTTCGGAACCGCGGTCTTTTTGAATGGACGACGCGCCTCCAGGTAGAGTGGATTCCGCAGCTGTTTGTGTATCGTGTCAAAGCGCGTCTATTCAAGCACGCCACGTCCTTTGTCGTCCTTGCTTTTTCGAGTTCGAAGGGGACCTCCGGGTGCTCGAGCCCGGACCCATGACCGCCGACGAGCTTCGCGCGATGGTATGGGGACAGGGATTCGCCAAGAACCGGACGCCGCGGAACCGTGCGAGGATCGGTTACGCCGCTTACTTGATGGCCGCGGCTGGAGACGAAGAATTCGTTACAATGGTACGGCGGGAACTCCTGTCGCAAGTCGATTACCGATCTCCCTTGGAGGAATCGCTCGGACCGCCCGCGATGGCCGCGGCCACGGACATACCCGGCAAGTATCGCACGCGGGACGGCCATTGGGTTCGAAGCAAGTCGGAACGGGACATTGCAAACTTCCTTTTCGATCAAAGAATTCCTTACGCTTATGAAAGGCGGACAAGCGTGGGGGGCAGGGACATTTGGCCCGACTTCTTTCTCCCCGATCTCGGCGAAAAAGGAATTTTCCTCGAGCATTTCGGCGGCGATTCTGCGGAATACTTGCGACAGGCTAACGAGAAGGCGCGTCTCTTCAAAGTTGACGGCAAGAAACTCATTGCAACCAATGAAACAGATTCGGCGGACATTGAGGCCTCTCTGATCCGAAAACTTGGACCATATTTGCGCGGAAGGGATGATTCGAACCGTGGCAGCGCTTGAGTCCTACGCGCCGGGGCATAGCATGCGGGGGCGTCTTCACCTTGCGGAAAGGACGCGGAGAAAATCATCTCCATAACGTTCTAGCTTGAACTGGCCAACACCGCGTACTTGGCGCAGTGCCTCTCGATTCCGAGGATGATTTTGGGCCATTTCTCGCAGCGTGGCATCGTTGAAAATAACGAATGCTGGTACGTGTTCGCGACGGGCCAGTTCTAGCCGACACTCGCGAAGCCGTTCGAAGAGCTCGCCGGACTCACGTGTTGGCGAGGGCGTCGCCTTGTGAGTTTTGTCAGGGTCCTTTCGCCGGCGCCCTCCCTCCCGGATGACAATCGGCAGTTCGTCGGGCAAAGTGGCGTCGGGCACCTTGGAAAGGCCGCCGTATTCGTCGCTGCGTAGGGCACCTCGCGCGACGAGGTGCCGTGAGACGGCCACCAGCTGCGCCTCATTCCATTGGTTCCCCTTTCCGAAAACGGGCAACGTATCGTGTCCGTTTTTTCGAATCTTCTCGGTTTCGTGTCCGTGCAAGACGTCGATGATGTGGCCGGATCCGAACCGCGAGCCGGTGGCCCGGATCGTGGCGAGGAAAAGCCCCGCGGCTTCGCGGCCGTTCCAGGACTTGGGCGGATCATCGCAGTTGTCGCAGTTCATGCAGTGGCCGGGATGGTTTTCTCCGAAGACTCCCAGGAGCGCCGTCCGGCGGCAGCCGACCGTCTCGATGTAGCCAAGGAAGGCGCTGAACCGTCCTCGCTTGGCGTGTGCTTGGGGTCCAGAGTCGGCGTCAAGGTGGCGGATGGCGGTTGCGATGCCTTGGCCATCCGCGTACAACCGCACGTGGGCAGGCAAACCGTCGCGGCCCGCGCGTCCGGATTCCTGCAAGTACGCGTCTGCGCTGTCGGGGGTCTCCGCATGGATTACGAAACGGACGTCGCTTCGATCGATTCCCATCCCGAATGCGACGGTCGCGACGACGACCAGGCCCGGTTCAGATCGGAACCGTGATTCGACCGCGCGGCGGATTTCGGCTTCTAGCCCGGCATGGTAGGCCAAGGCGTTGAGACCTCGGCTCCGGAGTTGCTGTGCCAGTTCCTCGGCGCGTTTCCGAGACCGGCAATAGATGATCCCCGCCTCGCGGGCTGCGTATTCGCGGATCCATTCCTTGATGTCGTCCGCCGTGCCGCGATGCGAAACTACCTCGTAGTGCAGGTTCGGCCGATCGTTGGACTCTTTGAAGACTTGGGCGTTCTCGAGTCCCAGCTCCTGGCGAATTGTGGACGCACTTCGCTCGTCCGCGGTTGCCGTGCAGGCGAACCAAACGGCCCGCGGCGTCAAGGGTCGCAGTTGCTTCAGCCCGAGGTAGTTCTCCCGGAAGTCGTGCCCCCATCGATCCACGCAGTGAGCTTCGTCGATCGCCACAACGGAGACATTGGCTCCACGAAGGAGGCGCTGGAAACGTTCCGTTTGGGCCCGCTCGGGTGCAACGTAGAGAATTTTCAAATTGCCCCCGACAAAGGCCTTGACGATCACATCGACCTCAGGTGGCGAAAGACCGGAGTGCAAACAAGCGGCTTTGACGCCCGCCGTTTGCAGGGCCGCGACTTGATCCATCATGAGGGCGACGAGGGGACTGATGACGAGGCCTGCCCCCGGAAGTACGATGCACGGGATTTGGTAGCAAAGGCTCTTGCCGCTCCCCGTTGGCATGAATGCCATCGCATCCTTACCGTCAAGAATCGCATGGATAATCTCCTCCTGCCCTCGCCTGTAGGAGGAGTATCCGAATACCTCGTCCAAAACGCGGCGGGCGGCCGCGCGATAATCGTCCCTCATCTTGACCGACCGCAACCCGCCATTTGCGGACGCGAGTTAAAACGTGCATCGTTTGCGTCTCGTCTCTCCAGGGCGGGGCTTGCCCGTTCACCGTGAGCCCAGCGTAACCGCCTTCGGAAATTCTCGCCCACCGCATGAACCCCTGCAAACGGACCGGCGGGCGCGGCTTCGTTTATAAGAGCCGTTCCCGATCCCGCCTACGTTGGGCGCGCGCACCGTCGAAGAATTGACCCAGCTCGTCCTCAAATTCCGGAAGGACCGCGATTGGGAACAGTTTCACACCCCGAAGGACCTCGCCCTGTCGTTGTCGCTCGAGGCCGCCGAGGTGCTCGAACTTTTTCAATGGAAAAACGGGGACGAATTGAAAACGCACTTGGCGAAAAACCGCGCGCGCCTTGGGGAAGAACTGAGCGATGTGCTCTACTGGGTCCTGATTCTCGCGCACGACAACAAGATCGATCTCGCTGCGGCTTTTGAGGAAAAAATGCGGGCGAACGAGGCGAAGTACCCGATCGAGAAGGCACGGGGTTCCGCCAAGAAGTATTCGGAGCTGTAGGATGCAGCTCTACGCGGGCTCGACGAAACAGTTCGTCCAGGACTCGATTCAGAACCAGATCGCGCAGAAACTCAGCGGCGCGTGGTTCGACTATTACGGAAGCAAGCCTTCCGACAACGAGCGACGCTCCTGGCAGAACTCCTTATCGAAAATGAGTCAGGTTGTCCAATACGCCAACCTTCTCGACAACGGTGTCCTGGTGGAGTACCAACTTCCGCTTTCGTCGAAGCGCATCGACTGCCTCTTCACGGGCCTGGACGGCCACGCCGAACCCCACGCCGTCATCGTCGAGCTGAAACAATGGGAGAACTGCCGGACCGCTGAAGGCGATTTCGTGGTCACCTGGGTCGGGGGAGGCAACCGCACCGTCCTTCATCCCTCGATCCAAGCCGGACAATACCGGCAATATTTGGTCGACTCCCACACCGCATTCTACGAAGGCGACAAACACCTCTCGCTCGACGCGTGCGCGTACCTTCACAACTACACGTACGCCCCCGACGATCCTCTTCTTGACGGAAAATTCACCAGGTTCCGTGTGAACGCGCCCGTGTTCACGCAGGACGAAGTCGATCCGCTGGCGGGTTTCCTTCGAGACCGACTCGGACGTGGCGGCGGACTCGACCTTCTTCCGACCGTTCAGCAGAGCAGCTATCGGCCGAGCAAGAAACTGATGGACCACGCCGGACAGATCATTGAGGGCAAAGTCGAATACGCCTTGCTCGACGAGCAGCTCATCGTCTTCGACCAAATCCGAACCCTCGCGCGCACTGGCGTCGGCAAGAAGGGCCGCCACGTTGTGATCGTTAAGGGCGGACCTGGCACCGGAAAATCGGTGATTGCCATCCGCACCATGGCGGACCTGCTCAAGAACAACTACACGACCCACTACGCGACCGGCTCGAAGGCATTCACTGAGACCCTTCGAAAAATCGTCGGCCCGCGCGCCAGCCAACTTTTCCGCTACTTCAACAGCTACACGGCGGCCGAGCCGGGTGCGATCGACGTCCTCGTCATGGACGAGGCGCACCGCATCCGAAAGACCAGTGCAAACCGGTACACGCCAGCGGCGAAACGTTCCGGCGAACCGCAGATCCACGAACTCTTGCGCGCCGCCCGCGTCGGCGTCTTCTTCATTGACGACCACCAAGTCGTCCGACCGGACGAGATCGGCTCGGTCGACTACATCCGACACGAAGCAACCAAAGCCGGCGCCGAGGTCCACGAATTCCAGCTCGAAACGCAGTTCCGTTGCGCCGGATCCGATGCCTTCGTGAACTGGATCAACAGCACCTTAGGAATCCAACGGACGGCGAACCAGATTTGGGAAGGACATTCTGACTTCGAGTTCCAGATCGTCGATTCACCAGAAGAGATGGAAGCGAAAGTCCGCTCAAAGGTCGGCGAGGGGAAAACGGGACGCGTCGTCTCTGGATTCTGTTTTCCATGGTCCCAGCCAGGACCCGATGGTCTGATCGACGACATTGTCATCGGGGACTACCAGCGCCCGTGGGACTTGCGGTACGACGCGAACCGGAAGCCGCCGGGCGTTCCGAGCGCGGCGCTTTGGGCCTACGATCCGCGCGGTATCGACCAGATCGGATGCGTTTACACGGCCCAAGGCTTCGAATTCGATTACACCGGCGTGATCTTCGGCAAGGACCTGCGCTACAACCCCAAGACCGGCCAATGGGAAGGACACAAGGAAGAATCACACGACAGCATGGTCAAACGCGGCGACGCCGGCTTCGTCCAGCACGTGAAAAACGTTTACCGGGTGCTGCTTTCAAGATCGATGAAGGGCTGCTACGTGTACTTCATGGACGAAGACACACGGAACTTTTTCCGAAGCCGCATGGCCTAGGTATAGCTAGCCGCCCCTTGCCGCGTTTTCCTGCAAGCCGCCGTCCTTGACAATCACCGTGACATTCGGGTTCCGGTTCAAATCTTTCGAGATCTGTTGAAACGTCGCGGGGTCGTATTCTGGCTCAAAGAGAACCATGAAGAGATGACGGTAGGCGCCAAGGTAAAGCGCGGCCTTGCCTGGCAAGTTCGTTAACGTAGAGTTCTTCGTTGGCCCTTTGACTTCGATCGCAACGTCGTCAATAACAATGTCTGGTCGACCGTGCACGAATCGCACCTCGACTTGAACGTGGGGGAATTCCTTTTGCAAGAAGCCGGCAAGTGCTTTGTGGTAGCCAAGTTCCTTGGAGCTTCGAAACGGGCGGAAGCTTCGAAGTTCCGCTTCGATCTTGGAAAGTTTGGCGTCGCGCGGGAAGGCGTTTACCTGGGATTCGGCCGGCGCGACATTTACCGGGACGAGCACGTGCGCCCGGGGCGCCGGAGATTGCCGGAGGGCGGGAATGGATGCCGAAATCGGGTTGTCTGCTTTTGTTTGCCTCCGGTGCAAGAACGCGCGTCCACCGAAGAATGCAGCCGAAACCCACGCGGCGGAAATCGCAAACACGGCGACAAAACCGGGAATAGGGTTCGCTTGGACCCAGAAGAAGAACGGCTTGATGATGAGCCCCCAAAACAAGGCAGCAATAATCACGAGCCCCACGACCCCGTAGAGAAGTTGCTCCTCTTTCTTGGCCTTCTTCGATTTGCGCGCCACGCCCGACCCGAGCCTGGGTCGCGGTGCGCCTACATCAACGTTTGCCAATTCGTTCCATGCCGACGCGTTCGCACGCTTCCGGTCCTTGCCCTTTGCGTTTCGAAGTCGACGAACGCCGCGCGCGTGCCGCGAAATTCCGTCAATCCGCGACAATCAAGTCGAAGCGCGAAAGACGAGAACCATGCCAATCGATGGGCAGCTACACTGATGCCCGGCCGCCATAGAATCATGGCCTCATAGGAAAAAATCGCGAGGTGTGCCCCGTCAGAGGATCGGCTCGCTTCAGCCCAAGGCATCGACTAAAACGCCAGAAGCTGTTAAGTAGCAGCCACCAAGGTGCAACCTCGGGTGGCAATCATGGCATCAAAGGCCTTCGCATTATTGGGTAGCTTAGTCGTGCTCGTCGTCCTAACAGAAACAGCGGCAGCCGAAGCGTCGGCTACAATCGTATTCGCAAGGGACTCCGGGGACCTGTTCCCGAAAAATAGCAACGTCGACGTTTCGGGCGCCTTCCTGGCTGAAACGGTCTGGAGCATGACTGGCGGCGGGGTTTTGGACGCCGGAGAATCCTTCCAGCCACAGATCACGCCCTCATCCGTCGCGTTGATTGTCCATGGGGAGTTCACCGCCAAATGTTGCGGCGGCAGCTGGCACAGGGAAGGGGATTTCAATTTCGCTAGCCTTCCCATTGGCTGCGACGACACGAGTTTTGAGTCGAGCGGGTGGAAAGCGACTTTGACGCTGTGCGGAAAGCTCCGCGTCGAGCCTTTCAAAACGGAAGGCGCCCTGAATTGGGAAGGCGGCGCCCTTGAATGGGACGGCAACTGGGAAGCCAAGCGTGGAAGCATCTCGATTGATCCTGGTGCGGTCGACGGGTCAACAGCCAGTATCACTTTCCATGCATTCTACGACTTCACCGCCAAGGTCCGCCTGCAGGGTTGGGGCCAGGATTACCGCTCAGACGAATTCGTGTACGAGGGAAACCTGGGCGATGGTGAAATCACGAATGAGTGGGTGATTCGCGGCTTGACCCTTAACGCGGGGCCGGCCGAAGCGCAAATCGGCGACCGCGCACCGTCCGTAAATGTGGTGCTTTCCGCGGCAGCCCTTGCCTTCGGCGTCCTCGTGATTCGACGTGGTCGACGCTAGCGCTTCGATTTTCAACAGGACCGAAGTGGGCGGGCACTCGAGATTCCAATAGTCCGCCCGATAGGCGCACTATTCGACCCGATTTTTGAGTAGCCCCGTCCGGACCCTTTTCCCTTCTCTCTCCATTTGGAGAAAATGCGACGATTACTCAGGTGGCTCTCCGGCCCGCGCCTGTTGGATCGTGGCGCGTCCTTTGGGGCGGTAACGTAGTGGCCCGGTGACAAAAAAACAACTGCCTTTTGTGAATTGACAGACACGCTTCCTGACCACCGCATCAGGTTTACGAATCATGAGGCGGGACTGCGTGGTCGAGGGCAGGGGTTTTTCTTAGCGAGGGCGAATGCAGGCGCGGGGCCCAAGGATATCGTGGAAGTTTCAAACGAGTTGACACTCACCGTCCTTTGTCGCCTTCTCGAGGCCGAAGGGTACGGGTTAAAGGCAATCGCAAAAGCCGGCCAACCCGGGCCGGACATCGTCGCGGTCAGAGGCGACGAAGAAGTCGCTGTGGAGGTAATCGGACTGAAGGGGAACCTCGCGAACCGTGCCAACGCGTTCTACAAGGCGTTCTTTCAAACCTTAACCCGAATTGGTGATGGCGCTAGGGGCGTGGCCATTGCGGTCCCTGTCGAGGCGGAACCAGGCCTGCGAACGCGAGCGCGTGATCGCAAGAGCGCGTGGCAACGACTCGGCTCGGCGTTTCCCGAAGTGTATGTGTGGTTTGTGGACACAAAGAACGCGGGATACCGGCGCGTGAAATGGAACGACCTCGCCCAAGTTCCATGAAGCTTGGTGAATTCTCTCGGTGGCCATGTCTTGAATCCAGGCAGATCGGCAAATTCTAGTCTCCGTTCGGAGCATCCTTCAGACCGAGCCTATGTCGCACCTCCTTGGCCCGCGCAGGCAACTCAACCTTGCGAGACGACATCTGGACCACGCCGCGGGGTAACGGAGTCGCTCCCGAAACACCAAAGGGCTGAGTTCAATCTCCAGGGGTCACTTGTCGCCTATCGGAATCTCATTTGCATGCGCTATTAACAAGTCCTCGACCGCGTTCAAGTGGTTGTGTCCGGCGATGTGTTTGTGGTCGGGGCGGGCGCGTCGGCTTACCTCGGGTTGCCGCTTCTCAACTCTTTTCGACAACGCGCGAATCAGATCCAGCAGGAAGGTGTCCTGCCACCGGAGGAATCGGCCGCCATGTTGGCGGGTCTAGATTGGTGGAACAATTACCTACCAGACGCCAATGCGGAAGAGATGTTTATCCTCGTGGATTTGATGAACCAGCTGGCCCACTACTGGCTGGAAGGGGGAGAGTCTGATAACTGGCAAACCCAGGAGTCGTTTCGGTATATGTTGCCAGTTACCCTGCTGGAAAGTGCAAGCGCTGGCGTTGATCCTACGCCGCATCGCCGGCTTCTAGAATCATTACGAACTGTTCATCAGACTTCAAAGTCCGTAACCCCCGTGATTTGCCTAAATTGGGACGACGTGTTCGAACAGGTCGAACCAAACGCGAATGCCTGGATGGTGGGGGGCCGGATAGCGGAGTATGTCGACTTGGAGCCGGCAACGTGCGCCATTGACCTCATCAAAATCCATGGGTCGCTCAATTGGTGGTTTTGCACTAATTGCAGCAGGCTGACGCTTCTCGAAGATCGCACGGAGGTCCGTGATGCTTGGCGTAGGTTTGCCTCGTCTGTCCGGCCCAAGGCGTTTCATGCGACTATCTCGTGCCGGCGATGCGGCGAAAAGACTGCGCGCCCTGCTATGCTTCCGCCGGTCAGTGCAAAGCTAACGCGGGACGCCGCGGGCTTCGACCTATTTACGGGAGTATGGCAGCAAGCACTCGACGCGTTCTGGGGCCGGCGCAGAGTCATTGTAATTGGCTACTCGTTCCCACGAACCGATGTCCAGTTTCGCATGCTATTCCTGGAAGGTTTGGCCGGGGTCTTGGGCATTGAAGAAGTTTTGGTCGTGACGCATCCCGCCAATGAGCATTCGCAGGAGTTTCGCGAAACCTTCCGCCAACTGATTCGAACCGCAAAATTCCGAGGGCAACTAGCCTTCAATTTCGAGGGTTTCGAAAAATGGGTTGAAAGCTACCGCCCCAGTTCCCCTCGCCCAAAAGATTGGCCCAGAGGTTCCACGCTCGACGGGAAAACTTGATTCCACAGAAAAACTCCGCCCGCTTTGCAAGCACTAACAGGCCGGGCGGATCCCCTCGAAGGCGCTCGAGTCCGGCGCCTCAACTGGGGCCGGCTTCCCCCGCACGTGGCTTGGTCCGGGATTTTCTGTGGCGCCACTCGCCGGGATGCTGAACGCTGTCACCCGTTGCCCGACGATTGGACCTACGGGAAAGCCCGAGGGCTAGTGCTATTTTCGCATGGGAAATCGTCTCGGTGAGATTTTGGTACGGGGATGGGCAAAGTGGCCGGGCTTAAAGAGGGTCAAAACCCCCTTCTCCCAAGTCTTTCCAATCCATGGCGTCCCGGGGCGGCGTGAACGGATCCCCCGTGATTACTTGATTTTGGGTAGCGTTGACAATTCGTCAATTGCCGCCGCAAGCTTCGCTTCGCCTGCGCGCATAAGCTGGTACTTTGTTTTTCGTCCAAGCGGCACACGGTTCAGCTCGGCCATCGGCGCGGTCGACAGTTTGCCGCCAACCGTTCCTCGAGGCATGTTCTCGCGAAACTTTCCTTGAAGCACGGCGCGGATCTGGCCCTCTGTAAGCCCATCAATTCCGCAGGCGTCCCTTGCGAAGCGAATCGCGGCATACAGCTTCAGCCTAGCGTCAGAAAGTTGACCAATAAACGCATACTTTTCGATGAACTCGGCGGGTGCCGAAGTGAGACGGGCAAGCTCTTCCTCCTCCACGGGGCTAGCCGCCGCACCGGCTGGTCCGTTAGAACGCCGAATCTTCCTGGCTGGCTTCTGATGGCTCCCTTCCTCTGCAGAAACTCCCGTGCCCCCGCCGTCCGGCGCGGCCAAGAGTTTCGCGAGGACCATTTCGAACGCCTTCGCCCTCAGTTCGGGAGGAGCTGCTTCCGCTGCTGCCGCCGCCTCGCGGACTGCATCCGCGGTCTTTGATGTCGGGCCTGATGGAGGCTCTTCCGCTGCCTTGGATGTCGTGCTAGGCCCCATCCACGTCCCCTCCTGGCGGCGCCATCGCGGAGGCAATCCGAGCTAATCGAGCACGGTACTGCCCGCGTCCGCTTCGGTCAACCTGACCTTCGCGCACCAGATCACTAAGGCGCGCGGCGACGACGGCTTCGTCCATGCCCAAGCTTTCCGCCACATCGCGAGCCGCGACCGACTCCGTGGTTGCAGCGCCAGCTGCATGCGCGAGCGCGCGGCCCGCAAGCATGAGGGCGACTCGGTCGCGGTCACGGTATTGCTTGGCATCCCGAACCATGACGCGGCCGGTCTTGTCAAACGCAACGCGACCTTCAAAGGTCTTCAGGTGCTCGCGTTCCAGCTGGCTTTCGTCTACCAAGAACTTCGCTCGGATTGCTTCGGCGTCCATAGGGACCATCTACCCCTATGGCGCACAGGCCAAATAAATGTATCGTGGATATAGCGCCGATATATCTTAAGAATCACGAAATCATGCCGCTTTCATTAGGGAGCGACACTTGCGCTACGCATGATTCATAGCCGCTGGCTCAACTTTGTCTGGCATTCGCCGTTTCCACAGTCGTGTGATCATTCCTCGGCGGGACGCGTCAGCTTGATTTCGACCTTCGCCGCCCCATATCCGCCGAGGAAAGCGGCGGCGTACCCGAGGAGGACCGTCAGAAGGTTGATGGATTCAAGGGCGTAACCGCGCGTCACCAAGAATGACACGAATACGAAGATTCCAAGAATCGCCAGGGCACCCACCCGCAATAGCCCTCGCTTGAAACCGTTCTCCTGATTGATGGCGAGCCTGTCCACTTCGGTCGTCATCTTCGCGAGCTCCCGCTGGCCCGTAAAGTAAGCGTCAACGAGCGGCTTGGCCACCTCCATGAGGCGGACCAGATCCGGGCCTGGCGGCTGCTGCACATCCCGGTGGGCCACCTCTGACCCCGGGCCTTGGGCATCGTGTACCCGCCCACCGTCGCCCAACTTCAGGGTGCTTCCGTTTGAGGCGGTCATCGGGGGGCTGGTGTCCATGCCTAACCGTCCCCAGATTTTGCCAGGAAGACTCCGAGTGCGATGCACGCGATGCCAAGGATGATCGCCAACCCGCCCGACGGGCCCGCGATACCGAACTGTCCGACGAACCACGCCACAAACTCGGAAGAGAACCCTGCGAGAATCAGGATGCCTCCCAAGACAACTAACAGTGCGGCGACTCCAAATCCGCTGGCCGAGGCCACCAGGCTCATAGCTCATGCGAGGCGATCACGGCTGCAATAAACTCTATGTGCTTGATTCACTTTATTTACGCATGGAGCGACTGGAACGCCTCCGGGAAATCCATGCGCGCGTGCATGTAGCTGCTTTCGGATTTAGTCGGCCCGAGCACGTACTTCAACCGCTCAGAATCATGAAAGCGGACGCGTTCTTTCTTCTCGAGAACAACGAGGACCGCGCGTTCGAATACCATCGTCGAAAAGGCCTCAACGTGTATCATCAGCTCGACAAGGTCGGCATCCCATGGGAGCGCGTCAAAGTCGATCTTTGGAATCCGGCGGCTGTCGCCGCAACGCTGCGGAACCTGATCCGTGATAACAAACTCGAGGAGCTCCTGGTAAATGCGAGCGTCGGGCCAAACACAGTTGCCATCGGGGCGACCTTAGCCTCTCTCTTCGCCCCAATCCGGTTATACCATCCTGCCGGAGCCAAGCCGTCGGAGCCACTGCGGTCGCTCGACGAAGTCGCATATTTGCCATCCTTCCAGGTCAAGGGCTGGACGGCTGGCCATGTCTCGATTTTGAAGGCATTATCCGAGCTGGGTGGAGCGGCTTCAGGCGAATCCTTGAAAGCACGTCTGAGAAAATCCGATCCGGACGTCATCGGCGGCGGTCGAGGACGAGGAAACTGGGCGCAACGAGAACATGCGCGCTTCCAGGGCCTCGTTGGCTTTCTAGCGGATTCTGCCGCCGTCCAGGTGCAGAAGGCGAAGCGGCGATGGACCCTCCGACTAACGGAATCTGGCAAACATATGGGAACCCTGTTAGCTGACCTTTCGCACGAGCGCACAGCATCATGATCGGGAGCGCTCCGTCCTAGCTTCGAATCCCGCCACGCCATTCGACGAAAGAAGTGATTCACGAGTAAGAACTCGGCAAGCGCCGGTCGTTCCCTTTCGATCTCGACGACTCTGTGCAATCCAATTTACGCCGATGCCGGCATGCCGCGAAAAGACGCCGCGCCAAATCGATTGAGGTTCTTGCGCCCTCTCTGCCACAGAATTCTCAGGAGCAGTGATATCGACCGAACCATCTGACGAACACATGCCGCACCAGTTTATCAACGGCATTTTGGCAAATTGCAACGAGTGTCTTGTTAGCGTCCGGCGGAAGCTGGTTGACGGCCAACAATTCGCCCTCACCCCTTACCCGCGTGCGCCCGACGGCGGCCGTAAGTCCTTGCTGGTTTTCCTCTTAGACACTGCTTTCGACTTCGCGGGCGGTAACGAGCGACCCTTCTATGCTTCGCAGAAAGCAAAGGAGCTCACGCTGAAATCTGGGCAGTTCAGCGAGGCGGAGATCGAACAATCACTTCGGGATTTCGCCTACGAGTCTTCCGACCTGGCCCCTGAATATTTCGAGAGGAACCCGGACTACGACTGGCGTAATGCGCCGTTTGACGAACGGCGAACCGAAACCCACTACAATTTTCCCATTTACGGCTGCGACAGTCGCATCGGGCTAGGCTTCTGCACGATGAATCCGATGTGGCACTCATGTCCTGACTGCGGCCGCAAGGTCCAGAACACTCCCGACAACGTGGCGATTGACTACACCAAGGACTTGCTTTGCCCTGTTTGTCCAACTTCTCACCGAGACCCGATGAACACGAAGGGAATCATCATGCGGGGCCGTCCACCTCACCATGGAAACTGGGCAGGTGCACCACCGGAATTCATCTACACGGGCACAGACTACTTCGCAATTCGCCATCCGCGGTGCCCGAAAGCAAACCCACCAGAAACAGGAGGTGTGATGGTCGTCATCGGCGCATGGGTCGACGAGACCGGGGGGTTCGTCCTTGGACTCGAGTGCGAAGGTTGCGGAACCCGCAACGCCATCAAACCATTCACGGATCGGCAAGGTAGGAAACCAATCCCACTATACAACGATGCAGGCGGCGAATGGAAGCTGGTACACTCTCGCGCCCTCGACTTGGCCGCCGCTGGCGAAGGAAAGAACATCGAGCTCAAGTCCACGCTTCGCTACGACTTGATGACCAAGGCCGTCAATGCTGCCCGCGAGAAGGACGTCCTCAAAGCAATGGCTGGGTTTGCGAACGCGGAAGGCGGCACCTTAGTGATCGGAATCACTGACCTTTTGGAAATCATCGGGCTTCACCTGGACTATGAAACCATGCGAGACGACCATGATCCGCGCGACAAGTTCCAGCAGCACCTAACCAACCTGATCATCACTGAATTCGGGCACTCGTTCCCACAAGCGTTAACAATCAATTTCGAGGTCGTGCAAGGGCAAGACGTGTGTCTAATCGACGTGGCGGCGAGTGAGGCTCCGGTATGGATGGGCACAGCGGCCGACCGCCGTTTGCCGGTGCGGACGAACAACACAACTCGCTTTCTACGAGACACCGAAGCAACAGGGTATGTGCGCCAACATTTCGACTCGGGGCCTTAGGACCGGTGGGGGAACTCTCAAGGCCAAAGGAAATTACCGTCAGAATCACCGCGGAATTTACCGCCGAGATTTCGAAGAGCCTGGATGGCGATTTGCCTCACCCATCCACTATGCAATGGCGTTGAAACCTCGGCCTTGTTGTCCCAATCAACTCGCCACGTATGTCCGGTGCGCGCGTTTTCCGAACCTGTTTGTGAATTCGGATAGCCCCGTCCGGATGGTTTGCAAAATGGCGGCCAAACGGGACGTTTCTCGCCATATGGCAAACTATCCGGCGCCAGGCAGAAGGTCGCGACGCGCGACTCAGCAACAGCCCCTCACAAACCACAATGCCCACGCAAACGCGGTCCCGATGGCGCCCGCCACGCCCGCCAACGAAAAGTCCCACCGCGGCCGAAATCCTGCGAATAGGAAGCACCCGCCTCCCAACGCCGCCGCGAGACCTGCTGCTCCGATGCCCGCGGCCGGTTGGTCAAATGAAGAAATGGACAAACGTCCCTGTAGCCACAACGCCACGGACAGGATGGCGGGGCCCGCGAGCCAGGCGATCGCCCAACAATGTCGATAACGACTTCGGGCATCCGGCTCCGTTGAATTCGGATTGATGAGCTCCGATCCGGTGGGCCACAAGCCCAGGCCGACCAGCCAAGACGCAACACTGAGCGCTCCCAACGGCCACCACGGAAAAGCCACTGCGGCGACGGCGAAACCATAACCGATCCAGAGGAGCACTTTTGCCGTTTGGGTATCATTCGTCGCCAAACGCTTATCGAAAGCGATACCGGCGGGAAGACCTTTCCTGCTGGCCGTGGAAGGGGACCGGCCGCGAATTCTACCCCGTGGACGTGACGTACTCGTCTTGGAAAATGCCCATAACGCTAGCGGGAAGGAAAGAGATCCGGCACGACTGCGGTTCAATATCGTGCCGCGGAGTGATAGCCCCGTCCGGATTCGAACCGGAGTCAAAGCCTCCAGAGGGCCCTATCCTTGACCACTAGACTACGGGGCTGTTGACGAACAATCGTAACCATGCCGCAGGCCTGGAAACGTGGTCCAGGGGTCCTCGTCTGGATCAAGGAACCGAAGCAGCGGGGCCGCCGAGGCCCGGGCGGTACATAAACCATGAGGCCCGGCGAGTGGTCTCATGAGAGATTTTCCGACCGCGCCCGCCGTCGGTTTTGGTCGCCGCGACCCGGTTCTTGGAAAAAACGAGCTACGTCGGATCCGCGGTCCGCGGCACGAGGGACTGCTGGTCGAAGTGCGGGTCCCCGCTCCAGATGCCGTCGGCGTCAACGGCGAAGGCGCATGCGAGATACGGCACATCGTTGGGGTCGACTCGGCCCAAAAGTTTGGTCGCAAGAGGGAGGTGGGGGCGGATCTGGTCGTCCGCGACCCACGAAATGCGACGGTACAGGATCGTGAGGACGGCGTCGACGGCATCGGCGGATCCGCCGCTTCGTCGCACGATGTCCAAACGGTGCTTTTCGATCTCCATGCGCAGGAATTGCGGGGCGAAGAACACCGCGGAACTGGTCATGAGTTGGCGCCGGCGGTGGCCGTCCCGTAGGAGCGCCGCGTAGACCATGTTCGCGTCGACGACGAGGCGCTTCGTCAAGCCGAGGGGACTCCAAAGTGCTTGGCCATCGCCGTGTCGACGACGTCGGCGAGGTCCTCCACGTCGTGCTCCGTCAGGTGGGTCTTGGCCGTGATGCGGTCGAGGAGCTCCAGGCCGTTGAGGCGCTCTTCGATCGCTTGAGCGACAACCGCGCTCCAGTTGACGTCGGCGCGCTTCTGCGCACGCTCCTTGAGTTTCTCGGGGATCGAGAAGGTCATGTTGGCCGATTTTCCCTTCATTCCAGCCATATGTGACAATATGTGAATGCACGACACTTAAGCGTTCCGGATGGCGCAAACGAGCGGAGGAAATACGCTCCCAGCAGCGCCGTGGATGACCAAGATATATCAACGTAGACACCCATAGGTGTCTGGATGAAGACGACGCCCGGCAACGCCATCATCATATTGCCCGAACCCGGGCACGAGCGCGAGCTTGCGATGCGCCTGTACGCGGCCAAGACGGAACTCTACGTCGCGATTCTGGACGCCGTCGTTGGGCGACCCGGCGTCCGCTACAAGGACCTCCTGCCTCTCGTCGGCACCAAGAGCCGTAACCTGCTCACCAAATCCCTTCTCCGACTCCAGATGGAAGGGATCCTCTTTCGGCGGGGCTTCGGCGAAGACCAAGCGGGCTACCAGTTGACCCCGCTCGGTCTCATGGTGCGTGACGCGATCGTCGAATACC
>CAYOZB010000028.1:0-26614 GCA_964408365.1 uncultured Halobacteriales archaeon | reverse complement strand
CGTCTTCGGGATGTTGGTTCCTTCCACGGCGATCGCGTTCTTGATGCCGTGCTTGAGGAGGTTGAGCACGTCGTTGCGGCCTTCGACGATGATGATGGCGTCGCTCTTGCCGACGTTGGGTCCAGCGGGTAGCCGGTCGGGGCCGAAGCGGGTGATCTCGGCCGTCTGGACGGCGGCGCGGACCTCCTCGGTGAGAAGTTCCGAGTCGGCGGCGTCAGAATCCATGATGCCGGTGAGCAGCTGTTTGGCGCGGTCGACGACCTGTTTGCGTCGGGACGTGCGTACGTCTTCGATGAGTTGGACCTGGATCTGGGCCTTGCAGGGACCGACGCGGTCGATCGATTCCAAGGCGGCGGCGAGGATGGCGGTCTCGACCTTGTCGAGGGAGCTCGGGAGGTAGATGATGCCCTCCGACTTGCCTTTCTTGGCGTCGATGTCGACTTCGATGCGTCCGATGCGGGCGCTCTTTTGGAGGTCGCGAAGGTCGAGCTCGTTTCCGAGCAAGCCTTCGGTCTGTCCGAAGATCGCACCGACGACATCGGGTTTCTCGATGATGCCGTCGGCCTTGATCTGGGCTTTAATCATGTATTTCGTCGTGGTTGGATCAGGAATCACAGTTTGCACTTCCTTGAGTCGGAAAAATCGGGTCGGCCTCGCTAGGCGAGCCCGTGGTCACCCTCTCCGAGGGTGTCATCGAGGCTCGCGTCGCTTTCGTCGCAGGAACGGGGGCTCGAGAGGAGCCGGCCGTGATGAGAGGAAGGATCGAGTCTGTCCGGAGTGACACTCCCCGGGACCCTGTTTTTCCATGCGAAAGATGGGCCGGTCCTCTTTAACGGTTTTTGTGCGAGTCGAACCAGTTCTGGTCCGCCGAAAGCGTCGGGGTTCTTGCCTTCAAATCGAAGCCGACGCACCGTTGGCTGTTGATGTACAAAAGTGGTTGTTTGTGGTGGAAATGGATATGAGTCTTGGACGCGTCCCGGCTTCTCGTCGATAGATGAACGTTCTTTTTGTCGGCATTGGCCTATCGATGCTCGTCGTGGCAAGCGGCATCGCGGGCATCGGCCGCTACGACGGGGTCCTCGGCGCGGACAAGCCCGAGGCTTTCCTCGACAGCGAGGAGCCGGCCACGTTCCGGGTCAAGGTCTTGGGATCACCCGACGACGCCTCACGTTTGTTCGTCGACTACCGAGAACAACTCGTCATACCGGATGAGATGCGAAACCAGATCGACACGCGGCAGTTCGTCCCGGTGGAAATCCTCGCCGACGAGCCGATCCAAGGGTTCCTTGAGGTCTGGAACTTCGTCCCCGAACCAGGCGACACACTGGTGGTGTCCGGAAACGTGCGCATGGAATGGGCGCTCTTTGACACGGGCACGGCCGCTTTGGAGTCCATGCCGGTGCTGTTCATCCACCCCGAAGAGTACCACGAGCCTCTGATCTTCAAACGGTAAGCCCTGGAGGAGGGAATGCCATCATGCGGCCACGGTCTCGTGGCCGCAACCGAAGCACGTTAGGACATGCCTTCGGTCGAGCGATCGGACGGTCGCGTAGAGTGCGCTTCCGCAGGTGCGGCAGCGTAGGACGCCGAGCGCCGCGACCCTTCCTTGCGACGCGATGACGGCGACGGCGGCGACGATCAGGAAACCGGTCACGATCAACATCGACAACGTCGACTGGTTGACGGTACCGAGTTGGACGCCTTCGTACGTGGCCCGTGTCAGGAGCGCGGCAAAGCCGAGCGAGAGTGCCGAAATGAGGGCCGCTGCCCAGACGCGGGAGTTACGCATAAAACTAGACTCTCTCGAGTCGTGGCTTATCATGTTTCTGGAGCACACCTTTTAGTCAGATGACCCGGGCCGGTGGATGTCCGTTGTTGGCCAAAGGGCTCATAACCCGACCCGAAGTAGGCGGCGACCCGTGTCCTTGCGCCGACTCGAGCGGCATCCCCTCACCACGCTCGATCGCGGCCAAGCGACGACCTTTCAGTTCGAGGGCAAACCGGTGAAGGGGTTCGATGAGGAGCCCATCGCCGCAGCCTTGTACGCGCAGGGGACGCGCGTCCTCTCGCGGTCCATGCGCTACCACCGCGCCCGCGGCTACTTCTGCGGCGCCGGGATCTGCACCCATTGCTTCGTCACGGTCGGCGGCCGACCCAACGTCCGAAGCTGCGAAGAAACGTGTTCCAAAGACGCGTCCGTCGAGGGACAGAACGCGTACCCCAGCGTCGAACACGACGCCCTCGCCATGGGCGACGTCGTCTTCCGCAACTACTTCGACGCGCATCGACGCTTCATCCGTCCCGCGTTTCTCAAACCCCTCTACACGCGCATCATCCGCGCCATGGCCGGGTTCGGACGCGTGCCCCAGGAACCCGTCGCGCAGACCTACCAAGAAGAGACCCTCGAGGCCGACGTCTGCGTCGTCGGCGCCGGACCCGGAGGACTCGCCGCCGCCCAGACGGCCGCCCAACACGGCGCCAAGGTACTCCTCGTGGAACGGCAGAACCAACTCGGCGGCCGACTCAGATTCTTGCCGACGCCGTTCCACGCAACGGATCCCGACGCGCCGCGGACCGAAGGAAAAGAGTACGCCGAAACCGTCGCAGGGCGGCTTCGCGCAAGTGGCGTGGAGATCCGAACCAGCACCCGGCTCTTCGGCGTGTACCCGGAGAAACGCGTGGCCGCCGCGTCGCGGACGCGTCTCGTGAACGTCGCCGCCAAAGCCATGGTCCTCGCGACCGGCGCCTATGACGGGTACCGGCCGTTCCCAGGCGCGGACCGAGCCGGCGTCATGCTCGCCTCCGGCGCCTTACGACTCCTCAACCGACACGGCATCGTCCCCGGAGACGACGTCGCGATCGTGGGCGCTCACCGCGACGGACTGCTTCTTGCACGCGACCTCCTGGCGTGCGGTTCTCGAATCGCCGCCGTCATCGACCCGCGGCTCCCGCCTGCCGAAGATGCGCTCGCGGCCGATCTTCGACGACTCGGCCAACCCGTGCAATGGTCCACGAAACCTGTCCGTGTCCTGGGACGCAAACGTGTTCGCGGCCTCGAGGTCGAACGCGGACGAAACAATGTGATCGCATGCGACGCGGTCGTCCTCGCAAGCCCGCGCCAGACCGCGGTCGAACTGTTCCAGCAAGCCGGCTGCCGCATCACCTATGACGCTGCGCGCGGCTTCTATCCGCAGGTCGAAGCGATGGGAGAGACGACGGTGCCGTGGATCTTCGCCGCGGGCGTTGCGGCCGGGGCAAAAGACGAATGGAAAAGCGTCAAGAGCGGCGAAGCCGCGGGACAAGCCGCGGCCCGGTACGTGGGAGGCCAGCGATGAAGGCGATCCTGTGTCCCTGCGAAGACATCACCGTCCGCGAAGTCGAGGACGCGATCGACCAGGGCTACGACACGGTGGAGGACATCAAACGCTACACGGGATTGGCAACCGGCAGCTGCCAAGGAAAACTCTGCCTGGCTCCTTGCATCGACATTCTCTCGGAACGCACGGGGACGCCGCCGCAAGAACTGGGACTCATCCGGTTCCGCGCACCCGTCGAACCGATCCCGCTCGGGATTTTGGCCGCCGGTGACAAGTCGACGCGACCGACGGAGGGACTCCACGATTGAAGTCCACTCCAAAAAAGACCCGCTACCACACGGCGATCATCGGCGCAGGCATCGTCGGTCTCATGGCCGCCTACCACCTCGTAAAACGCGGCGTCCGGGACATTGTCCTTCTCGACCGCGCACCCGCCCTGCTTCTGGGAGCGAGCGGACGAAACGGCGGCGGCATCCGCGCTCAGTGGACGAGCAAGGAGAACATCGAACTCGCTCGCCAAAGCATCGCCCAGTTCCGCAAACTCGCCGCAGCGACGGGACACAACACTTGGTTCCGGCAAGGCGGCTACTTGTTCCTCGCGCGCACAGAGAAACAATTGGAAGGGCTACGGAAAGCCGCGGCGTTCCAGAACGAGAACGGTGTACGGACCCGGATCATCAGCCCCGAGGGCGCCAAAGAAGTCGTTCCGGCGTTGGCGACGGACGGCGTCTTGGGCGCCGCGTTCAACCCCGACGATGGCACGTTGTTCCCGTGGCCCGTCGTCCATGGCGTGGCGGAAGCCGTGCGGCACGAAGGCGTCGAGATCGTCACCAAATTCGACGTGCAGGGCTTCGAGACCAAAGGCGACCGCGTCACGGCGATCCGTTCAAGCGTTGCGCGCATTGAAGCCGACCACGTCGTGTTGGCCGCTGGAGCACACAGCCCCGTCATCGCCAAACAGCTCGGCATCGACCTCCCCACGAAGCCGCAGCGTCACGAGATCCTCGTGACCGAGGCCTTGAAACCGTACCTCAACCCGATGCTGGTCGACCTCAGCAACGGACTCTACGCGAGCCAAGCGATGCGCGGCGAGATCGTCGGGGGCATCTCCCACCCGCGCGTCGACGGACACTCACAAGAATCGAGCCTCGACTTCAGCACCACCTTCGCCAAGGCCTTGCTGCGACTCTTGCCACAATTGTCGGGCGTCAACATGCTTCGACAATGGGCCGGCAGTTACGACCTCACGCCCGACGCGCGACCGATCCTGGGACGCGCGGGCGGGTTCGAGAACTTCTACGTCTCCTGCGGCTACACCGGGCACGGATTCATGATCGCGCCCATGACCGGCCAACTCATCGCGGAACTCATCACGGGACGCAAACCGTCGCTCCCGATCGACTCGTTCCGACTGAGCCGCTTCCAAGAAGGACCCATCGCCAAGGAAGAGATGGTTATCGGCTAGCGGCACGGCGGCGCCCTATCATCCCCCAGGACCCGTCACAGTTCACCACAAAGGATAAGCGGGGCGGACGCCGCTTTTGCTCCGTATGCGTCTTCTCGCGCCCTTGGCGGCAGCGCTTTTTCTGCTTGCCGGCTGCACGGGAGGAACCATTTCCGGGGAGCCGCAAGGCAGCGAAGAACCGTTGGTCGACGAGAACCGAGGCTCGATCGTGGGGCAAGTCCTTGACGAAGAGTTCCGCGCGATTCCCAACGCCACCGTCGGCGTGGCCAGTACGACGCTCGTGACCCAGACCAACGAGGCGGGCGATTTCGAGATCGGCCCCTTGGACCCGGGCTCCTACGACGTCTCCGCGTACGCGTTGGGGTATGGAGCGTTGGCTCGACGCGTCGACGTCGTCGCCGGTCAATCGGTCGACGTCACGTTCGCGTTGCCGATCCTCGCATCGCGCGCCGCATTCTACGAATCGTTTCCCTACGTCGGCTTCGAAGCGTGCCAATGGTACTTCGAAGGCACCATCGCACACTGCACCCTTCCCTACACCCAAGTCTACGGCACCGCCGAACGAAACGGCGTCAACCTCTCCCAATACGGACTTCCCCGCGATGTCCAAGACAACCGGGACCGATACAACTTCACCGTTCGCGCCGACCACACCGGCATCGTGAGCGAACTCGTATGGCAAGCGACGTCGGCCGCCGCCACGTCGCAGGCGCTCATCCTCGCATGTGGATGGTACGATCCCTTGTGGGACGAATGTGTCCCGCCGGGGGAGACTCACACCGGGATCCGATATCACGGGGTCGTCGGCACAAACCCGATCCGACTCGAATGGAAGCTCGACGATGAGCAGCTCAAGTACCTCGAAAAATCGCCCTGGATCATGAGCCGCGCCAACGTCCATGGCTCGGAAGTCGTGGCCGGCGGCTTCGCCCTTGATCAACGTGTCGAGATGTTCAACTCTGTCTTCTACGGAGCCGACCCGCCGGAAGGGTTCTCGGCCGGTCCGCCGGACCAGTAGAGAAACGCAGCCGCGCCCCGACAACGCTTAAATGCCGGAGCGCCGCCTGCCTCGAATCGTGCGCCTTGCCGCGGTCTTCGTCCTCATCGTCTTGCTAGCCGGCTGCGCTGGCAACGACGGGCAAGCCGTCCCCTCAGGCGCCGAAGTCGTCTCCAGCAACGAGAACGACGCCGTCGGCGCCGTGTCCGGCACCGTCGTCGACGACGAGCGACGTCCCTTGATCGACGCCGTGGTCCGTCTCGACCCCGCCCAACGCTCCACCAAGACGAACGGCGAAGGCCGGTTCGTGTTCGCCCGCGTCCCCGTCGGTGTCTACGAACTCAACGCGAGCCTCGACGGCTTCCACGCGGCCGCCCTGCGCGTCAATATCAGCGAAGGACGCACCGAGACCGCGCTCGTCACCCTCGTCGCCCTTCCCTCCGCGGTCGCCTACTACGAAACGTTCCCGTACGCGGGCGTGCAACGCTGCATGATCTACACGAGCGTCTACCTGGCAAGCTGCAGCCAACCCTACACCGCCGTGTACTACACCGCGTTCGGCGCCGGCGTCAACCTGTCCCAATACGGGTTGCCGCAAGACCCGATGGACAACAAGTACCGCGCTTCGTTCGAAGTGCGCGAGAACTTCACCGGCTTGGTGAGCGAACTCTCGTGGACGGCGACGACCGACGCGTCCCGCTACTACAAACTCGTCTTGAGCTGCCCCTGGTACGATCCCGTCATCGACGACTGCGTCCCGCCCGGCGAGACCGGACCCACGAACGAAGCCACCTACGCCGTCGCCCGCGGCGTGAGCCCGTTGCGCATCGAACTCAACCCAAAGGACATCCGCGCCGACTGGCTTCCCGAGATCATGGCCCGCGCGTACCTCAGCGGACCCGTCGAGCGCCCCGCGGGCGCGGCGTTGGACCAACGCATCGAGATGTACAACTCCGTGTTCTACGGCTTAGACGTCCCACGCGACTGGACCATCTTCACGGCAAGCTAGACAGACGAAGCCTCGCCCTCGCTGCACCTTCGGGAATAGCGGACAGCCAGCGCCGGAAAAAATTGGTTGTTCCGCTTGCATCCGGGCCGTTGGAGCGTGTCTCCTGCCACAACTTTGGGGCGACGTGGTTTCGACGCCAATCCTATCCCCAATGCGATGTGCGCGCCTTCGGTGCCTTCCATCCAAACGGTTTTGGACTTACCCGAGGTTCTGCACACGTTGGGAGGAAGGCGCTCCGCGGCCACGCTGTTTGCCGTCATGTTATACGCGCCCGTCTTCGTCCTGTCGGTCAGCTACTCAATCGACAACGCCTCGACGGTGCTCATCAACGACGTGAGCCGGCTCAACCCCACCCGCGTCGAGAAGATCATACAAGGGCACGAACTCGACGGCATCCGAGAAGTCCTCGAAGAAGCGAAGGCCGATGATCTCCACGTATCGATCGCCGGCCGGCGCCACAGCATGGGTGGCCACGCGTTCTACCCGGGCGGCGTGGTTCTTGACATGACAACCTTCGACCGCATCCTCGCGGTAGACGTCGGCGCGAAGGCAATCACCGTCGAGAGCGGGGCCACTTGGAAGCAGGTGATCGAGACGATCAACGAGCACAACCTGTCGGTCCAGGTCATGCAAGCATACAACGGGTTCACCGTGGGCGGCGCTTTGAGCGTCAACGTCCACGAGAGCGACCCCAACTACGGCCCTATGGTCGAGACTGTCGACTCTTTCCGCTTACTCGTTGCCGACGGCACCGTTCTTAACGTGAGCCGGACGCAGAACTCTGACCTTTTCGGCCTCGTCATCGGAGGGTACGGGCTATTCGGCGTCATCCTGGACGTGACGCTGCGTCTCGCGCCAAACGTCGTCTTGGCGAAACAGGAGCAGGTGATCTCGTACGGAGACTACCTGTCCACGTTCCGCGGCATCCGTAACGGGACGGAGGTGGGCCAGATTTTTGCGCGGCTTTCCATTGCGCCCGGGCCTTCCCTGCTGCAAGAGGTCGTTGTGACCACGTACCAGGTAACCGACGAAGACCTTGGTACCCACCGCGACCTTCAGGAGCCCTCGACTGCCTTGAAGAAACTTGCCTTCGGTCTTTCCCGCAAGTACGACTGGGCCAAGGACTTACGCTGGCACCTTCAGAAAGAGCGGAGCGACCTGGTCGACGATCCCACCATTTCACGAAATAACCGTATGAACGGCGACATGGCATTCCTCGAGTACACATCAAGCCACGACACCGACATCCTGCAGGAGTACTTCGTCCCGGTCGCGCGCTTGCCGACATTGGTCGACCGCCTGAGGGACATCGTCGAGGCAAACCACCTCAACCTCCTCAGTGCAACCATCCGATACGTGCCGGCCAACAACGAGTCTCTGATGTCCTACAGCCGAACTGAGTCCTTCGGCCTTGTATTATACTTCAACGTGGGCACGTCCTCCCAAGCACAGGCCCGGGTCACCGAGTGGACACGCGAGCTCGTCGATGAGGCCATCTCGCTCGGCGGCGCCTTCTACCTGCCCTACGAGAACTACGCAACCCCCCTGCAGCTCCGCCTGGCCTATCCAAACACCAACGCGTTTTTCGAGGCAAAGCGCATCCATGACCCCGACCTTCTCTTCATGAACACATTCTACGAGGATTATGCCGAACCGTGATGTTCGCATGCATTGGCTGCTCGTTTCGCAGAGCGTCGCCCTGTTCGGAAGCGGTATCGTGTTCCCCTTCTACATCGTTTTCACCAAGCAGATCGGCGCGAACTTCACCGAGTTCGGAATCGCGTACGCATTGTTCTCCGTGAGCGCCGCCCTGACCCACGCGTGGATTGGACGCTGGTCCGACCGTTTCGGACGCCGACGGTTCCTCCTGCTCAACAGTTGGGGGACCGCGACCCTGCTCTTGTTCTTCCCGATGGCCACCACCATCTGGCACGTGTACGTTCTCCAGGCTGTCCTTGGCGTGTTCGGGGCGATGCAACGCACCAGCGAGAAAGCCCTCGTCGCCGATGCAACGGACGGGCCTGAACGGGGACACCTCATCGGCGTCTACCACGGCTGGGTATCGATCGCCTCGGCGTTTGCCGTCATCCTGGGCGGCTACCTCATCGACCTCTTCACGCTGGCGCTCATCTTCTACATCGCGTCCCCAATTCTCTTCGTGAGCGGATTGTTAGCGCTGAGAATCGTGGAACGGCCCCGGCCTGGGAGCGACGTCGCGACGTGATCCGATGACACACAACCGAAACCCGATTCAACTCATTTGCTGGGCCTACGGAGGGCTTTTTGCGCTCGTCGTGCTCGTCGGCCATCTTCCGGGCGTCAACGACTCGGAGGGCCGACTCTTCGGCCTCTTCCACATCACGCTCTACCAGGACATTTTACACGGTGCCTCCGGCGCGTGGGCGACGGCGAACGTGGGCGTCAAGCAGTAAACCCGTCATCTTCGTAGTAGGCGCCATGCGGGTCGTTGGGGTAGTGAAAGTACGCCGGATCGCGGTACAGGTATTGGTGAACCAGGCTTACGGTTAAATAGCGACCTGCCCGCTTGAAGCCGGTGCACCGGCCAACCGTGCGAACGGCATTCTTCGCAACGGCCATTGTACTCACCCTCGTGGTCTCGGGATGCAGCGGCCGACAACGCACCGCGGCGATGGAACCGTTCAAGATCATGGGGCCCGTCGTCGACGAGCCGCCCTCGCCGCTTTACAAGAGCGTAGAGCCGGAGGACTTCAGCGCGCCCGAGCTGACGTCATCGATCATCGCTTCGCTCGTTCCCTCGTTGGCTTCGACCCAACCCGTGAACCCTGCCGTCGCTTCGCTGCCCGACGGACGACTTCTTGCCGCCACGCCCGTGTGCGACAAACCGGAGCCCTTGGGATCCGATTTCCAGAACCGCACCGAACAGGACGAGTGCCAACATCGACTCGTGTTCCTTAGCGACGAACAAGGCGACACGTGGTCCCGCCTCAACGACGAACCACGCTCCCGACTCGACAAGCGCACGGACCGGACCTACGGACACATCGACGTCGCGTCCGACGGAAACGGCACCTTGTTCGCGCTCATGGGAGACGAAGGCTACAACGACCTCTTCGCCTACCGCTCCTTCGACGAAGGTGTAACGTGGAACCAGACGCTCTCGAGCGTCGAGCCGCGTGCCGCGCGCGACATGGGACCGGCCGTGCTCGATGGACGCATCAGTGCCGCCGGGCTCGGCCGCGTCCTCGTCTCGTGGCGCGCATGCGAACAAGTCAATACGACCTGCTGGATCGGCGTCAAGGTCTCCTTCCGAAGCGGATCCTCCTGGTCGCCTCCCGCGCGGTTCGGCGAATACGTGCGGGCCCTCGGACCGTTCGTCGTCGGGCCGAGCGGCTACGACGTGCACGCCGCGTACCTGGAAGGCAACGCCGAGAACGGCGATGCCACCCTCCACATCCTCTCCTCCTACAACTGGGGCGTCAGCTGGACCGACGAAACGCTCGACGTCGTCCTGGCGCGAAGCGCCGCAGCGCAGCAACGCGAAGCTTGGTACGGGGTGCCGGTCGTCGGCGCAATGGGCGGCGGGGGATTGGCCGTCGCGTGGACGGAGGAGAATGCGCCGGGCGCCGCGGCAACGGCGGGCCACGTGGTTCGTTACTCCATCAAACTCCCAGGGGCAGGTTGGACCAACGCCGTCGCCGCGCCGAGTCCTGGCACGAGTCGCATGCCGTGGCTCGTCGCCGGTGCAGGCGACCGTTTCGCGCTCGTGTACCTCGCCGGCACCGCGCCCGTCGAGCCGACGTTGCAAGAATGGGACATCGGAATTTTGCTCGTCGACGGGAACGCGGGCGGGTTCCGCACCTTCGAAACCTTCCTCAACCAGGCCGTCCACGTCGGCGGCTTCTGCGAAAGCGACGCGGAATGCGTCGCCGGCAATCCCCGCCTCTTCTTGCAATATTTTGAGGCCGTGGCGCGTCCGGACGGGACCCTTGCCTTCGTCTACCCCGACACGACGGGTCCCAACGTCGAGCTGCGCGCTGCCGTCCAGAGCGGCGGAAGCCCACTATTTGTCCGCACCGCTTCCTGAGGCCCGTCCCTTTAAGAACGGGCGCCGCCACTGCTCGTTTGCAATGCGCGCCGTCTCGTTTGTCGTACTTGGAACCTTACTGGCAACCGCCTTCGCCGGATGCCTCGACCAGACCGAATCCAACTCCAGCGAGGCCAACCGACTTCTTCGCCAAGGCCCCGGAGCCAAGCAGACGCTTCGAATCTCTCCCGACTGGGCCGAACTCGCACTCGTCGATGAACGCCCGCCGCTCCACGACCACAAGAACCCTGCTCACCACCAGAACCTCACCACCCCGAACTTCGACATCGTCGGATGGGACCCCCTCATCACCGACTATTACGGACGCACCGCCGGCGACCACGCCTGCGGCGACACCAAGGAGAAAGACGGACGACGCCTGTCCATCACCCACAGTTTCGGAACGGACGTCGCGTTCGTCATCGTCGACACCACCGACCCGACGGAACCCAAAAAGATCGGAGAACTCGTCATGTCCTTCACCCAGGTCTACGACTTGGCGTTGAGCCCCGACCTCAACTGGATCGTCCTCGCCACGAGCCCCATGGACGCCGGACCCGGACCCGAGGGCGGACCCGTCCCCCCGCCCTTGAAGACGACCTACGAAGAAGGCGACATCATGTGGCGCGACGCGTGCAGCGGACAAGAGTGGCCGGTGCCCGTCATGGGACCCGAAGCCGGCTTGCCCTTCGCGAGCGGCAACGTGCTCGTCGACATCTCCAACCCGCGCGCACCGAACGTGGCGGACTTCATGTTCTACCCGCCGCTCGGTTCGCACAGCATCACCATCACGGACATGGACGGACGCATGATCGCGCTCTCGAGCGTCCCGAACATCCCCGACCAAGCAAGCTTCTACGCGATCATGGAGATCACCCGCGCCCCGACCGGCACCGGGAAACTCATGCCGTTGAGCATCTACCAACACCCGGCCGCGCAGACCGGCCCCGTCGCGACGACGGAAGGCATGCACGACGGACTCATCGCCAAACACCCCATCACCGGGAAATGGATCGGGTACCTCGCGCACGGCGCACTCGGCCTCGTCATGATCGATGTGACGAACCCCGCGAGCCCCGTGTATTTGGGCGAATGGGCCGACTTCGCAGGCGCCGTGGGCGAAAACGCGCCCACCTCGGCCTACGTGCACGAAGCTCTCCCCGCTCCCGACGTGTGGGAAGGACGACACTACACGTGGATCGGCGAGGAATGCGTCGGCCACCCTGCGAACACGCCGACCTGCTTGGTGTTTGGACTCGACACGACGGATCCGACGAAACCGGAATTCGTCGGCGCCTGGACCCTGCCGATCGACGTGCAATGGTCGGCAGGACTCGAGTGGAGCCTCCACTACTTGGCGCTCATGAACCGCACCCTCTTCGTGACCGCGTACCATGGCGGCGTGTGGGCCGTCGATGTCTCCACGCCCGAAGCGCGCGCCACCATGCCGTCGATCGGCGTGTTCATTCCCGCGAACGTTTCGCCGAAGAAGTTCGATACGCCGCCGCGCGGAGTCATCGTCCAAGCGCTCTACGGCGGCTACGCGTTGGACAACACTCCCACGATCCTCGACCTCAACGTGGCCTCGGACAACACGCTCATCATCTTCGACATGCACAGCGGACTCTACTCGGTCCGGTTCAACGACCAGGTCCAGGCCCCCCCGCCGGAGCCGTGGCCGCTCGTCGCCGGCGCCACACAGTGAATCGCCCAAGGGCCCGAAAAGGCCGATTCGAGGCGTTTCCGTAAGCGACTGGTAAGTCCGCGACGATTACGCTTATAACCCGCCAGCGCGGCTGCGAGCGGCATGCGTGGAGTGTTTGCGGCCGTTGCCCTAGCGGGTATCCTGATCTTGCCCGGCTGTTTGGACGGCCCCGGCTCATCCCAATCGGCAGCGGACGCCAAGCGGATCGGCCAGGGCGGCATCGGCGGCGGCGTCAAGGCCCCCATCCAAGACAACTGGGCAGAACTGTTGTTCATCTTCGGCGAAGGACACGACCACAAGAACTTCACCCACCACCGCGAACTCACCACCCCCAACTTCAAAGTCGTCGGACACAACCCACTCGACACCGATTACCACGGAACCCCTTCGGGCGGTTACTTCTGCTCCGACGTCTCCGCCAAGGACGGACGCGCGTTGAGCGTCGTCCACTCCTGGACGAGCGACGTCGCGTTCATCATCAGCGACGTCACCGACCCCATGAACCCGGAAAAAGTCGGCGAACTCGCCATGGCCAACACCCACGTGTACGATCTCGCGATCAGCCCCGACCAGCGCTGGGTGTTCCTTGCAACGAGCAGCAGCGGTGCCGGAGCCGACAGCGGCCACGACCCGACCGGAACCGGCCTTCTGCCGCCGATCCCGCCCCTCCTTGGGGAAGCGCCGGCGGACGCGAAGCGGCTTCAACCCGGCGACATCACGTTCCGCGACGCGTGCACGGGCCAGACGAAGGCCCTTGATGGCCCCGAGCAGGGCCTACCGTTCGCAAGCGGCATCATCCTCGTCGACATCGCGAACCCCCGCAACCCCCAGATCGCGGACTTCCGATTCTACCCCGCAGGCGGCGGACACAGCATCCAGGTCGAAGAGATCAACGGCGAAACCGTCGGACTCGTAAGCCAGACCGCCCCGCCCGGCTACTTCGTGTTCTTCAAACTCACCGCGAGCCCCGCGGGACGCACCATCATGGAGCCGCTCTCCGTGTACTCGTTCCCCAGCCCCCCGCCGGCAGCCGTGCCGGTCCAAGTGCCCCGGACCCCCGTCGGGGTCCCGAGCGGACTCCACGACGGCTTCATCCAAAAACACCCGATCAGCAACCAGGTCCTCGCCTACCTCGGCACCGCCGGCAGCGTCGTGATCGTCGACGTCACCGACATGCGCAACCCCGTGTTCCTCGCACGATGGAACGAATGGTCCGTCTTCGGCGAAGGCGCCCCCGCGAACCCGTTCGTCCACGAAGCCCTCCCGATCGAAGGCACCTGGGACGGCAAACACTACACGTTCATCGGCGAAGAATGCGGCGGACGCCGACCCAACACGCCCACCTGCCTCTTGGCGATGCTCGACACCACGGACCCCGCCAACCCGACGTTCGTCGGCGGCTGGACGCTCCCGATCAACTTCGAATGGAGTGGCGGCCTCATGTACAGCCTCCACTACCTCGCCTACGTCAACCGCACCCTCTTCGCGACGAACTACCACGGCGGACTCTGGGCGATCGACGTGTCGAACCCCGAAGCGATGCGCACCATGCCTTCGATCGGCGTGTTCCAACCCGACTTCCTCCCGACGGAACCAGTGTTCACCGCCGCGCACCAGTACAACTACGCGCCCGTGATCCTCGACGCGAACCCGTTACCCGACGGCAAATTGGTCGTGTACGACGGCACGAGCGGCTTGTACATCGTCGAGTTCGACGCCACGAACCCCGCCCCGCCCCCGGCCCCGTGGCCGTTCCCCTTCAACCAGTAATCGGGGGAACTCGGCGTGGACGCGCGTTGGATCTTCGTCGTCGCGACCCTCCTGCTCGCCGGCTGCGTCGAAACCGGCTCCGACGCCGGACGACCCAAATCGTTGCGCGGCGACCTCGAGGGCGCCGTACCCAAACCAGCGATCCCGGCTGAATGGGCTGAACTCGCTGTTGCCGGAGGAGAAGGGCACGACCACCGCGACTACCTTCACCATGAAGGCCGCTCCACATCGAACTTCGAAGTCCTCGCCTACGATCCGCTCGTCACGAACTATTTCGGCACAACGGCCGGCGGGCACTCGTGCGGCGACGCCAACGAAGCCGACGGACGACGACTCGCCGTCGTGCATTCCATCAACAACGACGTCGCGTTCATCCTCATCGACGTGACCGACTCCACGGCTCCGCGAAAACTCGGCGAATTGGCGATGCAGAACACGCAAGTCTATGACGTCGGAATCACGCCCGACCAACGCTATGTGATCGCCGCGACGACGCCGCTCGGCCTCGGACCGGGAAACGTCGCCGTGCCGCTTGCCGCCACGTGGGAAGACGCGTGCACGGGTGAGTCGCGCATCGTCGACGGACCCGAATCGGGCCTCCCGTGGGCGCCCGGACTTGTCGTCGTCGACATCCAGAACCCTCAGAACCCGTTGATCGTCGACTCCCTCTTTTACCCCGTCTTGGGCGGACACAGCATCCGCATCACCGAGATCGACGGACGCGTGATCCTCCTCACCGCCATCTCGGGCCCGCCTGGCTACTACGCGGTCGCGGAACTCACCGAAGTTGCTGGACGCGCCAAACTCGTCCCGCTCTCGTTCTACAAGTACGGACCCGACGACGGAGCACAGCAGACGGAACTGCAGACCGGCGGGCACGACGGCTTCGTCCAGAAACACCCGGTCACCGGGGAGACGCTCGCGTACCTTGCCTACGGCACGTTGGGACTCGTGATCGTCAATGTCGACGACCTCGCGGATCCCCAATTCGTTTCACGCTGGAACCAGTGGGACCAGGTGGGCGGCGGGAACCATTTCTTCCACGGCGTCCTGCCGATGACCGAACTCCGCGATGGGAAACATTACACGTTCGCCGGAGAGGAGTGCAGCGGTCGACCCGCGAACTATCCGACGTGCTTGGCCTACGTGTTTGATACGACGGACCCCGCCTCGCCGAAACTCGTGAGCGCGTGGAGCCTGCCGATCGAGCCCGAGTGGCGCGAAGCGGCCCAGTTCAGCGCACACTACTTCGACGTTGTCAACGGCACATTGTTCATCGCCATGTACCACGCCGGACTCTGGGCGATCGACATCTCCACGCCCGAGAAGCTGGTGCGGATGCCTTCCGTCGGCGCCTTCGTGCCGTTCCAAGCCTCTCCGAAACCTCCGCCGACGTACAGCTACGGAGCCCCGGCCGTGCTCGACTTCATCCCGCTCAGCGACGGCTCCATGGTCGTGTTCGACCGCGGCGCAGGCGTCTACACGGTGCGCTTCGACGCCTCGAACCCCGCTCCGTCCCCCGAGCCGTGGCCCGTCGTCACCATGACCTCGTAACGGGGCGGCGCGGTTCCTAATAAGACGCATCGAGCATCTCGGCCAGTGGCCCAAGTCTACGATGTCGCCGTCGTCGGCTTGGGCGCGATGGGCAGCGCCGCCGCTTATCATCTCGCTTCACGCGGACTGCGCGTCGTGGGCTTCGACCGGTTCCGTCCACCGCACAATCAAGGTTCGTCGCATGGTGAAAGCCGGATCATCCGAGAAGCATACTGGGAAGATCCCGTGTACGTTCCCATGGTGCGTCGCGCCTACGAACTTTGGGCGGACCTCGAGCGCACGTCGAACACGCGGCTCTTCACACAGACCGGCGCACTGTTCATGGGCACCCCCGAAGGCGTCATGGTCCCCGGATGCGTGCGCACGGCCAAAGAGTTCGGGATCCGGCATCGAACCCTGACGGTCGCCGAGGTCCGGAAAGAGTTCCCGCATTTCCATCCCAGCACCGAGATGAGCGCGTTCTACGAGTACCGCGCGGGGGCCCTCGCCCCGGAAGCGTGCATCGACACGCACCTCAAACAGGCGGCGCAGGAGGGAGCGCATCTTCGCTTCGATGAACCCGTCCAGAGTTGGAAGCCGACGAAGGACTCCATCCGCATCGTCACGTCGCGCGGCGAATACGAAGCGAGGAAAATCGTGTTCGCCGGCGGAGCGTGGATGCGCGAACTCGTCCCCGAACCCAAGTTGCCGTTGACGGTCGAGCGGCAAGTGCTCTACTGGTTCGAACCCAAAGGAACGCGCGCCGAATTTGGTCCGGAGCGGATGCCGATCTACGCCTTCGAACCGTTACCCGAAAAATTGTGGTACGGGTTCCCGGACCTCGGACGCGGATGCAAACTCGCGCTCCATCACCAAGGCGACACCGCGGATCCAGATCGTTTGGACCGCAAGGTCAAGCCCACCGAGATCGAAGAGATGCGACGTCAACTTGCGAACTACGCGCCGAACCTCAATGGAAAACTGCTCGCGAGCGAAGTGTGCATGTACACGAACACGCCCGACTTCAACTACCTCATCGATTTTCATCCCGACGACGACCGGATCCTGTTGCTGAGCCCGTGCTCCGGTCACGGGTTCAAGTACGCCAGTGTCGTCGGCGAGATCGCCGCTGACCTGCTCATCAACGGCAAGAGCCGGTTCGACCTCGGTCTGTTCCGGTTGGACCGGTTCGCTCGAACGAAAAACTAGGGGCCTTGGGTCTAGGGATAACAGATTCACGGAAAGCCCAAATACGAGCCCCGCTCGTCCCTGCATACTTGCGCACACGACTCGCCTCCGTCCTCCTTGCCGTCCTTCTTGCCGTAAGCGCCGACGGCGTCCTCGGGCAGGCCGCCACGCCACCCGCCCTCGTTACCTTCGTTCAGATCGACGACGCGCCGAAAGACGTCCAATTCGTCGCCGGGACCCGCGCGGGCACGCCTGCCCAGAACGCGTCCGCACTGGGACCGCAGTTCGACCACATCGACATCCTGAAGGTCGTCGTCGGAGAAGAGACCGACACCGAATTCAAGGTCGCCCTCCACCTTGCCGTCCTCGATCCGCCTCCCACCAACACCGGGTTCCCGTTTCGGCTTCTCTTCTTCTCGTACGGACAACTTGAGTGGCTCATCTTCGTCGGCAGCTGCCGCCAATTCGGCACCGCAGACGAGCAAGCCGAGGTCGCCGGCTGCTTGATGTACCGCGACAACCCGGCGGCCCAACCGCGACAGGTCAAGACGATCCCCGCCGAGAAAGCCGACGGCGCCTTCGTGTTCACCATCAACAAACTCGACATCTTCAACGAGCAACGCCTGCCCGCACAGTACGGCCAGACCCTCACGGGCATCTACGCCTACGCAACCCAGACCTACGCGACGACCCAGTTCTTGCCGAGCGCCGACCTCGTCGGTAGCGTGAGCGCGTACGACCGCGCACCCGACGGCGGATTCTCCAAGGTCGACTACGTGTTCCACCGCGGCAGCGGCGGACACGGCGCCTTGGGCCTTACTTCGCCCGATCCGATCCGTGTGAGCAACGGCGAGGCCACGACCATCGTTTACCTCTCCCAAGTCCACAACGAAGGCGACACGGACCTCAAAGTGCAGCTCTCCGCGAAGGACGTGCGTCCCGACTGGCTGGTCCGCGTCCCGCCCCTCGTCACGGTCCCGGCGCACGCCAAAGTCGACTTCCCTGTTGTCTTGACGATGCCGTTCAGCCACGACCACGGAAAGACCATCATGTTCTTGGTCCGCGCGGACGCGATCGAGGATTCGAAATCGTTCGCGGAAATGAAGTTGGGCGTCTGGTGGACGGATGTTCCGCAGCCGAGTGCCCATCACAACGGCGAAATGTGGTTCCACTCCGCCCCAGCGGACTTCGGCGAATTCCCGGACGCCGCCCAGACGGTCGTGCCGTTCAAACAATACTGGCTCAACTCGATCGAAGACGACCCCAACCCGCTTGCGACCGACGAGGACGCGGCCGCGTTCTTCAACGACTATTTCTTCTGTCCCTTCAGCGGCGGAAGCCCCACGCCGAACCCAGCCAACTGCAAGACGCCGCCGAACTTCACCTCAAGCTGGTTCTTCCCGCTCTCGCCGTCGCTCCTGATCGGGCTGGACTTCGACCTCGCGCGCACCGGGATGCTCGTCGCCAACGTCGTCCCCTCGCTGCCCGCGACGCAAGGCGTCATGGAAGTCGAGGTGCGTTATTGCGATCCCGAAGTGGGCGCAACGCGCGGACAAGGCGGCTTCAACCGCAACGCCACCGCCTGCACCAATTACGAGACCGTGCTGGCCAAGGGCAGCGCCACGAAAGCGCTTACGGCGCGACAAGCGACCCAGTTCGAGGTCCCCTTGACCGTCGAGCCGACCGCGGACTACTTGCCGTTCAAACGCGGCGCGAACATCGGGCTCCGGGTCCGACTCGTGACCGACGTGCCGCAGAACGTCATCATGACCGAGCCCCGGCCCACGTTCCAGATCAAATCGTCACAATTGTTCCTGCCTTTGATCGAGTTCCACGACACGCTCGCCGAGGAGTACCTGGAACTCGGGGCGATCGACATCACCCCGCTCGATCCCTACGAGAAAAAAGTCAACCCGGGTCGCACGACGCTCTTCCGCTTCGAGGTCAAGAACAACGACGACACGGCCCAACGCCTTCGGCTCGACCTTGAGGGCGTCAACGCCGACTGGGCGATGGTGCCGGGTCCCCGCGAACTCACGATCGAGAAGGGAGCGAAATCCAATTTCACGATCGCCATCGTCGCGCCGCCGGATGCGGTGGATGAGGAACGCGCGGAACTGGTCGTGGTCGTCCAGAGCCTGGATGAGCCGGCCGTGAGCGGCATCGGACGGATGCGTGCCACGATCGTGAGCGGGGAGGACATCCCGGACGAGTCGGGCCAGATCCCAGTCGCCGAGAAGACCGATACACCGGGACCCGGGCCGTTGGGTGCCGTGTTGGCGATGGTCGTCGCGCTCTTGGTCGTCACCTTGCGCCGCCGAACTGGTTTTTCTCGCGGAAAATAGGACCCCACGCGTTTTCTTTTGCGGGTTTAGGGAAGGAGCGCTCGGATCGTTCCTGGGAGCGAGATGAGGAAAATGGCAATAAGGATCACCGGCGCGACGTAAGCGGTCACGACGACGGCGAGCGTGGCGGCTCGTCGCGCCAAGAGGGTTGGATTTTTCGTCTTTCCCAACAGGAACGAGGCACGGTCTTTGATGGCGAACGTGTACACGAGGCAGAGGCCGATCGCGGCCAGGAATAGGAACACGTCGACGACGATGTTGAGCCACGCGAACACGGCGGGACTCATGGCGGCGAAGATGCCTGGGACGAAATAGAATTCCGATGCGATCCAGTTCGAATTGTGTCGTCCCCAGCCGAATTCGTCGCGAAGGTGGCTCACAAGGACTTCGAGCGTCGAGATCGTGGACGAGATGGCGGCGAAGAGGAGCATGAGGAAGAAGACGAACATGAGGAACGCGCCGAGGAACCCATCGATGCGGGTGAACGTCGTGGGCATGGTGAGGAACACTGTGTCCGCGGCGCCCGCGGAAGGATCGCGGACGGCTTCGTCGAGTCCATGGGTGAAGGCGAGGGGGAAGATCATGAGTCCCGCGAGCAGGCCGACGACGAGGATGGACGCGTTGATCATCATGGAGGACGCAAGCAGCGGGCGCCCGATCGGAGTGTAGCTCGCATAGGTGAGCATGATCCCGAACCCGATGCCGACCGCGAAGAACACTTGGGCGACCGCGGCTTGGATCGTGCCGACGTCGACCTCGTTCCAGTCGACGCTGAGGTAGAAGTCGCGTCCGTCCGCTGCGCCGGGTTGGAACTGTGCGTAGAGGGCGAGTCCGAGGAGGAACACGAAGAGTGCGGGCATCATGATGATGTTCGCGCGTTCGACGCCTTTGGCGACGCCGAACGCCACGATGCCGGCGGTCAGGAGGGCGACGAGGAGCCCGAAGGCGAGGGCGTCGAACCCGGAGACGCTTTCGATGAGGTACCCGGGCGGGCTCTCGGCGATGGCGGAGCCGAAGCTCACGAGCATGTAGCGCAACACGTAGCCGGAGAGGATCGTGTAGAAGCCGAGGACCGTGAAGGTGACGGCGAGGAAGAGAAAGCCGACGATGCGCCAGGGTCGTCCTCCGATCGCTTCGAAGGCGCGCACCGAGGAGAGTTGGGTGCGTTGGCCGATCGCCAGTTCGGCCCACAAGAGTGGGACGCCGAAGACGAGGAGGGCGATGACGAAGATGAGGACGAACGCGCCGCCCCCGTTCTGGCTTGTGAGTTGGGGGAACCGCCAGAACGAGCCGAGGCCGACCGCGGCTCCGATCCCGGAGAGGACGAAGCCGATGCGGGAGCCGAATCGGGACCTGGTGGCCGCCACAGTGTCGTGGATTCTGGGAGCGGTCTAAAGCTTCGACCCGGGCGACATTAAGCGAAGCGCGGAAGAACCAGGACTCACCGTACGGCCGCCGGAAACCGATGAAGCGGTACGATGCCATCGTGGTGGGCTTGGGCGCGCACGGCGGCGCGACGGCCTACCAATTCGCGAAACGCGGCGACAAGGTCCTGGGCCTCGACCGTTTCCGGGTGCCGCATGAACAAGGCTCCACCCATGGCGAGTCGCGGATCATCCGCGAAGCCTACCACGAGAACCCCGCGTATGTGCCGCTTGTGCAGCGCGCGTACGAATTGTGGGCCGAGCTTGAGCGCGACTTCGGGCAGCGTCTGTTTGTCCAAACCGGCGGATTGATGATCAGTGCCCCGAACGTCGGGACGTTTGCGGGTGCGAAGAAAAGCGCTGAAATCTACGGGTTGAAGCACGAGATCTTGACCGCAGAGGATGTGAAGAAACGGTTTCCCGCGTACCATCCGGCACCCAACGAGAAGGCCTTGCTCGAACCTCGGGCGGGCGCAATGTTGTTGCCCATCACGCTTGAAGCGCAGTTGGCCGCCGCCAAGAAACATGGCGCCGAGCTTCGCTTCGACGAGCCGGCGACGTCCTGGTCCGCGAACGAATCCGGCGTCGTCGTGCGCACGGCGCGCGGCGAGTACCCTGCGGATCGTCTCGTGATCGCCGCCGGAGCGTGGATTCCGGAGCTCGTTGCCGACCTGAACCTGCCTTTGAAGGTCGAGCGTCAGGTGATGTTCTGGTTCAAGCCGAAGAAGAACGCGGCGAATTTTCGTCCGGACCGGTTCCCTGTGTTCATCTGGGAGTCCGAGAACGGTCACTCGGTCTACGGGTTCCCCGACCTTGGCACCGGGTTCAAGATGGGGATCCACCACGAGGGAGCGTTCGTCGATCCCAACACGGTCGACCGCACACCGACCAAGGAAGATGAACGGCGGGTCCGTGAAGACCTTGCGCGGTGTTTTCCCGATGCGGACGGAAGGCCCATCGCCGCGAAAGTTTGCTTGTACACCGATACGCCGGATACCGTGTTCATTTTGGACCGTCATCCGCGGCACGACAACGTCGTGATCGCGAGTTGTTGCTCGGGTCATGGTTTCAAGTTCGCGAGCGCGGTCGGAGAAGCCGCCGTCGACCTGGTGAGCGGTCGGCGACCCAAGACCGACCTGTCGTTCTTCGGGTTCCAACGACTTCGGAAGCGTTGATCTGCACCGGGAAGGCGGGGCCGGCTCCGCAAGCCTTTTGACGCCCCGCGTGCCCTGGCCGCGTAATGCGCCGGATCCTGGCCGTTCTCCTCCTGACCGCGACGTTTGCCGCGTGCATCGACAACACCGAGACCGGCTCCGGTCAAAGCGACCCGCGCCGCCTTGGGATCGGTCGCGACTCCATCTACCAAGCCCCCATCTCCGCGGGTTGGTCCGAACTCGCGTTGCCGCAGGACCAAGACCACTCCCATGGCGACCATAGCCAACACTTCAACCTCTCGACCTCCAATTTCGAGGTCGTCGGTTACGACCCCCTCGTCACCGACTATTACGGACGCACCGCGGGCAGTCACTTGTGCGGGGACGCGAAGGAACTCGAAGGCCGACGGTTGAGCGTCGTGCACTCGTTCTCGAGCGACGTCGCACTCATCATCATCGACGTGACCGACCCGGAGCAGCCCGAAAAGATCGGCGAACTCGCCATGGCCCAGACCCACGTGTACGACTTGGCGATCACCCCCGACTTCCAGTATGTGCTGCTTGCGACGAGCCCGCTCGGTTCCTTGGACAATGCGGTTGCGTTGCTGCCAGAGAACCCACCACTCTTTGCGACCTTCAAGGACGCGTGCACCGGCGAAGAACACCCGATCTACGGGCCAGAAGCCGGTTTGCCGTTCGCGTCCGGACTGGTGCTCGTGGACATCGCGAACCCGCGCGCACCGAACGTCGTCGACTTCCGCATGTTCCCGTACCTCGGCGGTCACAGTGTCTCCGTGAGCCTCGTCAACGGTGAACCCATCATCGTCACGAGCGTCGCGAACATCCCCGGCCAGACGAGCTACTACGTGTTCCTTTCTATCCTAGAGACGCCCGTGGGTGGAAAGCTCGAAGTCGTGAGCGTCTACCAAGACGTCCCGATGGACCCGCAAGAGCAGGCCGCAATGGCTGTCGTGACGAACCACGATGGCATGATCCAAAAACACCCCATCACGGGCCAATACATCGCGTACCTCTCCTACGGCAACTGGGGCCTCGTGTTGCTCGACATGGATGACCCGGCGAACCCGCAGTATTTGTCGCGCATCGTGCCGTGGGACCATGTGCCGAAGGCGGACGCCAACGCCGGGTACATCCACGAAGCCGTCCCCATCGACGAAGTCTGGGATGGCAAACATTTCACGTTCGTGGGCGACGAATGCGGCGGCCACCCGGTCGGCACGCCGACCTGCCTCGCCTACGCCATCGACACGACGGATCCGCGCACGCCCTTGATCGCGGGCGCCTGGACCTTGCCGCACGACGTCGCCTGGACCTCCGGCTTGCAGTTCAGCCTCCACTACCTCGGCTACTACAACAAGACCCTCTTCACGACCGTCTACCATGGCGGATTGTGGGCCGTCGATGTCAGCCAACTCACAAGCGGCACGCCGACCAGCTTGCCGTCGATCGGCGTCTTCATGCCGCCCTACGTGTCCCCCAAGCCACCCCCGGGCGCCACGATCGGCTACTCGCCGCGCGTCAACGACCTCAACGTGTTCCCCGACGGCATCCTGGTCGTCTACGATGCGCACACCGGACTCTACACGGTGCGGTTCCACGACGAGAACCCCGCGCCCGCCCCGGAGCCTTGGCCGTTGCAGTAAGGGACGAACCTTTCTAGGATCTGCCAGCGGAAAGTCAGACAATCCGTGTTGAGGCGGCCCCAGCCGCCTGTCAACGATCTCGGTACAGCACCAGCGTCTTCCCGGCCCGGATCAGGCTCCCATTCGTAAGCGGCACGACGCCGCCGCGCGGAACGAGCGTCCAATCCGCCTCCGTGCCGTTGCTCGACAAACCGTCCGCGAGCTCGAACCCTTTCGACGTCCGGCGCACCTCGGCGTGACGGTGGCTCACGTACGGGTCGTAGTCGAGGCACAAGGTGGCGCTCAGGTCACGTCCGATGAGCCACGGGCCGCTGCCGTGGAGCGGGATCGTCTGCCCGACGCGCATTCCGTGGACGATGATGAGCCGGGGCGCCTGCGCGAGGGAGGGCGCTGGCCGCGCGTCTGCGATCCGCGTCGTGGGTGCATGCGTACGCACCTCCCCGTCGATGCGCGCATCGAGCACGCCCAAGCGGGAGCCGAGCCGGTCGTAGATGTCGAAGACGCGTGAAACGGCGAGGACATACTGGGTGATGGGGCCGTGGTCGCCCTTGCCGCGGCGGGCCTCGACGAGGCCGAGTTCGAGGACCCGGTCCAGGTGTTCTTGGGCGCTTTGGCGGGCGAGTTCAACGTGGCTCGCGATCTCATCCAATGACCGCGGTTCGGTCACGAACCGCAGGAGCCGGAGCCGCTTCGGGTGGGCGAGCGCCTTGAGCGCCTCGGCCAAGGCGTTCTCTGTTTCCACCGGGTCGGGCGCTTTCACGTAGGCGTCGCCAAGACGTTCTTCGACCATAACCCTGCGGTTCACCCCTTACTGGTGAACCGCGGGTCTCCGGCGGGCATGCAGCCGTAGCCGATCGCGTGGACGCCTTGACCGTCGACGCCGCCGTACGAACCGGCGTAGATCACGCCTTCGTCCACGACGATGTCCCAGAAGCCGCGGGATGTGGCCCCGAAACCGACGGGTGCTTCCAACGGGACGCCGTAATGCGCGACCGGTTGGAGATTGAAGGCCTCCAGGGTCGAGGTCGGTAGAGACGAGAGGTCGAAGACAAAGAGGCCAAACCCGTAGTGGGCTTGGTAGAGCCTTCCTTCGACGATGTTGATGTTGTGCTGCTCGTGCTTGATCTCAGGCCCGACCGTGTAGGTCCACTGCCCGATAGGGGTCGGGCTGAGCAGGCTGGTGGCGTCCCACACCTTGAGAGCGTTCATGCCGCCTTCCGTGGATGTGACCACAATGCGCCGGTTCCCGATCGTGGTCGCCTGCACCGAGTGGGTGGCGCTCACGTCGAGGTTCGGGACCAACGTCAGGAATTCGGGCGACGTCGGATCCGTGACGTCGAAGGCAGTCCATCCGTCGAAGGCGTTGGCCGTGTAAAGGATCCAGCGGTCGAGCAAGGGATCCAGTTGGATGAAGACGTCGTGGGGGGCCAACGCTCCGTTGACCAGGGGCGTGGTGGTGACAAACGTGAGGGTCCTTGCGTCCGGGGTCCCGTCCAAACGGAGGATCCAGATTCCCGTGGAGGACTGGGTTGCGAGGAACACCCAGTCTTGTCCCGCGATGTGGGCGGTGCCGATCATGTGCGCGTTCTCGTTGGGGGCGCTTTGGGGCGGCTGCGGCGCGTCGGTAAGCTGCCAGCGTCCGACGAGGTCCAGCGTGTCGGGGTTGCGCACGTCGACGAGGTCAATCCGCGGAATCGACGAAACGAGCGCGGTCTGCCCGTCGGGGCTGAACTTGACGTCAAGGTTGCCGCCGGCGTCCCCATAGTGTCCGAGGATCCGCGGCACGAGGGGATCCGAGATGTCCACCGTCGAAAACCCGCCCGCCCGAGCTGCCAACAGAAGGTCTCCGCGGACGTCGAGTTCCTGCGGGCCGCCGACGTCGAACCCGGTGACGCTCAAAGGCAAGAGGTTCTCGGTCGTCCGGGTCCCCGAGTACGGCGCTTCACAAGGCGTGTCCGCGAGGAGGGCCCGCACAGCCGTCATCGCCTCCTCATGCGTCCGGGGCGGCGCGCCGCCGGAATCATCTTGTGGCAAGAGCTCCGCGAACTTGGCATCGAGGACGTAACGGTCGCTGAACATCCGGGTCATCCGAGCTTTGAGCTCGAACGAGCCTTCCGGCAACTCGATTTGGAAGACAACGCTTGAAGTACCGACGGCCGGCCCCTGGTTGTGAATCAAGTTCCCGTCTTGACGGATATCGAAGACGACCGCGTTGGTTGGAACAGACCAGGAAGAACGGACCCCAAATGCCGCGGGACGGGGAAGCGTGAACAGGTAAGCGAAGCACGAGTAGGTCTCGCCGCATGCAGTGTCCACCGGATTTCCTACTCCGACGCTTGCCGAGACTGAGCGCTCGTCGTGAATCGGAGGGGGCAGGGGTGGCGACTGTTCGCCGCTGTCTTTCTTGTCTTTCTTGTCCTTTCCTTTCCCGCCGTCGTCGTCCGCGCCGACGCTCATCGTCGGCAAGACTGCGGCCAACATGATCCCAACCACCAGCAAACCCAGGACGGTCTTCCCGTGCATGTTGCCGTGGTTCGCGGGTTCTTGGTTTGAATTTTTTGAGGGCCCGGCCGGCGTGGTGCAGGGGAAACCCTGTTCGGGACTCCCTTTACCTTGACCTAAGGCGCCCATTAGCCGCTCTCCGTTCGATCTCGCGGCCGGCCTAGCGTATCAGTTTGTCGTAGGTTGGATGATCCACGAGATCGAGAAACACGACGTCTTTGTCGCGAATGGTGTAGAAGCAACGGTGGAATGACGCCAAGTCGACGCAGTAGAGGTTTCGTGCCCTGTATTTTTCGCGAAAGTACGTGGGGACCCGCGGAATCACCTCGCCCCACTGTCCGTCGGTCTTGATGCGCGACACGGCGGTCTGAAGACTCTTCCAAATCGCTGCGGCTGGCTGTTTGTCGTCCGCGGCCGCGATCTCGAGGGCCGAATACGCGTCCTCAAGGTCCGGATGGACGACGACCGAGGTCGG
>CAYOZB010000027.1:4181-27080 GCA_964408365.1 uncultured Halobacteriales archaeon | reverse complement strand
AGGGGCGTGGGGGAATTGAACCCCCCTATGCGGATCTGCAGTCCGCCACATGGCCACTATGTTAACGCCCCGCGTCGTTGGATTTAGGCGCGACAGCAATCGTCGAGGGGCGTTTCGAGGGTCGACCAGCGGATCATTGTGGGGGACGAGGCGCGAACGCAGGCGCCGTTTAAAGGCTCCGCCGCAGCAATCATTCGCCACCTGCCCTTCCCAAAACATTCCCGCCGACGACTTGCGCCGTCTCCGTCTAAGCCTACTTTCACCTAACCCATCGCAAGCCGCATAGGGTCAATCGCGGTCCCCGGAGTGATAACCAAACGAGGCGTCCCGTGACCTTCCTTGACGTTCATCCATCGTTTCATGGGAACCGCTTCACTTTGAGAGGCGTCTATGTCGAACCGGCAGGAGCGGCACGACACGCCGACAGGCTCCTTTCGGAAGGTTACGTCGTCGAGGAGCTCACTGACAAGGCGCCGGACGGTTCCGAGCTTCATTTCGTTGCGGCCCATCACCATGTGACGCCGACGCTGCGCTCGCCGCTTCCGCATTCGAAGCGGGCCGACTTGGAAGCAACCCGGATGGCTCTCGCGGTTTTCCGAGGAGTGATCCGGGCGGACAAGAGACGCCGCGGGCCCACCCGGTGGTACAAAGGTTTGGACGTCGACGGTCTCACGGCGGCGATCAAGGCGTACAGCTGGACCGGAAGCGTCCTCGACGTCGCCGCGCAGATCCTCTCGACCACGGTCGTGCGCCATCCCTTTCCAAACGCAAATCATCGCACATCACAGCTCTTGACGCGGCTGTACCTCGAAAGCGTGGGAATTCGGTGGCCGCCCTACGAACTACGAGGCCGCGGGATGCATCGTTTGTACGACGACAGTCGCCCGTTTGTTCGCGATAGCAAGTACCTCTTGCAACTGGTGCGCCACGCGCCCATGATTAGAGTCGCCTACAACCATGGATACCGGTCGCTCCACTTGGGTGAAGACTTGGACGTTGAAATCCGCGAATCCGACCTCGAGAAAATGCCTCGGGAAATCCAGACTGATCATCTAGATCGATGCCGACGCCACATCCAGAAACTTGCTCGCGACGTCGACAAGGCGGGCCTCGAGCGTACGAATCGTTAGGGTTTGCGAGGCTGGGTGGACTACTACAGGGCTTAGTCGGGCAATCTCGCAAACGCCTCAATCGACTCAGCAACGAACGACCGGCGCTTGGGGCCGAACACAAACAACGCCTCATCTTCCCAGAACTCGGCCTCCACAGGCTCTGCGGTTGGAGGCGCACTGGCCATCGGTCGCACGGGCGTCATAATTGGTCCTTGTCGATCTTTCCTCTTATACGTTGCCCGTAATCGCAACCAATTCGGGTGCGGCCACGGGCGAGTTATTGTAGGAATCCCTGCGGTAATTCTTGCAGCTACCAGCTGAGGAACGCTTGCAATCCCCACTATGTTAACGCCCCAGTTATCCCTGCAGCTACAACGCCAGCTGTGGCTACGGGCGCTGTTGCATCAGTTCCTGCATGAATCCTTGCAGCTACGGTTGCGGCCGCTGGCCGAATTCGGGGCCTCAGGTTCGGTGAAGCGCTTACGGCTTTAACGCGTCGACCAAGATCTGGTTGCTTAGGTGCAATCCGAACAACTGGTGGAACTGGCGCCAGTCCCGGATTCCGCTGTCGACGGCGTCGGTCGGAAAGCCTTCGGCGGCCCAGACCTCCATGAAGCGGCCGAGGTCTTCCTCGCGATGCACGTAAAAGTGGATGCGCCCCGTCTCCACGCCGTGGCGCCGAACCCATTCGATCAACGGTTCCAGGGAATCCTCAGGGCAGAGGATGACGGCCATGAACCACGAACCGGTGGGCGGCTTCCATGCCTTGAACGCCGCGGCGTCTAAGGCGACGAGGACCCGGTTGTCGCGGATCGCGCGCAGTTCGCCGGCTCGGATCGTGATGCAAGGCTCGCTGAGCGAAAGAACGTACGCGGTGGTTTCGCGCCACTTGGCGGCGACTGTTTCGCGCCACTTGGGGATGTCCTTGAGGCTCATGCCGGTTCGGAGGCGGCTCGCGCCTCTTGGTAGGCCTTCAGGTTCTCCTCGTACGGGCGCAGCTGTTGGACGCGATAGAGGACGAGTTTGCCGATTGCGGTCAGCGCGTACCGCTTCTGTTTTGAGGATGGGTCGTAGCCTTGTTGGATGAGGCCGTCGTGTTGAAGGCGCGCAAGCGCGCGGTCCAGTACCTTGTCGTCCCGTCCCTTGAGGAGCGGCTTCAAGTCGGAGTATCGTTGGGGTTGCCCCACGAGTGAATCAACGATGTCGAGGTCGAGTTCCGACTCGCGACCCAAGAGTTGGAGCGCCAGCGCATGCTCCGCATTCTTGGTGGGCAACGCAAAGAACGCCTGTTTCATGTTACCGACACATATGTCGGTAGTTTGATTTAAGGGTTCCTAGGCGCGGCCACTTAGAGAGCCCAAACGCCACTGGCGATGATCGTAGCCGACCGTCGAGGCGAAGTTATCGAGGCAGGTCCGGAATGGGGTGAAGTTGCGCTGGAACTACAGCACGGCACCGGCGGCGTTGACGATGAGCGCCGTCGACCACAACACGGTCATTCATTCACGGCTTCCAATCACGCATGCGCACGTGGGCGCCTTCGGTGGCCTTGAGCGGTGCGTGTTCGGCGACGCGCTCGGCGAGCCACTGGTACCACTCGTAGGCGGCCTCGAGGCGCATCTCTTCCCGTGTCCAGTGGGCCCAGGGCCGGAGCTTTTGCCACGTCACCGTGAGCGATCCGCCGATGAGGTCCGCCACGAGCCCAAAGGGCACGACGCGTCGGTGCACGAAGAGACCGAGGGTCTCGAATGTCGCGCCGACGCGCGTCGCCGCGTCGCGCACCTTTTTTCCGCGGGCCTTCACTTCAGGCCCCGTGAGCCCGTCGGGCAGCGCCCAGATGATCTGCTCGGCCTCGAGGTACGCGTCGCTGAGGAACGTGGAGCGACCCAGCTCGATTGCAGCCGCGTCCATGCGCTGGCGTTGCATTTGCCGCAACTGGACGATGGCGAAGGCGATGCCACCAATGACCACGGCACCACCGATCACTTCGGCTAGGTTCGCGAGCGTTACGAGGTCAGTCATAGTGCGCGGACGCCTCGACCACGACTTCCTCCCTCATTACGTCTGCGTCCGCAAGCCGCCGCCGTCGCGTAAGGGTTCCACTTTGTCGTGGAAACCCGGAACAAATCGAAGCGGCCGAGGCTGACTTAAGGGTGAGCCGAACCAGTCGCCAAAGGTTATTGCAAGAATTACCACAGTAATTGCTGCAATGGCAGCTGCAAGAATACGTGAGGAACGCTTTCCATTCCCAGTATGTTACCGCCCCGCGCGTTGGATCTAAGCGCGACAGCAGTAGTCGAAGGGCGTTTCGAGGGTCGACCAGCGGATCAGCGTGGGGGACGGTGCGCCAACGCCAGCGCCGTTGAAAGGCCGCGCCGAGGCGTCGATGCTGTGCGCCGTGGCTTCAGTCGGCACCGGAGGTGTCACGCGTTCATCCGCCAGATCGTGAAATTCAGGAATCCTGCAAAAAGTACCCACGCCGCGTAGGGCGCCAGGAGGTATCCGGCTGGTCGCGCGCGAAGGAATGCGGACGCCGCCAGCGCGAGCGTGCTCGCGGCAAGGAGGGAGATCTCGGCGACGGCGGCTCCCGGCTGGTGGAGCGTGAAGAACAGCAAGGACCACGACGCGTTGAGAGCCAAGTTCACACCCAAGAATCCGCCAAACAATCGCCGTCCCACGCGTTGGTCTGACCCGCTCCACGCAAGGGCGGATGCGATTCCGATGAGCGTGTAAAGGATGGTCCAGACGATTCCGATCACCAGGCCGGGCGGGGTCCACGAGGGCTTGGCCAACGCGTCATACCATCCGTCGATCCTCGTGAACGCGGAGGCGACCGCCAGGGTCGCGTAAGCGAGGCCAAGGAAAAGAAACAGGCGCAGCACCGGCACGTCCAAGCCAGCGAGTCGGACGGAGCGCTTCGACCAAACCATGGCCCGGCCGAACACATCGTTGGCGGAAAAGGGGTTCGGGGCAACCCATGACGACCAAACGTGCCTGATGACTCAAAGATGCAGCCCCGTTCGATGCCTCACCCAATGCCTTGGCCGTTTCCCGTCCGTTCGGATCTCGAGCCTTCCGCGGCTTGCCAACTGCTTCGTGTGGTAGACGAGGCTCTGCCGCGGCAAGCCCACGAGTTCCGAGAGCTCCTTCTGCGTAAGGCCGGGGTGGGCGCCGATCACGCCATGGCAACCAATTCCGGCAAGGATTCCCGGCCCGCGCCGCTAGCAAAGCCGGCAGCAAAGCGGACGCCGGCTCGTTTAAGTCAAAGCCATCTTTCGCGCGAACGGGGTCAACGTCAACGGCGCCAACCAAGAAAACCAAGGTCTCCGTCTTCGTCGGCACGAGCCTCGACGGGTTCATCGCGCGCAAGGACGGCGCCCTGGATTGGCTCATCGGGGGGACCGACGTGACCCCAAAAGAGTACGGCTACGACGCGTTCATCAAGGACATCGATGCGATCGTGATGGGCCGACGCACCTACGAAATCGGGTTGTCCTTCGATCCCTGGCCCTACACAGGCATGCCCATCATGGTGCTCTCGCACCACCCGATCCGACGCCCCAAGAGTGCGCCGGACGCCGAGGTGGAGTCGATGGCCGGCGAACCCGCGACCATCGTCGCGACGCTCGCAAAGCGTGGTCTTCGTCGCCTTTACGTCGACGGCGGGGAGACGATCCAAGGCTTCCTTCGCGCCGGGTTGGTCGATGAGATCACGGTCAGCCGTCTTCCGGTCCTCATTGGCCGTGGCATTCCCCTGTTCGGGCCTGTTCCGCACGACGTCAAGCTGCGACATCTTCGGTCGCGCACGTTCCGCGGCGGCATGGTGCAGAATACCTACGCGGTCGAGAAGTCCCGCACGCCGGCCAAAGAGAAGCGTCGCGGGTCAGGCGCGGCCGCGCGGCGAGCCCAAGCGAAGGTCGCGTAGTCCTGTTTATGGCGCTTCGGTTCCGCGTTCAAGATGCCGATTGCGGAACCTTAGCACCCACGGCCGGACGAGCATGTAGGTTCCCGTCAGCGTCAGGCCGAGGAGGGGAAAGAGGGGGATGTAGACCACGGGTGAGGGAGCTGCGGGGTCGCCGGTGAACGAGAAGTAGCCGGCCGGCGGGATGGACAGCAGGAACAGGATCGCCATGATGCGATGGAATCGGCGCAGGAAGCCGTCGGCCGTCAACTCACTTCACCGCCTTCTTCACGAGCGCGCTGATCTTTGCCTCTTCGAGGGCGGTCAACGCCTTGAGAGCGAACGATGTGGGCCACATGTCGCCTTCGTCGAGGTTCGCGGTGTCGCTGAAGCCGAGCGTCGCGTACCGTGCCTTGAATTTTTTCGCGTCTTGAAAGAAGCAGACGACTTTTCCGTCCTTGGCATACGCGGGCATCCCGTACCACGTCTTCGGCACGAGGGTTGGTGCGCTCGTTTTGACGATCGCGTGGATGCGCTTGGCCATGGCGCGGTCCGGTTCCGCCATCGCGGCGATCTTCGCAAGCACCGCACTTTCCCCGTCCCCTCTTCCCGCGTTCATCTCTTCGGCGCGCTCCTTCATTGCGGCCCGTTCCTCCGTCGTGAACCCGGTTTTGACGGTTTTTTTCTGAGCCATCACTTCACCTTCCCAGCAAATGCGGCGAGGCGGTCCAGGCGCCATTGGTGCCGCGATCCTTCCGTGTACTTGCCGGGGGTGTCCATCCCGACGCGGAGCATGCCGTTGAGTGCGGCGCCCATGGGGTAAACCGAGGTGAGGCGCAGAAGGGTCTTGGCTCCGAGGGGGACGAATTCGTAGGCCTCCTGGAACGACATGAGGGCGCCCATGATGCCGCCCCCGTAGCGGAAGCTGGACACGATGCGGCTGGGCGGCACGACCTCGCGGTACTCTCCGTGGAAAACATTCTTCTTTCCTTTGGTGTCGGTTTCGATGAACCGCCATTTTCCACCCGGACGGACGTCCATGGTTTCCACGACGAGCGTGGCGCCGACGGAACCCCACCATTGCGGGACGAGCTTCGGATCGCAGAACGCGGCGAAGACGCGTTCCGGGGGCGCGTCGTAGGTGCGCTCGAATACGATCTCCTTCTTTCCGGTGAGCTGGTACGTGGTCTGACTGCCGGCGATGGCGACGGGGCGTGCGGTTTCAATCATTGTTTCACCTTGGGTTTCTTTGATTCGACCAGGTCCCCGAAGCGGTCGAGGCGGCCCTCGACGGCTTCGCGGTACTGTTTGACCCACGCGTCGAGCTCTCGGAAGGGCTCGCGGCGCAAGGAGTAGATGCGGCGTTGCTGTTCGGGCGTGACGGTCACGAAGCCCGCCTCTTGGAGGATGCGGAGGTGTCGGGACACGCCTGGCTGCGCGATGTCGACGTCGGCGACGAGTTCGCCGACGGAACGTGCGCCGCCGCGCAGGAGGTCGAGGAGGCGGCGTCGCATCGGGTCCGCGACCGCGAGGAACAAGTCGGCCACAAACTACTGCATGCTTCTTGGTGTATATACACGTGAGCGTACATAGTGAGCGGTGGCCGTCCACAGCCGTGCGTCCCTTCCCTGATCCCCTTGCTGCGCCTGCCTTCTTGCCCACGGTCACGCTTGGGGACCTGCGTTCCACCCCCCATCTCCGTCCTTTCGTCGCCGAAGGACCGTGGAATCTTCGCAGTCTCGGAGGAGTGTTTATTCCAACCTCGCCTGTATCGAGAAATCGTGGCGATCCGCTTCCTGGCCCAACAGTCCAGCGAAGACATCGTGCACATCCTCGGGGGCCGTCCCATTTCTCAATGGGCCATGTGCGGCGAGAAGCTCGGCCACGACTGGCTCGTGCGGCAAGAGGACATCGACCTTTCCAATTCCCTACTCGACTTCTGCGGTGGTTGCCGCCGCACGTTGTATCGTGAACTCCGGGACGATTCGCGCGAGTTCGTCGTCGAAGCACGCACAGGCGATTCAACGAAGACCATGTGGGAGCGCCTCCGGGCGTCGTTCGGCGACGCCGAGCCGGAGAACAAAGCCAAGCGACTACCCTGACGATCTAGGTCAGGAGCCAGGCGGCAATGATCGAGCCGCCAAAAAGCACGCCGACGATGACGTTGAACATGAGGCCGACCAAGTCGGTTCCGGCGTGAGAATCTGGATTCAATGACACAGACATCGCAAGCGTTGCTTCGCGTATGTACGACGTGAACGAATCGTACTCGACCCCGAAGCTTGTCCTAGTCGATTCCAGCGGTCCGTCCGGGGAAGGATCCTCGTTTTCGCGGAACATGGGGAGAGACCCCTTTTTGGGGGAGTGAGCGGTTGTCGGGCGCAGCGATGACGCTTGAGTCCAAGCACCTCAGTATCGCGATCGCGGCGGCGCCGGATGACGTCTACCGGTTCGCGTCGGATGCTCGGAACCTTCCCAAATGGGCGGCGGGCCTCGCCGGGGCCATCAAAAAAGACGGCGAACACTGGTCGGCCGATTCGCCGATGGGTCGGATCCGCGTCGAATTCGCCGCGTCGAACCCGCACCGTGTGTTGGATCATGTGGTCGTCTTGCCGTCGGGGGAACGTGTCTCGAATCCGATGCGGATCATCCCGAATGAAAACGGTTGCGAGGTCGTGTTCAGTTTGTTCAAGCGCCGCGGAGTCACGGACGACGCGTTCGAAAGCGATGCGCGCGCGGTCCTGCGTGACTTGCGTGAGTTGAAACGGTTGATGGAAAAGCGGTGAGGCCGAGGTTCACACGTAGCGTTCCACGTGGATCTGTTCCTAGCTCCATCCCTCGAAGGTTTCGCTCGACTTCACCTGGCGAGCAAGCAAAACCACGGTGCCTTCCGTGGTTTCCACCACCAGGGCTCCCGCGTGCGCGCGTTGAGTCGCGGTCATCGAAACCAGCGGCGACCAATTCCTTCTCCGCGCCATGCGCTAACCTCGCGCTCAGCCACGGCGCAAGGCCGAACGCCCCGCAGCGGTCGCGGCAAACCGCGGATGGTAATCCTCCGACTTTGAAACCAAGCCGGCCTTCGCCAATGCGTACAAGGAGCGCCGAGCCGTCTTCCGAGACCAGTGAAGTAGCCGTGCAATGTCCTGGATCCGCTCGGTCCGTCCACGCGCCACCGTCGCCAGGGCTTTCTTGTGCTCCGGAATCCCGAGCACCACGAGTTTCGCCGCCCGACTCGGGGCGATGTTCTTCGGCAGCAGGAACCGTAGGCCCCGGTACTGGATCTCTCGCAGCATCCGTTCGCGGACCAACGCTTTGGCGTGATGTTGCACCGTGCTCCAGCCGATGCCGAGCTCGCGCGCGATCCGGGCTTTGTGGACCGCTTGCCGCTTGGCCACTAAGCGCAGAAGCCTTTCGCGGACCGTCCCCCTCACGGCCTTCGCACGCGGCGTACCCACGATACTTGAGTCGGTCGCCTGGGGCTACTTAACGCCCCGTGTGCGGGCAATCGGGGACCACCGAATCGCGCCGTCGACCCGCGGCAACGATGGACGATTCCGGCCTTTATGGTACCTCCCGGCTCGAACCACGAGCCTCCCTGGACCGAGGGAAAGGCGCAACGTCGACTGGCACCGAAAACCACCCGGAGCCGCCCCAAAAACGGCCTTGTCTAGTGATTCGTGGGACGATTCGAGGTTCAGAAGCGGCAAGCGGATAACGGGGCGCCCCTTCGGCCATCAGCGAGCGCTTTTGACTGCAAACGAAGCCGAAACACATGCGGGCGCCGCCGTCCCGGACCCCGCCAAGCAAATCAAGGTCAAACTCCCAATCGAGATCATCTTGCGATTGCAAGAGATCCGGATCACCGAAGGCCGCTCCGTGGCCGACGTGGTGACCGCCGCGGTGAACGAGTACTTGGCCCGTAACTACCGCCCCAGGCGCCCCTCGCGCGACGACGAACCCAACAATCAAGTACTCCCCGAGCGCCGCTGACGCGTGGAGTGGTGGTGGGTATCCTCGTAGGTTATCTCGAAGAGCTCGAGGTCCAGGAAAAGGGGGGAACAGGCCCCAAACGGGTCCTTCTTCGCCACCGCGATCCGGCCGGCAAATTGTACACGGTGGGCGTCGACGCACGTCATGTCATCAGCCACAACCTCGATCCGCAAAAGGGCCGCAGCGAAGAACGCACCGTGTTCCGGTTCCCGAAACTGGAGCTGGCGGCGTTCATGGACGGCGATGTCCTACGCCTTTGCCCCCGTGGCGACGTGTTGAAAATCCTACGCGGCCGAAGCGATGCGCCCGTCGACGGGGACCAATTGGTCTGATGCCCCGAGGCGACCTTCCAGGTCGTCGCGATGAAACGAAAAGCAGACGCGGCCGGCCACATCCTTGGACGGCCGCGGGAAAGAGTGTTTGCCGATTAGCGTGCGCGACCAGCAGATTGCGTCTGCGGGGTCTTGCCCGCCGTGGGCGTCGTCACGCCGGTCGTCGTCGCGCCTTCGACCGTGAGGTTGAGGGTGACGTTGATGTTCGGGTTGAGCGCGCGGCTGATCGGGCAGCCCGTCTTCGCCTTCTGCGCGTTCTCCTCGACCTGCGCCTTCGTGGCACCGGGGACCCTGCACTTGACCGTCAATTCGGAGGATTTGATGCTCCAGCCGGTCGCTTCTTTCTCGAACGTGATGGCGCAGCTCGTCTCAATCCGCTCCGGCTTGAAGCCGGCGGTCGCGAGGTTGTTGCTGAAGGCCATCGAGAAGCAGCCTGCGTGGGCCGCCGCGACGAGTTCTTCCGGGTTCGTGCCGGGCGTGTTCTCGAACCGGTTCGTGAACGCGTAGTTGACCGTCTTGAGGGCGCCGGATTCGGTCGAGAGGGTACCCTTTCCTTCCTTCAGCGTGCCTTGCCACACTGCTGTTGCGGTGCGCTTCATACCGCCGCGAACCCCCGGGGGTGTTCAAGAAGGTATTGCCGTGGAAGTCTCCTCGCGGGAACCCCGACTTCTTTTAGGGGCCGACGTGCAATGGTAACCGTTCAAGGCTTGAGCGAGAACGTCACCATCGACATCTGGTCCGATATCGTGTGCCCGTGGTGCTACGTGGGTCGCGAACATTTGTTGCGGGCCATCCGGAACCTGGGCGTCGCGGACAACGTCCACGTCACCCATCATGCCTACCAATTGGATCCTCAACGCAACGCGTCGGAACCGCTTACGTCGTGGTTGTCGAAAAAATTCGGTCCGGACCACGAACACATGACCGAGCGAGTCTCCACCGTCGGCAAAGCGGTGGGCCTGATGCTCGATTTTAGCATCGGAATCGCCGCGAACACGCGCGCGGGGCATCGCCTCGTCCATTTGGCGACACGAAACGGGCTCGGCGACGCCATGCTTGAACGGTTGATGCGCGCACACTTCACCGACGGCCTCGACATTGCCGACCATGGAACCTTGGAGCGACTCGCGACCGAAATCCGACTCCCCATGGAGGACATCAAAGGGGCGTTGGCAGAGGGACGTTTCGACGATGCCGTCCAGGCCGACATCGACGTCGCCGGGGACCTGGGCATCCGCGGCGTTCCGTTCTTCGTTTTCAACCGTCGCTTCGCCGTCTCCGGTGCCCAACCGATCCAAGTGTTCGAGGACGCGTTGCGGCAAGCACTCGAACCGGTCGCCCCCGACGTCGCCGGCGAGCGCGTCGAGCCGGCCGCCTGAAACTTAAACCGCGCCCGCCTGGCGCCGTCCGTGCACGGGATCGTCGTCCAACGCCACGGGGGACCCGAGGTCCTCGAATATTCCGAAACGGCCGATCCAAAAGCGGGCCCAGGAGAAGTGCGGGTGCGCATGCACGCCGCGGGCGTCAACTTCATCGAGATCTACGTCCGCACAGGCGCCTACGCATCCAACGTCCCCTACGTACCGGGCACAGAGGGCGCCGGAGTCGTCGATCAAGTCGGGCCCGGCGTCAACGGCCTGAAGGTCGGCGACAACGTCGCGTCCGCGTCATTCCGCGGCAGCTACGGTGAGCTCGGGATCCTTCCTGCCGACCGAGCGGTTCTCATTCCCAAGGGAGTCCCGATGGACGTTGCGGCGGGCGCGATGCTGCAAGGGATGACCGCGCAGTACCTTGTGCGCTCCAGTTTCCCATTGCAAAAGGATCACTGGTGCCTCATCCACGCCGCAGCGGGCGGCGTCGGGCAGCTCTTGGTTCGCTTCGCGAAACACATCGGCGCCCACGTCATCGCCACTGTCTCCACAGAGGAAAAGGCCCGCATCGCCAAGGAATGCGGCGCAGACCACGTCATCCTCTACGGCACCGGCGACTTCTCCACTGAAGTCAAGCAGCTGACCGAAGGCAAAGGCGTCCACGTCGTCTACGACGGCGTCGGCAAGGACACGTTCCAACGAAGCCTCGCCTCCTTGCGCACACGCGGGATGATGGTCCTCTTCGGCGCGGCAAGCGGTCCCGTCGCCACCATCGACGTGGCTCCCATCCAGAAGAACAACCTCTTCTTCACCCGCCCCGCGCTCGTCGCCTACACGGCGACCCGCGATGAGCTCGTCCTGCGCGCCAACGAAGTGTTCCAAGGCATCAAGGACGGCTGGCTGCCCGTCCACATCGACCGCACCTTCCCCCTCCACGATGCCGCCGCCGCGCACGAATACCTCGCCGGCCGCAAGACGAAAGGCAAGCTCTTGCTGAAACCCTCCCCGAGCGCAAAGGCTTAGGCACCGCAGTCAGTTCGCGGGCCGCGTTCCCGTGAAAGTCCTCTTCTCCAACCCCGAAGGCCGCATCCTCGCAGCAAAGACCGACACCATGACGCTCCACGTCGGCCGCGTGCCTATGCCGGCCCCAGCGGTCGGCACCGAACTCGCAGCAGACCTCGAGGCGCAGCTCCGCCCCATCGACTGGGCCGCCGTCAACCGCATCGTCGGCCCGACGGGAGTGGAAAAATTCGCCGAGACCTTCGTCCAGGTCTGCTGGCCCGAAGTCTCCAAAGTCGCACTCGTCTACGCCAACAATCCGGACAAGTGGCCCGCGCGCACCACGTTCCGCGACGACGCGGCCGCCCGTGGCACGGTCCGAAGCTTCACCGACCGCTCCAGCCCCATGACGCCCTTGGAGCGGTTGGGGTTCGGCGACCTGCACACCCACGACCTGTCGATGCAGATCAAGACGAAAGGAAAATTCGAGAGCATCGAGGATCTCGCGAAGCGGGTCCCACGGATCAGCTTGGATTTCGTGAAACGTCAGATCGTCGAGCAGATCACGTTCGAGCTTACGACGCCCGGGACCGGAGCGATGTTCTTCGCCAAGACGCACGGCGGCACCCGGTTCCATGGCACGATCGGTCCCGTGAAGTCGAAGGATGACGACGACGAAGGGTACCAGCCCGGCGTGCGGTCCCGCTACCGTTCCTGATCGGCCGCGGCGGACGGCGCGTGATGCGCAGATCTCCCTCGTCACGCTGAGCGCCTGAGGTGCACCTTCCCCCGTGCCATAGGGCCGCGAACCGCGCGCTCGATGGCCAGTCACTTGGGCGGCACCGGGCGGGCCGAGCTTAGCGGCGCCACGTTCTGAACGCAAGGTGCGCGCCCTCCGCCTTGCCCGGCGCAGGGTCCTCTTCCATCCGCTCGGCGGGTCATGGGAACATGGGGCTCACGCCTTCCGCTCCTTCTGGACCTCGTCTTGGATCTCCATGGCGCGCGGCGAAGAGATCCCGAGGTGGTGCGCGAGTCGGAGGATATGGCGGTCCTCTTCCCGGGTCAGCACGCGGTCGCGCAACGCCAGGCGCACGGCCTCGCGGTAGGCATTCTCGCGGGCGTCCGCATCTGCCGGCCTGACTGTGATGGCCGCTCCCTCGCGCCGCCGCTCGCCCACGCGCTCCATCGCGCGCTGGATGGGACTTGCTGCGAAGAGGAACACTCCGGCCACGATGCCGCCCATGATAAGGCCGTATTCGGCGGAGAGGAAGTTCTGCGCGATCTGCGCCACGATGAAGAGCGCGGCGAGCGCGACGGCCGCAAGCGTGCCCCGGCGCGCGGTGGGCAGGTGAACATCCGCGCCCGCGAGGCCGTAGCGGAGCATCGCGACCACGACGAGCGCCGCGGCAACGATCCGCAGGATCCCAACGGCAAGGAGATAGGATCCAGCAACGGACGTAACCTCGCCGAGGAGCACGATTGCGAGGAGGCTCCACGCGGTCCAGCGTCCGCGCGGGATCCACGCGATGACCGCCATCAACGTAAGCCCGAGATGACCCGCCGCGAGGAGGACAAGGGCCGGGAACTTGATGGAAATGATGCTTAAGGCCCCGCTGAGGAAGACACTTATGAACAGGAGGCCCACGGTGAGAAGCGCGTGTCCGCGCGCCGCCCGCTTCGAGGAAGATCCGCCTGCGGCGCGTGCTGAGCTGATCGCGATGAGAACGACGGCGCCCGCGAATGCGAAGGAGGCGGTGCTGTAGGCGCGCAGGGCGCTATCGACCGCTTCGAGATTGGGGAGCCGCACGCCTACCGCAGCAAAGAGGAGGGTCCCATTGCCCGGAACAAGCATGCTGGAGACGCCGAGCAGGAGTGGGGCGGCGGCGATGCCGTCCCAGGGGCGCAGCCGGCCGCGCACCGATGGGGAAGCGAGGTACACGACCGCCCCCGCCGTGCCCACGACCCAGCATGCTGCACCAACGAAGGCGCCGATGAACGCCGTGCTGGCATCAACGATCGCGATGTTGATGGCTACGTTGGCTGTCCCGAGGCCGACACAGACCGTCGCCATCCCGAGGTTCGCGACGCGCTCGGCCGAGCGCCGCGTCACCCATGCAAGGATGAGGCCAACCCCCAGGAAGACGACGCCGCTTGCGGCGCGGATCAGGGTGGCCGCGTCAAGCGTCATGCTATGGGCCTCCCGGCGCCGATTGGCCAGGCGCGATAAGTACCGATGCCTGCCCATGGTCCCCCATGCGTGGGCGATGCGGAGGCTCCCTTCGTGACTCCGTATTCAGAGGGTCTTCCAGCTCGGCGCCCGTGGGGTGGTCGTGAAGGTGGGGCAGCTCTTTGAGGCTGGTCGCCGCGCCCGCTGGGGCTCATAATGAGCCGCATCGCGGCGCGGAGACCGCTGACGCCCCACCGCGCAGCCATTTGGTCCGGCGTCTCCACGCTGGGCCGGAAATAATTCTTGGACTCCAGACCCCCCCGCCCGCGGCGAAACCGTAGTGAACCCGGATCGGGTCCGCCCAGGTGCCGTGGATCGCCAATTTGACCTTCCCGCCGACCTTCCCGTCCCCATCGACGATGGAGCCTGCCGACATCTCGAAGGCGCCAGCATCCCCCGCCTCGCCTTGCCGTCCACCAACGGCCGCCAAGTGTCGCTCCGCGGCGAATCCATCCGACGCACCATCGTGGTCTTCGCGTACCCGCGCACGGGGCTGCCTGGAAACCCTGCGCCGCCCGGGTGGGACGCGATCCCGGGGGCGCGCGGCTGCACTCCGCAGACGTGCGCGTTCCGCGACCTCAATTCCGAGGTTGAGAAAGCCGGCGCCCGCGTTTTTGGCCTGAGCGTCCAATCCGCCGATTATCAGCGGGAGATGGTCAGGCGGCTGCACGTACCGTTTGAAATCTTGAGCGATGACGATTATCGGCTGCAGAAGGCGTTACGATTGCCGACATTCAAGTTCGGGCACGAGACGCTGTTGAAACGGGTCACGTTCGTCGTCCGAGGCGGCCGCATCGTGAAAGTGTTCTACCCGGTGTTTCCGCCGGACCGGAACGCGAGCGATGTACTAGATTGGTTACGAACATCCATGTTGAAGGGGTAAAAACAGTGGACGACGCCATCGACCGGGACCATCGCCGCCAGGCGGAGCGGCAACTTCGCAAGGATCTGTGGATCAGCGCCCTCGCCATCGTGAGCGTCGGCATCGGACTCTACGACCTCGCGCGTCCCCGCACCTCGACCGCGTGGCGATGGTACGACGTCCTCGATCTCCTCATCGTGTTCGTCTTCATCGTCGACTTCATCGTGAGCGCGGCCCGGAGCGGGAACTGGAAACGGTACACTCGCAAACACTGGTACGAATTGCCGGCCTTGATCCCCCTCACGGGCAACATGGCCGTCGGCAGCGAAGTCATCCCACTCCTGCGAGGATTGCGGCTCATCCGGCTGGTCCGAGTGCTGCGGCTTTTGCGCATCGTCGGCACCTTGGGCCGGATGCGAAAATTCTGGAAGACGGCGGCACGCATCTTCCGGCGCGCGCACATCGCACGACTTGCCATCTTCGGTCTCGTCATGGTGACCCTCGGCGCCGCCTTGGCCTGGCTCTTCGAGGGCAGCGTAAACCAACGGATGGGCAATCCGAGCGACGCGTTGTGGTGGTCGCTCAACATGTTCACGAACGTCGCCTACGTCGACTTCCAACCCGTCACCGCCGTGGGACGCATGATCGCCGCGGTCCTGGAGATCAGCGGCATCGGCTTCATCGGCCTCTTCACGGCGAGCCTGGCAAGCGCCATCGTCACCGACAAGGAAGAGGAAAAGGACGCCGTCGAAGAAGCGCCGCTCGACTAAGCCGTACGGCGAACGACCGTCCGACGCCCGAAGTTGTTTCTAGGGTTCCACTCCGTGCAGGCGAACGTGCACGTTCGACCCGTGGCCGTGGCCGACCTCGAGCCCATTTGGGCCGGAATCGTCGCGGATGATCTCAACCCGCAACGGGACGGTGAATGGTTCGCCGCCGTCGACGGCAAGGGAATCGTCGGAGCCTCGCACCTGGTTACGGTCGGCCGCGACGAACTCTTCGACGACCTGTGGGTGCGACCCGATCGTCGCCGGACAGGCGTCGGTCGACTCCTCGTTGAAGAAATGCAACGCCTGCGCCGGGATATGTGGTTGATCGCCGACCCGGACGGCGTGGCATATTACGAAAAATTCGGATTCCAAGTCAAGGAAAAATTGCCCGTGGCGATCGCGAAGCGGTACGAGGCGCTCGGGCTTTGGCCCGGGCACCTCGACCACTTGCACATTGCGATGCGTTGGACGAGAGATTAGCGGGTGCGTCCGCGGGTCTGCGCGCGGGCCTTGTTCGGTCGGCCGCCGGCCTTTGTCTTGGGGTTCGTCTTGCCGCGGCGTCCGGTCGCGGTCCGCGCCGTCTTCGCGCGCCCCGTCGTCTTTCGGGCGCTTGCCTTTCCTTTGGGGCTGCCGCGTCGAGTTGACCCCTTCGTGGTGCCACGGGCGATTTCCCGGCTGCGGCTCTTTTCTGCGCGGGCCGCGCCGATCCGGGTGGTGATGTTCTTTTCTTCTTCGACGGGCGGGAAGTGCGCGGGCAGGCCGACGGATTCGAACCACAGTTCGCGGGCCCAGCCCTTCGTGTGGTACAAGTGTTCGTCTTCTTGGTCCTCGACCTGTTCGTAGGCGTCTTCGAGGGCTTCGCGGAGTTCGCCTTCGCATTGTCCGGAGACTTTGCCGATGAGTTGCCAGTTGAAGTGGTCCTTCGTTTCCGCGAGGACGACGCACTCGGCGGCGACGATCTGCGCGACGCCGGGTTCGCCTTCGTTGAGGGCCATCTCCATGGCGGCGACCAGGGATTCGCCGTTGTGCTTCACGACGCGTCGGCCCACTGTGTCGGTGTTGGGGTCGAGTTGGATCTTCTCGCAGACCTCGCGAAGGATGCGTTCGTGGTTCTCGGTCTCTTCGAGGTACTTGGTCCATTCTTGCTTGAGTTCCTGGTTCTGCGCGCAGCGGATCGCGGTGTTGTAGATCTGGACGCCGCCGATCTCGGTCTCGAGCGCTTGGCAGATGAGTTCCTGGACCTGTTTCGTGTTGAGTTCGCCGGTCAGTTCTTCGAACTGCATCTCGGCGCCGCTGTTGCGGTTCCTTTCTGTTTGCGACTGGGTGGGGTTGGGTGACATAAGTTGCGTGGTGCGTACGAACAACGTCCTCTATGAAGGCTTATGGAACAACGTACAGGTTCGGGTGTCGCTGCGCGTGAAGACGACCGCGTTTTTCGCATTGATGTGGCCGAACTTCGCGATGTTCCAGCACGTGACGGGGCGCGAACCAGTAAAGGCCATTGCCCCGAGTGTGGTCAGTTGGTCTGAAACCACGATCTGACGTTTGCAGTCCTTCAACGAGAAAATATCAGGGCGGCTTATGCGACTGGCATGGGTACGATTGGTTGGATTCTTGTGATTGTGTTGGTTCTGATCGTTTTCGGGTTCATCCCGATCAACGTGTTCTAGCACCTATCGCGGGCGGAACCGGCGCATGTTTGTCCCAGGACCGAGATATGCCTCCAAGGACAGAATACCGCTATGCAAGAATTCATCAAAGACGTGAACGCGCTGGGCGTGCTTGGCATAATTCTGTTGGTCCTCCTCGTCCTAATCGTGTTAGGCGTGATTGGTTTCAACGTCAACTGATCTACCGCGAGCACGCATCGGAACCGGCAGCCCGCGCTTGAGTGCCGCCGAGGCCCTGATCGGGGCTGCCGCGGGAAACGTGGCAGCACGCTCTTGTGGTAGTAACGAGTGCGTCCGCCTTTCTCGTCGCCCGAAGTCGGCAACTCCGGAACGAGCCCGTCAACGTTGAGCGGCGGACGGTCGCCGTCGCGTCCCGGTGGAGCCTACGTATTCTGCTGGAGTTTTCGCTCTCCACGGGCGGGGCGCAACGACCCGGTCAGCCGTCTGGAATCGCCGAATACGTCGTCGCCGGGCAACAGACGCCACGCGGATCCGGTTGCATCAGGTGGAAGATTGAGATGTACGTCTCGAACGGGATCCCGGTCGACACACCAATGCCCAGGCAACCCGGCTTGTAGCCGCTGCCGGCCGCGTACTCAAGGATTGCTTGGCACACGGGGTTCGCTCCCAATTCGGACGCGAAAAGGCCGATCCATTGGGCGTTCACCATCATCTCGAATGAGCCGTTCTTCTTTTCGGGATAACCGGGCCCACGGTCGTCCATCCAGGGATCATAATACTTCACCAGTTCTGTGTCCCCGGGTTCGCCCTCGAGCTTGACGTACCCGCGGCCATACTGCAAACCGTAGCAGGGGCTCCCATCAACGCAATCGCCGTCGTCCGCGGTGAAGAACCTAAACGTGTCCGAATTTGCGAAACCGCCCTGCCACTTAAGTTCCGCGACCATAAAGTCCCAAGTCTCGTTGACCATGATCGGGAATTGGTTCTGTGCATCCCCGGCGTTGCAGGCCTGGGGCGGCAAACGGCCAGAGATCACGTACACCATGTAGTCGCAGATGGACATCCCTTTGAGGATGATGACCTCGAGATGCGGTTCCAGGACGGGCAACGCGGCAACGGTCAGGATGAGTTGCACGACTTCGCCCTCCACAACGTCGACGGCGCGTCCGATCGACGAGTAGCCAAGGGCCTGGACCTGGACTTCGTGGCTTCCGGGAGGCACGGCTTTGAACGAGAACTGTCCCGCTTCGTCTGTCGTGGTGGATTGGGTGGCGTCCAAACCGACGAGCGCGCCGACCACGGCTGCAGTCTCCTCATCCACGACGGTGCCCGTGATTGCCCCGCCGCCATCGGCGAGCAACGCGCCTGGTTCGTGGACGTTGGAAGGAGGCGCCGTCGATCGTTCCGAAACCGCGCCACCCTCACCCACACAACCGGCGGCTACGATGAAAGTGACCAAAACAGCTAGGAATCCATGAAAACGCATGAGGCACCACGAGAGACGGCGACGGAATCAAGTCGACGCGCGGGTTTAGTAGGTTTCGCCTTGGGTTCTCACAACCCCACGATTCGAAGCCCGAAGGGATATAACGAACGACACGGCCTCGATTAAGGGTCCCATGGTTCGGCTCTTCACGCCCTTGCTGGTTTTCGCCGCTCTTATCGCGGCCGGCTGTTTGGACGCCGGTCCCCAACCGACCGAGCCAAGCGACGAAACGCCGTCGACGACATTCCTCGGCGACCCCACGCCCCGCCTGCCTGTTCCCGATTTTGACTTCACCAAAGCCATCAGCCCCGACCACGGCGGCGTCCCCCACGGACACGGAAACCCCCTCCTTCACACCGGACACTTCGGCCTGGAACTTGTGAGCTACATGCCGTTGACGCGGCCGGAAGATGGGGTGCAGACACAAGACGTCGGCTACACGGGAATCGACGTGTGGGGAACCTACGCGTGCGTCACCCAGTTCCCCGGCCCCGGCGGCTTCATCCTCGTCGACATCGAAGATCCGGAGAATCCAGAGGTCGTCTCAAGCGCCCCGAGCGGCCAAGTGAACCAGATGTGCCGCATCACCGACGACGGCGAATTCCTTCTCCTCGGAGCGTACCAAGGCGCCGCGGAACAGACCGCGCCGAGCCAGGCCCCCGTCAACGATCCGGGTGCCGTCGGCGTGCGCGTCTACGACATCAAAGACAAAACCAACCCGCGGTTCCTCTACCATGACGTCCAGGGCGCCGTCATCGACTCGACGCACGGGATGCACACCCTCAAGATCAACGACACGAACTATGTGCTCTACAGCAACTCCGCCCAGATCTGGGAGATCACGCCCACCAAGCTCAATCTGGTCTCCACCATGGAGAAGAGCACGCACGACGTGTGGGCCGGCCGTCACCCCGTGACCGGTCAGTGGATCGTCGTCCAGGGAAACGGCTGTAACCTGGTGATCTACGATATCACCGACATCAAGAACCCCGTCGAGCTCGACGAGTGGGACTCCTCGGAAGAGCGCGAGAAGTGGCCCGAAACCTGTGCGGACCATTGGCGCAGGCAGATCGACCACACGGTCGACGGTCGCGCCTTCATGGTCGTCGTGGGCGCCGAAGGCGACGGTTCTTCCCTCCACTTCAATGTCCTCGACTTCACCGATCCGACCAACATCTACCAAGTGAGCCAGTGGCAGATCCCGGGCGCGCCCGAATCCCCGGAACCCAACTTCTACACGTTCGGCGGCACCGAATACGAGACCTGGAACGGATACGTCGCCGCGGGCCTCATGCATGGCGGCGTCTGGGTGTTCGACATCGGCACCCTTGACCGTGCCCTGGAACCGGTCACCATGGGATTCTACCAGCATCCGGAGATCGCGCAAGCCAACGGCGGCACGACGAACAAACCCGCACCCTTCACCCCGATGGTCTGGACCGCCGCCTTCGACGACCGCGGCTACGTGATCAGCCCCGACACCGGGAGCGGCTTGTACATCCTCAAGTTCCAGGGAACGCTCGCCGAATAGTTGCCGCGCCTTCGACGCTGGAGCAGTCGGCATCGTCGTCAACGGTCTTTCTTGCCCGCGAGCCTTGCATCCAAGGGGATGGGTTCGTGGAAGCGGATCCGGTTCCAGTCCGTTGATCGCGGATTGAGGAGGATATTGGTTCCAGGAGCGGCAACGCTTGGGACCCGGCAACCGAGGACCCCTGTTGCCAGCCAACGCGCGGATCGCTCGTGCTCCGATCCCGAGGACGAGATGTGTGCCACGCAGTCGTCGGGGACGTCGGCACTATGGAGTTCAAAATAGCGAAAATCGACGTCTCGCACGTTTCCGGCCAAGACCTCGACAATGGCTAACGCTGCATGCTCGCTTGCATACACGACCGCGACTCCCGGCGGATTCCATCGGCCCCCATACAGGCGGGCGCCTTCGCCGGTCCATGCGTCGCGCGCAAACGCCCGGTCATGGATCCGCCAGACTCGCATTGCTAATACACGCCGTGCCGAAGTCGGCCAAGCAGTGCTTCGACCTCTCGGGCGCCGAACTCGGTCCCGCACACGTTGACGGGAGGCTTGCCGGCCAAACGCGGGTTGCCCTCTTGCATCCATTCTGTCGCCCGGCGAGGGTCTCGCAGCATGTCGTGGGCCTGGTCGAAGACGCGCGCCAGACGGGCGATGCGTTCGGATTCGTGGTCGGCGAACTGGCCCGCCCGGAATCGTCGGTTCCCGTTCGCTGGCGGGATGTGCGCCCATTCAAAGAGTTGCGACTTGTTCCACCCGCTTGCGTCCAAGAAACGTTGGACGGCCGCGGCCGACAGTCCTGCGTGGATCGCCTCGCCCAGTCGGATCGTGTCCCGGGCCCTAAGGCCCAGGCTGCGGATCACACCTTCGCTCATATGGTGCACTATCGTGGCTCAAATGAGATAAGGTCTTTGGTAGCCGTCTTTGCACGACACGCTGACCATCCCACGCGTCGCAACCAGACCGGCTCGCAGATAAAGCGCCCCCCGAATCGCCGACTTCATGGCATTCGACCTACCGACCTTGGCGCGCACGATCCACATCATCACGGCCGCCCTCTGGATGGGAGGCGCGTTCTTCATGGCCTTCATCCTCGGACCCAGCATGCGCGCCGCCGGCCCCGCCGCCGGACCGCTCATGATGACCGTCATCCGCCGCGGCGGCCTCGCCTGGTACTTCCTTTCGATGGGCGGCATCGCCATCGTCGCCGGCCTGTACCTCTACATGGAATACGGCTACGCAACAGATCCCTTTGGAACGGCATCCGGCATCGTGCTCACCATCGGCGTCATCACCGCCCTGCTCGCCTACGGCCACGGCCTCGGCGCGATGCTGCCGAACGAACGCAAGATCAAACGCCTCGTCCGATCACAGAAACCCGGCCCACCCTCCGCCGAAGAAGCCGCCCAATTCCAAGCCTTCGGCATGAAACAAGGAAAGAACAGCGCCATCTCCGCCGCGATGATCACCTTGACGTTTGTCTTGATGACCGCCAGCCGCTTGTTCCTCTGATCAACCAGACGGCGGTGCGCGACGAACCGTTCGTTCGAACACCACGATTGGGCCTCCGAGGAGCCGCCTTCGCTCTCCAACCCGAGTTCCCGCGCGCGGCGGGCACTGATCGCCAGGTTTTCCCCGAGTTCTGCAAGGGTGCAGTTCTTCCTCGCGGCCGATCCTGCGTTCCTTGAGCGCAAAGCGCACGCGGTTCCGTATCTGACGTCGGCCCGAGCGTCCGCAACAGGAACGGTCATGCCGCTTGCCATCCACAGGACCATCGCTGCTTCGAGTGCGATCTACCCTGCGCCTTTCTTTCGCGCCAAGTCGAGCCGAAGCTCCGTCGCGCGGCGTGTCGTGATGCCCATCACGTCCGCCAAGTGGGCGAGCGCAAGTTCCTCATCAGCCGTAACCCGTCCATCGGCACCGAATTTTTCCAGCGCCAATCGGTAGACGCGCTCGTTTTCGGTCGCCGCGCCGGATGTAACCGGCCTAGGCGTCCTTGCGCCGCGGTTCGAGATGAGGTTCTCCATCGCGCGTTGCAATGGTTGGGCGGCAAACAGGAAGGCGCCCGCGACGAGGCCGCCGGTGATCAACCCGTACGCGGAGCTGAGGACGTTCTGGGCGATCTGCGCCACGATAAAGAGAACCGCGAGGGCGCCGGTCGCGATCGTCCCGCGTCGGACAGCGAACGTGGGCAGGGGCACGCCAAGAAGCCCGTAGCGCAACACGGCGCGCACCAGGAACACTGCGCCGATCGTGCGTAGGATTCCAAAAATCCCAAAGCCGGCGGACGCTGCGGCGAAGTCGACGCCCGTCGCAAGAAGGGCCGGCGCCGCGAGAAATCCCGCGAACGTGAGCGCGGCGAACACGCCTCGTCCGAGGCTCGGAACCGGGAGCGGGGGGATGACGAACATCGTGGCGCCCGCGATCGCAACCAGGCCGAGCAAGAAAATGGACGCGAAGGTGACGATTGCGGCCGGGCTTGCAAACCCGACCGGGGCGATGGCGGAGCCCTCGACCCAGAACATGGTGAACAATCCGAATGCGACCGTGAGCGCGGCGACCGCGCGTCGGCCGATTTGGTCGTCGCTCGGCAGCGCTCGGAACGCGAGGGCCCCGCTCACGATTAGAAGGGCCAGGGCCGCGAGGAGGCCGACCCGGGTCGCGTACACGAAGGTGCCCGCAAACCCGCGCG
>CAYOZB010000027.1:0-4081 GCA_964408365.1 uncultured Halobacteriales archaeon | reverse complement strand
AAGGTTATCGACGACGAAGGTCCAGCCGAAGGCGGCGGAGAGCAACCCGATGAGGAGTCCGCGGCGGGACGTCCGCGCGATGAACAAAATCGCGAGTCCGACGGCAAGAAACAGGAACGCCCCCGCGGCGTTGACCAGGGCGGAGAGACTCAGGATGTACTCCACTTAGGCCACCCGCGGCTTGGAAGTCATGTCGCGTTTGATCGCTTGGGCATCGGCGCTCGACAATCCGGGTTGCGTCGGCGCGACCGTGAACCAGCCAAGGGGCTCAACGACCACCACGCTTCACCGTCCGCTCCACGTCCGCATGGATCTCGGCCGCGTGTCCTGCTGGGATCTGGAGGTCTTCGGCAAGCCGGAACAGGCTGACGCGTTCGTCCGCCGAAATGCGCCGGTCGCGCATGGCCAATCGCACGGCTTCGCGGTACGATTCCTCCCGGCGTGACTGGCCTGCCGGCAAAGGTCCGTCAGTGGGCGGCGCGCTCTGCGCGACCGGGACGGCCTTCTCCGCCAGTTTCTCCGCCACTCGCTGCAACGGCGCCATCGCGAAGACCAACGTCCCCGCGACCCCGATGCCGACGTACGTCGAGCCGAGAGTGTCGCCGAAGAACTGCTGCGCCGCCTCGCTCGCGATGAAGAAAACAGCGATGAACACCGCGGCGATGGTAGACTTGCTGATGGCGAACCGAAGTTGGCGGTCGATGGTGAAGAGATTGTACCGCAGAATGCCGTAGGCGACGATGGCGACAAGCGCGACGCTCGTGGCGTAGTAGGTGGGCCGACCAAGCCACCCGACGAAGTACGATGCGATGCCGGCGGATGCCGAGAGGGCCAGCAAGGAAATCTGACCCCAGCGCCGTTTTCCTCCCTCGGTCGGCCGTGAGAGGGCGAACGCCGCCCACACGGCCGTGAGGGCAAGCACACCGAGGACCCCGGTCGCGCCGCGTTCGTACGTACCGGTCGAGATATCGGTCCCCGTCATGGCCGCCAAAAGGAATAAGGGCCCGGCCCAGAGGGGCCAGCAAGCCAACCCCAAGACGACGAGCCGCGTGGATTCCTGGCGCCGAGCCTCGCCTTTTCCTAGGTGGCGCGCAGTCCACGCCGCGAAGGCGCCCGCCGAGCCGAAGCCGACGGCGCCAATGTACTGGTTCGCTCGGTTCATCGCAGTCCCGTCCTCTGCTAGCTGGGTGAGGAAGCCCGCCATGGCGAGGAAGACGAAGAAGGCGAAAACCCAGCGGCTCCCGCGGCCCATGGGGTGGTCGCCAGGATACGAAAGGGCTGCCAACGCCAATCCTGCGACGACCACGAAGAACATTGCGTTGCCCGCCGTCGCGGCGGCGCCTTCAAGGCGTGTCACATCACCTGTCCAAGAAAAGAACGAATTGGCTGCGTCCCCAAGGCCGTTGGCGACCAGGAACAACGCGAAGCCACGGTTCACCGATGAGCGCGGTGAGGCGCAATACACCCAAACCCCAAGTGCAAGTTGCGCCAGGGCCGCGACGAGCGCCAAGACGAAGTTCCAGGTAAGTTCAACGGCCACGGCCATTCACCGCCGGTTCGACGTCGTCCTGGATCTCCATTGCGCCCCCGGGTTCGATGCCCCTGTGGTGCGCGATCCAGATCAAATGCCGCCCACCAAGCGAACGGACGAATCGCCGATATAAGAAGAGGTCGTCGAAGGTCCCTCGGAGCCCACACTTGTTGGGCAACAGGGTGGCTTTCCGCCAATCCGATTTCGAGCGAAACCGTCATCCCAGAGATTGCCGACGCAGCCCCGCGATTCCATCAAATTCGTCGCCCGTAGAAACAAGGGTGTCGATGCCAGGGCGCTCGCCGCAAGCAGCGCATCGTTAGCTTTCAGTCTATCGTGCTTGGACCTGAGATCCAGAGCCCGGCTCCACTCGCGCTCGGGCAGGGGCAGTACGGCGAGGGCTGGCATCGTCGCAAGCTGTGGTTGCAGTCGGTTCAGCAGCGAGTCGCGCCCAACGCGCACCAGTGCACCGTGAAAGCCATCTGCGTCTCGCGACCGCCCGCATCGTTCACCAAGATTGCCTCCAAGGCCCATTCGCCCGGGTTCGGCGCATCGAACTGATGCCAAGCCTGCTGCGTGCCCCCGCCACCGTCCCAGTGGAACGGGAACTCCTGGCCACCGGGTCCCTTGGCGAGGAAATCGACCTGAGCGCCGGTGGGCGTCATCCCCCCTCCGCCGCCGGTGACGTCCAAAAAGAACTCGATCTGTCGATGCGAGGCAAGCTCGATCTTGAAGTCCGACGAACCTCCTTGGGGCGTCGCGGTGCCGGAGACCTCGCCGACTTCGGTCTTGACGGGAGCGAACGGGTCGCGGGTCCCGAGTCGGATCTTCAAACCGTCGCGTGCGTCGACCGCCGTCGTCTCGCCAGTCTGCGCGTTCGCCGTGCCGGCTTCGAACATCCAGGCCGGCGGCAAGTCAACACGCATCGCGAGGGAGGCGAAATTGTACGATTCTGCATCCGCGACCATCGCATCGAACGCAGGATCACGGGCGTTCGTCGCTGCGACGTCGGAATCGATGGTCCAATTGTTGCCGAGTGGCCCCGCGGGACTGATCGGGAAGTCTGCCGGGACGGGACCCTTGTACACGGATTTCTTTTCCGCCGAGATGACGACGAGGACGTCCGACGCTCCCACATGGGCGTGGCCGTCGCCGCCTTCCATGGCCATCCCCATTCCGAAATAGTACCCCCACGCTTTGGCGCGTCCATCGCCGACTTGCGGATCGGAGACGTTGAGGAATGGTTGAAGCCAATCCGGCGGAGACCGCTCCTTGAGGGCCGCGCCGCTTGCCGTCTCCAACGTGAAGACGGCTACAAGGGCGCCGTCGTGTCCCAAGCCGGCCACGTCTTCGGCCGTCTCAAACAACTCGCGGGCGGTGGCCCCCGCAGCGGGGCCGCCTGAGGAGAACGGGCTCGCGCAGCCGGCGAAGACGACGATCAGGGCGGCCAAAAGAGTCGCGGAAGCGTGTCGGACGAACAAGGTGGTTCCTCCAGGCAGGAAGGGCCTCTAATGGTCTTGCCTTAACGTTGCAAGGGAGGCCCTTAAGTGCGAGGGGCCCCCTCTACTCGTTCGTGTCGACCGTGAGGACTGGCCTTGCCGGCCTAACCATCGCCCTGACCTTGATTGCCGCGGGGTTGACCCCCACGGGCTCGAGTGGTACATTCGACCTCACGAAACCGAGTCCGGACGCGGTGCGAGCCCCGTTCCAACCAGGAAGCGTCATCATGGAAGGAACCGGCTGCGAGACCAGTATCGGACTCTCCATGATCGGTCCCCACTTCAACGACGGCGTGGCCCTTCGGCTATGGGGGGACAACGTCGGACCCTTTGCCATCAAGGATGTCCAGGAATACAGTGGCGTGCGCGTCGTCGGCATCGACGGCTTCCTCATGCAGGGTGCCCCGGGCTCCAAGTCCACGGGCGTCTGGCACGCCATGAGTCGCTGCGACGGCTACACGTCGGAAACGACGAGCGGAAAGGACTTCGGAATGGGCTGGGTCAGTGCCTACATCGAACCCCCTGAGTGGGGACGCGACAACATCGACCACCACTTCTTTGTCGTCGACCTCAGCTGGAGCGACGCGACGCTCGTCGAACAGACCCTCAAAAGCACCTCCTACGGCGTCGAGCTCAACGTCGCGAAGGAAGCATCGATCGGCTGGCCGCAACCCAACGTCATGCACGGCCGGCTCCACGACAGCAACCACGGCCTCTTCGAATGGCAGACGCCCCAAGCGCCGGCCTTGCCCCGTGAAGGAGAAACCATCCGGTTCTGGTCCCTCGTGCACGTGAGCGACGCCGTCCCCGACTCCCACTTTGGACTCAACACCCACGGCCTTCGCAGCGGTTTGACGAGCGCCTACAATGAGAACCGCGGCAACGGCGAAGTCATGGGCCAATACTACCCCGTCGTCTTCGACGTCACCCACAAGGGCGGCGAAGCCAGCGTGGTCCAGTACCCGGCCGAAAGCACCGGCACGTTCAGCCACACCGAATACTGCCACCACGGCCACCCCGAAATGGAAGAAGAAGGACGCCACGGCCACAG
>CAYOZB010000026.1:0-27638 GCA_964408365.1 uncultured Halobacteriales archaeon | reverse complement strand
ATTTGGGCGGGGCGCGACCTGCTTTCTGGGGGCGGCGGTCAACTTGGGCTTACATCGCCATCACACTTTGCGCCGCCGCTCTACTGTTTGGCGGCGCGGAACTGGCCGCGCGATGGGAGAGCTTCGACCTGTGGTTGTATCTGATGCTGCTCTGGCCCATAGTCCTGGCGTTGGTCGCCCTCGTCTTGCTCGTCGGCTTGCTCTTTGTCTACTGGAAATGGCCAAATCCGAAGCTCGGCAACCGGCCCTGAGAGCGACTACTGCGTCGCGGTGTTATACCGGGCCTTGCGACCGGTGCCTGTCTTCCGGCGTTCCAGTCGCAGTTCCTTGTGTTCGAACGCGCGGCGTTCGAGTTCCTGGAGCACGGCGTTGAGCGCCTTGATCGGGTCCCAATCGTCGGCCTTGGCGACGATGAACTTCTGTTCGGTCGATAGGTGGGCGCTCACGGCGAACTTGGAGTCGCCGTCCGTCTTCTGCTTGTACACCTTGTAGTGGAGCGAGAGGAACTCGACGCGGAACTGGCTCTCGATTTTCGCGAGGGCGGTCCGGGCATGGGAATGGATGACGTCGAGGCTCGATCCGTCGACGAAGTCGGCAAGCCCGATCACTTGGACGAGGGGCCCCGTTTGGACGCGGCGGGCGCTCATCCGCTCGAGGATGTTGGCGCGGCTCACGACGCCGACGGGGAAGCCGTCTTCGATGACGACGACCGCCGAGCGTTGACGCTTGAGCATGAGGGCGATCGCCTTTCCGATCGTGGCCTTGGGCGAGAGCGTGATCGAGTCGCGGACGAGGCCAGCGAGGTTGAGGTTGCGGTTCTTCGAACTTCCAGGGCTTCCGACGTTGGTGGCCTGGCCATGGGAGCGTCCGACACGTCGGTCCTCGCTGGTGAGGGCGTGCATGATCGCTTCGCGTCCGATCTCGCCGACCAGTTTTCCCTTCGTGTCGAGGACCAGGAGTTGGCGGATCGAGAGTTCGCGGAGCCGCTTGGCGGCCTCGTCGATGGAGTCTTTCTCGGCCGCGGTCTCGAGGTCGCGCGTCATGACGCGCTCCAACGGGAGGTCGGCGATCTCTTCGATGTCGGCCGCGGCGCGGACGAGGTCCGTGCGCGAGATGACGCCGACCATCTGTCCCTTCGCGTCGACGACGGCGGCGGCGCGCGCGTTCTGTCGGATCATCATGTCGGCGGCGGTGATGAGGTCCGTGTTCTGGGCGATGCGGAGGCCGCTCCCCATCACGCTCGTCGCCTTTGCCTGGGCGGGCACGTGTGCACGTTGGATGAGCGTGTCGTAGTTGACCCAACCCTTGAGGGTGGAGTTCTGCATTACCGGCAACTCGTGAATGTGATGTTCTTCCATCTTCGAGATGGCTTCTCGGACCGTGGTGTCGAGTTCGATGGCGATGATGTCACGGCTCATCAACTGGCGAACGTGTACCCTCTCCTCCTGCAATTCAGAAACCTCAGCCTTTAACTGCGGCCCCTCGCGATAAATAGTTTCGGACAAGAGTATTTTGAAGCCAGGCGATTCGACGGGAACAAGCATGGCGTTGCTGGGTGGGATCGTCGGGAAGGTCCTAGGGCTAGTCCTGTTGATCGTGGTGTTGGTCATCGCGACCAGCGTGTTCCTGTACGCGACGGACTACGCCGTGGAGGCAAGCGTCATCGGGAAGAACTGTCAAGGCCGACCCACAACCGTGACCGTCGAGACGCGGATCGGGGGACTGACCGAAACGGTCGCCGTTACGTCGACCGAATGCCTCGTGATCCAACGCGGCAACTACGTCCATTACCACATCCGGACCGAGCGCACGGTGATCTACGAAAAGGACCCGGCCGCGGGCGGCCGTTGTGTCTACGACACCGACAACAAGGTCTGCTGAGCTTGTGCCCAGGGCCCTGCCCAAAGGTGGACATGGCAACCCACCACGAGTTCGGCCCGTCGACATGCTGACTCTTTGGTGGACATATCAACAAACCCTAAGAAGGGGTTTCTCCTGGCCCCGGAATGGTGCTTCGGGAGTTCTTTTTCAAGACCACAGCGCAGGGAAACCTTCTCTGCCAGTTCACGAAACGCGAGAAGGGAAGCTGGGTCCTTGTCCATCTCTTCCGAAGTTCGAGCACCAACAAGGCGGACCGCGCCGTGTTCACGATCCGCGCTCCGAGCGTGGCGATCGAACGGTTCCTCGTCGAAGAGTTCGGACGACGCTACGGGACCTTCGAAGTCATCAACAAGGAAGAAGGCCTCGCGTCGGTCGAGGTCACCAATTACCTGCTGCCGACGTACCGCGGCCTCGATCCCGTCGAACTGGCGAACAACCTCCTCGGACGGGACGCGTTCTTCTACCCGATCTTGGTCGAAGACGGCTACATGCACATCAAGGTCGTCGCGTCCGCCTCCGCCGCCGGCACCCAGTTCGGCGAGATGCTCCGACGCGTCTCGAGCGTCACGTCGCCCGACGACTTCAAACTCATCCATACGGGGGAGTACGATCCGCCGAAACGGCTGCGGCCCCGAAACGACCAACTCTCGCCACGCCAGGACGAGATGCTCCGGATGGCCCTCGAGTTCGGCTACTACGACGAGCCGCGAAAATGCACGTTGGAGACGCTCGCCAAGCAGTTCGGCGTCAGCAAGGCGGCGGTCCACAAGCGGCTCGTGAGCGCCGAATCGAAGATCCTCAAAGCCTACCACCAATAACCGGCCCCTCGACCGCAAACGGCGTTGCGTTTCGCATGGAATCAAAGGGCCTTTGATGGTCGTATCAGATGCCTTATACCAATCTCCCGTGGACCGACCGGTCCGTGGAAGCGTTTACGGCGGAATCCGCCGCCACTTCTCGTCCAGCCAGGAAAAAACCGCGGAAAACTGCGACCCGGATCGGTCAGTACCTCACGGCCACGCTTGTCGCGCTCCTGCTTACCCTCGCCTGGTTCGCGGGCGGAACGGTCGCGGACTCCGACGATGACGATGAAGGGGGCGATGACGAAGACGACGGTGAAGATGGGCCCCGCCGAGCCGGCCGAATCGCCGAGACCGATGGCCAATTCACGGGACGCTACATCGAATTCAGCTTCGACGACGCGACTTGCACGGTCCGTGACCTCCGGGTGCACGATGTGACCATCTTCGACCAGATCCAACTGCCCGGCGATTGCAGCGACGCGCGCCACGGCGAATATGGAGCCTCGATCCGCCTACGCAGCGACGGTGCCGGAGTCTCCATCCATGACGCACCCAACGGACTCATCCGCCTCGAGGCCGACGAAGGAAACCTGACCCTCTCGTGGCCAAGCGACATCAACGCGGCCCTCCGCTCCAATCATTTGGAACTCTTGTCCGGCAACCTCACCGGCACCGTTCGGCTCCACGACGACAAACCCCTTGATGTCCACGCGGACACCGTGACGGTTCGCGACGCAAAAGGCTCCTTCTGGATCCACCCCATCGAAGGCGGAAGCCCGGAACGGACCGAGATCAGACAGCACATCCGCAGCGGCACCATCGCGGGCGAGATCGACGTTCTGCTCGAAGACGGCACCGTCACAAGCGAGATCCTGACCTACGACGCGGTCGAAATCCGCACAGCCAAACGCGGCGACGGACAGTTCCGGTTCATCGTCGACGCAAACCTCACCGAGGGCCGGGTCTTCGTCGTCAACCTGGGCCCGGGAGTGTTCTCCGACGCCAACATCGGCGTCCGCTACTGGGACGTCGAGAACGGCAGCGATTTCGAGACACGGATCGACCTCGCCGAAAGCCTCGACGACGTCCTCACCATGAGTGCCGGGGAAGACCCCGAATACTGGTTCGTCGACGACGCCGCGGGACGCCACGTCCTCGTCGCGGTGCCACATTTCAGCGTGCACATCTTCGACATCCTCACCTTCACGACGCTTGCAAAACCATCGATCGCCCTCGGAATCTTCCTCGGCCTTGCCTTCGTCGCCCTCGGAGCCGTGGGCGTCGTCCCACGTCGTCCACGTGACGATTGAAGGTTTCACCCGTCTCCCACAACGAATTTAAACGCGCAAACTACCGTCAGCGTCCGTGCGACTCTGGGGGGTTGTCCTTGTCATTTTGTTGCTGGGCACCTCCTTCGCGGGCTGCATGGGACCCCCGTCGGCCGTCGCGAAAGTCCAGCCCCGGTTCCGTCCGTACCAGAACAACGTGACGATTCCCCTCGAAGGCGTCGAACTGCGCGAACCCGTATGCGCCTCGTCGTCGAACTGCTCGGAGTTCTACTTCATCCGCCTCGTGGGCTCTGAAAACGCGACGCTGATCGAAGGTCCGGACGTCCTGAAGATCTGCACCAGCAAGCCTCAATGGAAATTTTCCGTCGATCTGGTTGACAAGTTCGTCGAGTACAACGCGTCGAAATACGCGGGTGGCTTCCCTCCCGCGATGCAGACGCTCATCGCGCAGGAATTCCAAGCCGTTGTGTTCGGCGAACGGAACGCCATCCAGGGCTGCCCGACTTCGTACGGCCTCTTCTCATTCGGAAAGACGCCGCCACCTTCCCATCGCAGCATCCTCGGCAGTTACGGTGTGCTCAACGCCACGGTCTACCGCTCCGGTGGCATCGTCGTCAATCAGGGCCAGATCACGTTCCCGCTCGGCGAGAAACTGGTCGTGAGCTACGGTTCGTTCCGCGTGATCGGTAAATCCACCTACTTTGTGCAAGGCGGATTCGAGATCGCCAACATGGGCCCGTGGGCCGCAACGTCGCTACAGCCGGGCGAAGGCTCTAGCCAAGGCCAAGGTTGAGCCAGGCGTCGGCGAACCGGTCGACGACGTCGTCGACGAAGGTCTTGCGGTACGACACGATGAGTCGTCGCACTCGCTCCGGCTCGGGGCAGCTGTAGGTCTTCTCGCGTCCCATGGGCGTCTCCACGAGGATGGCCGCGTTGAGCAACTTCTTCAGGTGGAACGACAGGGTGGAGGGCGAGATCGGCAACCGCTCAGCGAGTCGTTGGAAGCTGATGCCGGCTTCGTCCGCGACCTCGAGGGCGATGCGTCGGGGCATGTCCTGGCGCAGGTAGTAGAGGTAGTCACGGTCGCGCCGGTCGAGGTCTTCTTGGGTGAAGTACGCTTTGAACCGTCCGTTCTCACGGGTGACGAGAAGGCCTTCCTTCTCCATCTGGTACAGGTGGTACTCGAGGGTACCGATGGGCATCGCAAGGTCCCGTTGGAGTCCACGAAGGTGGATGCCGGGGACCTGCTTGAGGTAGTCGTAGATTTTGCGTCGGTTCCCGAGCTCGAGGAGCTTGGAGCCGGCGGCGGTCGGTGCGCGTGCGAGTTTTACCGGACGCGCATCGAGAGGTAGAGGAACAGCAAAATCAGTAGGTCGAGGCCGGCCATCGGTAGGATCAGGGGTTCCGTCCCGCGGGACTGGAACGAAGCGAAGGTGAGGAGGAGTCCCTTCGCCGCGAAGATCAGAAATGCTGAGGTTATCAGAAGCGCTCTCCTGTTCCTCAAGCGACGATACGACATTATCGCGATCAGAGCCAGGATCAACGAGAAGCCCGTCACGGCTACTGTCGAGAAGGCTTCGGCGTTGGCTGCCCAGTCCACCACTTGTACTCATCACCAGACAAGCTTGACCGGGAGGATATACTTCGCTCGCGGAACGTTCGACCCATGTACCGCACAAGTCCGACGAATCCACGGTGTTCGAGGCTTTTTGCCGTTTTGCCTCTTCCTAGACGTTTGTTCTACGCGCGGCCGCCTCTCGCTCCAAGATGCCCAGGACCCGCAAGACGGCGGCCTCCTGCTGGGGCGTTTTCGAGAATTCCTTGGTGTATGGGCAGAAATCGTCCCGGACCACCTTGCCAGTGTCCCGGTCCCACACGAGGGGGTAAAGGCGGCATCCCTCCGGTCGATCCTGGTAAATGCTGCATTTTCCGCGGACGAGGAACACGCAGTGCCCGGAATCGTTGCGCAGCTGGGGCACCAATTCGTCGTCCAAGACGGAGAAATTCTCGCGAAGGTGACCTAGTTTCTCGATGCGGGCGATGTCCGCCTCGGTGAGCGGCATCTCCGTGTCGTAGCAGCATTTCGAGCACGCGTGTTGCTCGCAGGGGATTCCAGGAAGATCAGTGGGCAAGAGTCACGCCGCGTTGGCCCTGGTAGGTTCCCGAACGGTCTTTGTATAGTTTGTCTGGGATCGAATGCATCTTTTCGAAGGCAATCTGGCAAAACCGGTCCCCGACCGGGATTTTGACCGCTTCGTGGGAGCTGTTGAAGCAACCGACCGTGAGTTCCCCCTCGAAACCGGCTTCGACCTTGCCGAAGGCGGCGAGGATACCGCGGCGCGCGTACGAGGACCGGATCCAAAGCTGCCCCGACGCGTCGGGGGGCATGCGCACGTACTCCTTGGTGGAAATGAGGAAGGAGGCGCCCGGCGGCACCACGGCTTCGCCCGACTGGATTTTCTCGCCCGATTGGCGCAGGACGATCTCCTTGACGCTCAGATCGTACCCGTTGGGTGTGAGGTTCTTCTCGACGAACGGTTCGATGCCGAGGATCTTCTGTTCAAGGCGCTCGCGGATGTCGCGGTCAGAAAGGATGCACAAAAAGAGGCCGCCCCCGGGACGGTCCCGAGGGCGGCGATGGTTTGTAAGGGTTCTGCGCGGCCCCTACGTCTTCTGCTCTTCCTTCTTCTTCTCGCCCGGTCGGCCTTCGGTCCGTTCGCCGGAGCGTCGCGAACCCTGCTGCTGGCTCTCTCCCTCGTTGAAGCCCTGACGGGTCTGTTCCGTGCCGCCTCCGACACTTTTGGCTCCTTGCATGGAGGAACCTTGCTGGCCGCCAGTCTTCGGGTTCTGCACCCCTTGGCCGGGGATGGTGCCGCGGTCGGATGATTCCGTTTCGCGTCGCACGCCCGTCCCGCTTGCAACATTCGAGCCGCCCGTGGAGCCACGCTGCGTCGACGTGTCCGACGCCGGAAGCCGTCCCCCGACATCCCCGCCGGATGGTTGTTGCGAACCGCCGCGTTCCTCGCGGCTGCCGGCGCCACCGAAGGTCGACGCGTTGACGCCGCCCGCCTTCGGCGTCGTGCCCGTCTCGATGTTTGCGGACTCCGATTTGAACGATCCTTCGCTCCGTTCGTCGCCGCTCGGCGTACCGCGCGTGTAGAACCGGGCTTCCTCGGACACCGTGATGGTCGCCTCGAGGTCCTCGTGCTTGATCTCTTGGCCACCTCGCAGTTCGCGCAGGACCGCTTCGCCATCACCGCCAGCCTCCCCCCGCGTGCCGGCGAGTTCGAGCAGTCGTCGGATGGTCAGTTCCGATTCTTCCACGATGACCGGTTGGTCGTCGACGTAGACCGTTGTGCCGCCTTCTTGGTTGGTTTCGTTTTCAGCCATGCTTGTACTTCCTTGTGAGAACCGGAGGGAAGCAGCATCCGGGCTTAACCAATCTGAGACAAACCGTATCGAACGATGTTCGTGAGGTTCAGAACACGGCGAGAACGGCGGCCAGCGACGCGAGACTCACGATGACCCACAACAAAACCGCGAGCAACAGCGGCCGCACGCCGACGGCGCGGACGTTCGAGGCGGATAATGTTGTGCCGATGAGGAACAAGGTGGTGGTGAGCAGGCGTCGGGCCCACGCTGCGAAGGCGTCGAACAACGGCGAGAGCGTCGGGAGCGCGGCGGCCGCCAGGGCGGCCAATGCGAAGAAGACGATGAAGAGCGGGACGGCTAGGTGCCACTTCGGACGGGCGCCGGTTTCGACGCCATGTCGGTGCGTCCACTGTGCGGCGAGAAGAACCAGCGGCAGGATCCACAATGTCCGGAGCAGTTTCAGGACCGTGGCTGTTTCGAGCGCGGTGTCTCCGATCTCGGCGGCCGCCCCGACGACCGAGGCCGTGTCATGGATGGCGATCGAGGCCCAGACCCCGAACTGCATCTGCGTGAGCGAAAGCGCTTTTCCGATCGGGGGAAAAATCCACAGTGCGGCGGCGTTGAGGAGGAAGACGCTTCCGAGGGCGACCGCCATCGATTCGCTTCGCGCTTTGATGGCACTTCCAAGGGCCGCGATGGCGCTGCCGCCGCAGATGGCGGTGCCGATCGTGATGAGCCACCCAGGTTCTCGCTGGATCCCGAGTAGCGGGATGAGGCCGAGTCCAAGTCCGATGGCGAACGCGACCGCGAGGCTCGTGACGGCGAACCCGCTCGGACCAGCGTCGCGGATCAGCGCCAGCGGAACGCCGAACCCGAGGCCGACGACGCTCAACTTGAGCAACGTCTTGGAATGTTTGGAGACGCCGCGGCTTGCTGGATTCTTCACCGTTAGCGCCAGGACGATGCCTGCAAGCAGCGCGAGCCCAGGTCGGGCGTAATCGGTGAGCGTCCAGCCGATGCCGAGTGCCAAGAGGATCGTGCCGAGGAGCAACTGGTTGCGTGACGGGCCGGGCGTCGCCTCGATGCTCGTCATCCTCCCCGCCCGCTTGTCGCTGGCCGACTCGAAGTCTTAGCCGTCGCTCGAAAGCGTCGCGTCGCCGGGTGTGAAGCAGCCGTAGCCGATCGCTCCGACGCCCGGTCCGCTCACGTAAGCGACGCCCTTTCGGATGACGACGTCCCAGATCGATCCCTGGGGTTGGTAGTGGAAGATGATCGGGATCTCCTCCGTGGGTTTCGCAACGTACGCCGCGAGGTCGAAGCCGAACAATCCCTGGCCGTAGTGCGCTTCGAAGAGGGTGCCGTTGACGATCTGGAGGTTGTGCTGCATGTTGCTCGGGTTCATTTCATCGAAGACCCACTGCCCGAGGAATTTGATGTCGTCGAAGTTGGTCGCGTCGAAGATCTTCATCGTGTTGTAGCCGACCTCAGCGCTCGTGACGATGATGCGCTTGCCGTCGACCCAGCCGACCTGGACCGTGTGGTAGAAGGTCGGCGCGGCGCCCGTCGGGCTGCCATCAGCGTTCGCGGGGATCGTCGCGAGGGTCTCGGGTTTCGCGGGGTCGTCGACGTTGATGACCTGGACTCCGTAGAAGCTGTTCGCGGTGTAGAGGAGGTTGTGGTTGACGACCGGGTCCCAGGCCACGTAGCCGTCGTGGGGGGCGGTGGGCTGTGCGCTCGGCGCCATCGGTGTCACGTAGGTGTACATGGTGACGAACTCGAGTTTTGCCGTCGGTCCGGAGCCCACGAGTTTGTGGACGACCGCGTGCACGCCACTGATCGAGGGGAACACGAACACGTACTCTGTGTCCTTGATCTTCGCGGCGTAGATCATGTGCGCTTGCGCCGTGTATCCTTGCGGGTTCATCTGGGTGTGAACGAGTTTCGGGTTCGTCGGGTCGGAGATGTCGGCGACGGCGACGGCGTCGCTGTACGCGAGGTACGCGTTCTGGCCGTCGGTGCTGAACTTGAGGTCGAGCGTGGTCTCGGCGCCGCGCACCGGGACCTGTGTGCGCGTGTCCTCGAGGAATCCGAGTTCCTTGATGTCCAAGGGGTCGGAGATGTCCGCGAGGACGAACCCCTTGGCGTTGTGGATCGAATCCATGAGCAGGTCTTCGTGGATGTCGAGCTCCGCGTGGGAGTGGGAGCCAGCCATCTGGTCAAGGGGGTCCAAGTTGAGTTCGAGCATGTTCTTCGTGGTCGCGGTCCTCGAATCTTCCTTCATGCAGGGGACGTCGGCCATGGCTTCGCGGACCGCGAGGAAGGCGGGGGAGACGTCGATGAGCGGGGACAGTTCGCCGGCCGGGGAGGTCGCGTCGTCGGTGGTCGCGTCGAGGCAACCGGCGAACGCAGTGGCGGCGAACAGGAACGTCATCAGAAGGGGTCGGAGTGGCTTCATGCGTCTCGCCCTGAAGGCGCCACCTGTTCGATTTAACTCTTCCTGCGTTCGACGCAGGGAAAGAGAACAGCGGGCTTGCTGGGATTCGAACCCAGGTCCCCGGCTTCGAAGGCCGGAAGTCTATCCGAACTAGCCTACAAGCCCAGTAGGAATGTGGACGCAAGGTACGGCCACGCGTCCGTCGGATGGAACGCTGGTTAAAAACCCGGAGGGCGCCAGGGGCCGTCGTCGCTCCCGGCTTACAGGTCGGCCGTGAGCGTCTTGATGGCGTAGGCTTCGAGGAACAGGAACGCCGAACCTTGCGCCGATCCTGCGCCGACGATGGTCCATTCTCCGGCCGGGGCGTTCTCGACGTGATGCCACTCGAAGTGACTGCCCGCGGCGGTCGGACGCCACGGGTACGAGTACGGCGCCTGAGAACTCCCCGGTTGCGAGAGTGTGAATTCGAAGTTCCCCGGACCGCCCGCTCCGGCGAACATCCCGACCAACAAGTCCGAGTCGGCAGGCGCGGTGAACGTTGCGCGCGCTTCCGGTGACGACGTTGGTGGAGGGGCCGCGGGGTTTGGCGGGGCCACGGCGGTGGCGGGGAACGTGCGATGGGCGCCTTCGGTGATGTCGAGGACGGGGAGCGAACCGGTGAAATTGGCGCCCCAGTCTTGGAGATTGAACTCGACCTCCGTGGGTTCGGCGCCGTCGAAGTCCCAGATGAAGTAGGTGAAATATTTCGTCGCCGGACTCCAACCGTTGATCATGCGGATGGCCCCATCGGCCGTATTCGTCATCGTGGTGCGGAACCCTTGGACCTGTCCTTTCCCGGCGACAAGGAGCGTGAGTTCGGAGGAGAACGCCCCCGTGAAATCTCGGTACGGGGCTTCCCACGTCTGGTTCTGCATGGGGAATTTCAGGAACGGCACTTCGACGCCATGGATCAAGTGGCTGAGGGTGCTTTTCTTGACGGCGCCGAAAGTCGGGTAATGCGTGAAGGCGGAGCGCATGAGGAGCTCTTTCGAGTCGGACGTGATGTAGTAGTTGCCGCCGTCTTCTGCGTACACCACGATCTTGGTGGTGTAGGATTCTCCTGTCGAGTAGGCGACGTCGTATTGCCACCAGTCTCCGATGTTCCAGACGGGAAGTTGTGCGCTCCCGTCGGGACCGAACAACGCATCGGTCGCGTTGCCCGCGGCCGGTAAGGTGGCGGATGACCAGGAAACGCCAGGGGGATTCTCCGAGTCGTCGCTGCCTGCGCAACCGCTGAGCAACACGGTGGCGGCCGCGAGGAACGTGAGGCTTTGCTTGCGCACGATGCGGCGAGTTCGAACGAGGCTACTTCATCCTTTTGGAAACGCCGCAATCAGGCGCGTTGGACGGGCCGGTTGACGATTTTGCCGTCCTTCTCGCTGAAATATTCTCTTGGATCGGTGAGGCGCCCAGTGATCGCGGTCGCGGCCGCCGTGGCGGGCGAGACGAGGTAGGATTTGGATTCGGGGTGGCCCATGCGCCCGACGTAGTTGCGATTGGACGTCGAGACGCAGACTTCTTGGCCGGCCAACACGCCGCCCATGCCGCCGAAGCAGGCGCCGCACGAGCTCGGGTTGAAGAGGCCCCCGGCTTCCGTGATGATCTCGATGATGCCTTCCTTGAGGCACTGTTTGTAGATGGACGTCGACGCCGGGTACACCATCAAGCGGGTGCCTTTGGCGACTTTCTTGCCCTTGAGGAGGGTCGCGACGATCCGCAGGTCCTCGAGCCGCGCATTGGTGCAGCTTCCCACGAACACCTGGTCGACGTGCTTCGCGTCCACGTCCTTGACCGGTTTGACGTTCTCGGGAGAATGCGGGGTCGCGACCAGGGGTTCCAACGTGTCCGCGTCGATGTTGATCTCGCGCGCGAACTTGGCGCCGGGATCCGTGCGAAGGTCGGCGTACTTCATGATCTCCGCGCCGCGGCCGCTCTTGAGAGGACTTGCTTTGAGGTACGCGATGGTCTTCTTGTCGGCCGGGATGATGCCCGTCTTGGCTCCCATCTCGGTCGTCATGTTGGTGAGCGTGAAACGTTCCCACATGTCCATCGCTTCGATGGCTTCTCCGCCGAACTCGACGGCTTGGTAGCGTCCGCCGTCGTCGCCGATCTGTCCGATGATCTTGAGCACCACGTCCTTGCTGGAAACGGGGAAGCGTAGTTTGCCGGTGACGTTGACTTTCAAGGTCTCCGGCACGCGCATCCAGATCTCGCCCGTGGCGAACACGGCCGCCATCTCCGTGGGTCCGATGCCGCTCGCGAAGGCGCCCATGGCGCCCGCCATGTTGGTGTGCGAGTCGGTGCCGACGATCAAGTCGCCGGGCAGGCAGAAGCCCTGTTCGACGAGGATCTGGTGGCAGATGCCTTGGTTGCCGATGTCGAAGAAGTGTTTGATCTGGAAATCGTTGACGTAGTCGCGGATCGTCTTGTGGAGTTTCGCCGATTTTTCGTCCGAGGCCGGGACCCAATGGTCGATGGGGACGACGATCTTGTTGACGTCCCAGACTTTCGTCGCGCCCATCTCTTTGAACGGTTTGACGAGTTGGGCGAGCGCCTCGTGGGCCATGGCGACGTCGACCTTGGCGTCGACGACCATCCCGGGGGTGACTTCCTTCTGTCCGGACCGGATCGCGAGGATCTTCTCTGCAATGGTGTGGGGACGAGCCGCCATCGTAACCGGGCCTAGCCCGGACCCGTATAAAACTTGGGGGTCGCCCCTTGGGCGCTCGGCAGGTCTGCGGGAACTTCCCATTGCCGAACCTTATGTCCAGAGGGCGCTGTCAAGGCGAATCATGGCAGACGAAGAGGTCCGGGTCATCATCGCACGCGCTCGGATCGAGAACAACCCGGAGATCGAAGTCGTGGCCCCGCGGGAGATCCGCGTCAAGGCGAACAAACCCCTCCGGATCCAATACCTCTACCACGTCGACGAGTCCTCGAAGGCGAAGGAGGAGTGGCGGTTCATGTTGCAATCCAACGTCGGCGACCACCAGAAGGGCCCCATCCAATCCAAATGGGCCGACCGCTGGGGACTCCCTGACCGGTTCTGGGGCACGCTCGAGCAGACGTTCACGTTCGAGAAACCGGGCACGTACCCGGCCGACTTCAAGGTCAACGCCGAATACGACCGCGCATCGTGGGGCAAGAAGACGGACGGGTTCGAGGCTCGCAAAGAACTCGCCGGCAACTTCACCGTGCGCGTCGATCCCTAAGTTTCACGAAACCGACGGGTTGGGTGGCTGAATCGGCGCGGCGGTATCCGCCGCGCCACCAGTTCCTCAGCGGCGAGAACGCCATCCACCCCATGTCGCCCCGCGTCGGACCATTGTTCCCCTCGCGGAAGGTTCTTCCGTGATGCCCTGCGAAAGGCGTGGATATGGGCGGCGAAGACGTACGGGTCATTGTTGCGAGGGCGCAGATCGAAAACAGCGCGGCGATCGAGGGGGCGGCTCCCAGAACGATCCGCATCCGAGCGAACCAGCCGTTGCGTGTGCAGTTCCAGTTCCACGTGGAAGAAGCGTCCCGCGCGCGGGAGCAGTGGAAATTCTTGCTCCAAAGCGCCGCCGGCGGACACGCCAAGGAACCCGTCCGGTCCGAATCCCATGACCACTGGGGCTATTACGACCGGTTCTGGGGCACCCTTGAACAGACGTTCCAGTTCGCTCGACCCGGCACGTACCCCGCGGGATTCCACGTCGAGGCGGACTATTCGCGCGCATCGTGGAAGGACCGCGTGCCGGCCATGAGCGACCACAAGGAGCTCACGGGCGCGTTCGTGATCGAAGTGGACCCGTAACCGGTGGTGAACCCGCTGCGTCGTCGGCGGGACGGCATCGACCATCGAAAATGAGGGCGCGTTAAAGGAATGGGCGGAGCCCGTCCCAAATCACGTAAATGAGGGCCAAAAACCTGACGCAAAGGATGGGCGGCGCTTAAGGCGAGTTTCGCAGCCGCGTTTGCAGCAGACCGCTTTGACCTTGGCGCGTCGAGTCACGTGTCAGAGCTTGAGTCCAAGACCATCCCACAAGATGAAGACGAGTGCAACAAGGCCCAAGGCCACGACGACGCGCAGCGCGTAGTGAAGGAAAATGTCGACGGGGTCGTAGGAAGACGGCAACGACATACTCAACCCCCTCGTTGTCCATGGCGAAGGAAAAACGTTTCGATTCGTATCGCGGTGAGTCCGACAACGATACCCACCCCGACCCAGAGGAAACGCCTAGCCAATTCAGGAAAGAGGTCTGCGACGCCCGTCAGGATGAACTGCGCCGACGCGACCAATCCGACCAATTTCGCGATCTTGCCCACGCGCTCCTCGAACGTGATACCGCGTTCCGGGAGTCGGATCCGAATATGGTCCGGCTTTGTCATCACGCTTGCTGTCTCAAGTCCCGTCTTAAACGGAGTTTCGTAGCCACGTTTGCATTAGACTGCTTTGATCTTGACGCGTCGCGGCACGAGCTTGAGGCTCTTCGTGTGGTTCTCGCGAAGCGTCTTGTGATACCAGCGGTGGTAATGCTTGACGCAGAGTTGCCGACTGAACGCGGGGTTCTGGCAGCCGCGCTTCTTGCACGGGTCCCCGGATTCGCGGTACTCGCGCTGATAGTGCTTCACGCACATGCCGCGCGCGAACGATGGGTTCTCGCAGCCGCGCTTGGCGCAGGGCGGACCGCTCTTGCGGTACTCGGCCTGGTAGTGGCGGCTGCACATTTTGCGCGCCCAGACGAAGTTCTCGCAGCCCTTGATGCTGCACGGTTCTTTGCGGGTGAACTTGATCACGGGTCGCGGCAAATCAAGATCTCCTAGCGGGCAAGCGTCTTGCGCTCGCCTTTTTTCGCCGCGGGTGCTTTCAATCCGTGCTTCTCGACGATCGCCCAGAACTCTTTCGGGGTCACGCCTTTGTGTTCCTCGTCCCATTTGCGGAACGAGTCGATGAACGAGCCGACTTCCTTCTTGGTGCGTTTCTCGGTGAACACCTTGATCTCGTTCGCGATGCCAAGGAGTTGCTCCTTGGACGCGGCCATGCCGTGCTCTTGCAATCGCGTCTCGACGGCGCGCGTGCCCGTGTGTTTTCCGAACACGAAGCGTCGGCTGCGTCCGAGCATCTCGACCTGGATCGGTTCGTAGGTGAGCGTGTTCTTGATCACGCCGTCCGTGTGGATGCCGCTTTCGTGGGTGAATGCGTTGTAGCCCACGATGGGCTTCGTGATGCCGAGCGGGACGCCGCTGTAGGATTCGACTTTCTTCGCGACGCCGTGGATCTTGTCGAGCTTGATGCCGGTCTTGATGCCGTAGAGGAGCTCGAGTCCCATGACCACTTCCTCGAACGGTGCGTTGCCGGCGCGTTCGCCGAGCCCGCCCATGCACGTGTTGACACAAGTGACGCCTTCCTCCAGCGCGGCGAGGCTGTTGGCGGTCGCCATGCCGAAGTCGTTGTGGATGTGGACGCCGTACTCGATCTTGGTGCCGAGGCGCTTGAACACTTCGCGAAGCCACCATTGGAACGCGCGCGGTGTCATCACGCCGACCGTGTCGCACAAGAGCAACCGATCCGCGCCGGCTTCGATGGCGGCCTTGTAGAGCCGTTCGACGAAGTCGAGGTCCGCGCGGACCGTGTCCTCCGTGACGAGGGTGACCTTGAGACCGTGGTCCTTACCGTACTCGACCGATTCGATGACCTTCTCCACGACCTGGTCCTCGGTCATCTTGAGTTTGTGTTTGAGATGGACGGGACTCGCTGCGATGAACGGGGAGATCTCGTCGACGTCGCAGTCGATGCACGCGTCGATGTCCGACTTCAACGTGCGGCACGCGGCAAGGACGGAGGATGTGCGCAGTCCTTCCTTCGCGATCATCTTCACGGCGCGCTTCTCTTCGTCCGACACGGCCGGGATGCCGCAGTCGATGATGTGCACACCCAGATCGTCGAAAAGTTTCGCAAGCTCAAGCTTCTCTTGAGGCGTGAAGTAAACGCCAGGCGTCTGCTCGCCGTCCCGAAGCGTTTCCTCCCAAATGAGGACCTTCTTCGGGAACTTGTATGGCAAGCCCGCCTCGCGGACGAAATTGTGGACCAAGAGGTCGTCGGTGCGCGACCCAGCCAATGCTATTGCCTCCCCAGGCTTGCGTTCGTAGAAAAAAACAACATAAAAGGGTTCGCAACCGGGCGCGGGGCACGTTTCGCTGGGACTCGTTCTGTCACGGCATCAAAAAAACAGAAGAGAACGCCGGTGCCGCTACGCAGTAACCTATTAACAGAGCGTCGGCTTGGACGAAACCGTTGCCGGACGAGTCGGCGTTTTCGTACGAGACCCTCTCCAAGCAGGACGCCTCAGAGCGAAAGCAGCCTCGGCTCGGCGTCCTCGAGCCCACCTTCTGGCAGAAACTCAGCGACTACTTGCGAGGCCTCGAACAGAACCTTCGAAAGGAGGCCGAGCGCAACCCGACGTCGCGAAAGATCGCCCTGATCCAGGACGAACTGCGCAACGCCACCCGCAAATCCGAGTCGTTGTGGGAGATGCGCGAGAAAAAAATCACGCTCCAGGCGCTCAAAAATTCCCGCTTGGAAACCCCGCCACCGCCGGAGAACGCGTTGAAGACGGAGCAGGCACTCTACTTCGATCTCTGCGCCGCGTTTCGGAAACATTTGCCGACCGTGGTTCACAATCTGGAGAAGCCGAGCGAGGCGCCGCCGTTGCCGCCGCTGATGGCGCGACCGACGAGCGCCGCAGCGCCAACGAGTACCACGACCGCCGCCCCTGCCGCACCCATGCCTGCTCCTCCGATCGCCGCCACGGTGACGGCATCCGTTCCGTCGCCCGCAAGGTCGGGCGACGACGTCACCGTCCGCGCCCTCGTCGATGTGCCACCCTTTGTTGGGTTGGACGGCAAGACGTATCGTCTGAAGAAAGGCGACGTGCTCACGCTGCCAAAGAAAATGGTCGACATGCTCGCCAAACGCGGACAGGTCGCCGTGATGGCCTGAGGGATGCATCACCCGGCGGGTTTGCTCAGCTCGTCCACGAGGTGCTCGAGGCGATGCTGGAGTTCCAGAGGCGCGATTCCCTTGTCCCACAATCGTTGGACGGATCGATCGAAGCTTTCGGTCGTCCGCGCCACATCGGGGTGGCCGGTGAGGATCACGCGGTGGCTGTCGGGGGTTTTCCGGCGAGCGTCATCAAGGAACGCGACGCCGTTGCCGTCCGGCAAGTGGTAATCGGAAACGATCGCATCGACGCGGGTGGCATCGACGACGCGTTGCGCATCGGCGATGTTGGACAGGAACACGCCTTCGACGGGGTGCGCCGTATTGACGCGGGAGAACACGATGCGGAGGACCTGTTGAAAATCGTCATCGTCCTCCACAAACAGGACCCGCAACGGGTCCTGACTCCTGCGGTTGGTCGTTGGTGCCTCGGCAAACGCGGACTTTGATTCGGACCCGGTCAATTCGAACCCAATCATTGGCTCAGTCGTGGACATTTAAAGCCCCGCGCCGGGGGGAAAACGGGCAGAGGTCCGTTCTGCCCCGTTTGGGCCTTGCGTCACCCGTCCCAGAACCTTCTAGTAGGATGGTCACGCGGGAAGGACACCCAGCATGGCGTCCCGAGACGGGTTCCGGAGCATCGTGACCGCCTTTGCGGCGATGTCGGTGTTGGCCTTCCTCGCGGTCTTCTTCCTGTCCTACGGGGCGACCGGATTCTTCCGCTGGGAACTCCTCCTTCACGGCGTCCTCATCGGCTTCGTGGTCTGGATGGTCGTGCGCGCGCCGACCCCGCGTGCGGACGGGCGTTGTCCCGTGTGCAGCTCCCGCGTCTTCCCGACACGTCGAACGAGCGACGGCGCACGGCTCTGGACCTGCTCCGGCTGCGCCTTCGAGATTCCACGCACCTGGCGCCGACCCCCCGCGCCCGCCGCGGGGCCGTCGCGACCGGAGAATCCCGGCATCACGCCGTAGTCGCGTCCCTCCTGAAGCCGGCGGCCGACCCTGCTACAAAATTTCTAGTCCGCAAGCGTCGTCGCGTTGGCGTGACTGCTTCGCTTCAGCAACATGGCCACGACCACCACGGTGCCAACTTCAGCGACGGCAGCGATCGTATCGAGGACGCCGACCGCCTCGACCTCCCCCGCTTGCGATCCGAACCATGGGATCCCCGTCGTCCGCGTGATCACCCACATCGCGAGAATCGCGACGTTCGCAACGACACCCGCGATCAGAAGCACGTTGCGTGCGCGTTCGAAGCCGGCCCCAAAATCCTTCGGATTGATTGCCCGCGTCAACAACGCCACACCGAACAACACTTGGAACGCTGCCGCTGCAAGGAAAAACAAGCCGTAGCCCCACCATTCTTCCAGATGCGCCGGCGCCACAACGCCATGCACCGCGCCCGCCAAAATCGAGGAAAAAGACCCGAGTTTTTCGAGGGTCCGCGTGTTCAGCGGCAAAACCATTTTTCCCCCGGGACCCCGCGGTTATCTGCCAATCCGGAAACCCTTATGTAGCCGCCGCAAAGGAGCGCATGTACGGAACCAGCGGGGATACGAGCCCCGTGCCAGAGTGAGCGAACATGTCCGAATCCTTGCCTGCCATCCATGTACGCACAACCCGCAACGCCTCGTTGGTGCAGCAAGTGCGCGCCTGGCTGCCCGAAGGACGCGCGCTTCCCAACAGCGTCTGGGAGTCCCGCCACCGGTTCATTCTCGGCTTCATTTTCCTCCACGCCATCGGCTTGGCGATCTTCGGACTCGTCCAAGGCTGGAGCCCCTACTACGCGCTCGGCGAAGGCGCTCTCATCGCAGGCCTCGCCGGCCTGGCGATGTGGAAAAAACTGGGACGCACCTTCCGAAGCGCGACCGCCGCGTTCGGCGCCGCGAGCACCAGCGCCGTCTTGACCCAGTTCTCGGGCGGCTTCATCGAAGCCCACTTCCACTACTTCATCGTCGTCGCCCTCATCGCTTTCTACCAGGACTGGACCTCGTTCCTCTTGGTCGTCGGTTTCGTCGCGTTCGACCATGGCCTCATCGGCACGTTGGCACCCGAGTGGGTGTACAACCACGCCGACGCCATCGCCAACCCGTGGCAATGGGGCACGATCCACGCCGTCTTGGTCCTGGGCGAGTGCGTCGTCCTCATCCGCCTCTGGAAGATGACCGAAGAGGCCCGCGCACGCACCGACTTGGTGCTCCAATCCGCAAGCGACGGCATCCTCGGTCTCGATCTCAACGGCCGCGTGACGTTCGCGAATTCCACCGCTGCCACCATGCTCAACATGCCCGTCGAAAAGATCGTCGACGCCTCCATCCAACAAGTCATGGCCGGCTCCAGCGACGCCCCGACGCAGGTCGCCGTCGGCGAACTGCTCCTCGCATCCAACGGCACGCCCGCCAAGGGACGGGGCACCGCCGTCATCGAACGCGACGGAAAGAAAGTCCCCCTGGACTGGAGCCTCAACCTCGTCTCCGAACACAACCTCACCGTCGGCAGCGTCCTCACCCTCTCCGACGCCACCGAACGCATGCGCGCCGAGGAAGAACACTCGAAGCGGATCCAACAGTTCAGCGAACTGGAACGCATGAAGGAACTCGACAAATTCAAGACGCTGTTCATCAACACCGCAGCGCATGAGCTCCACACGCCCCTCACGCCGCTGCGACTTCACGTCTACGCGCTCAAGGAAGGCCACCGCGGCGTCCTCAACCCGGAACAGGCGTCCACCGTCGATGTGTTGGACCGCAACGTCGAACGGTTGAGCTCGCTCGTCGAGGACGTCCTCAACGTCGCCCGATTGCAGGCCAGCAAGATGGTGCTCCAGAAAGCGGAGGTCGATATCACCGAGCTGGTCCACCAGGCCGTCGACTCGTTCCAAGAGCCGGCTCGGCACAACGACATCAGGCTCGAGGCGCACCTGGAGCAGGGCCTCACGACGATGGCCGATGGCAAGCGGATCACGCAAGTCCTCTACAACCTCCTCGACAACGCCGTGAAGTTCACGCGAAAGGGCGGGCAGATCCGCGTCGACGCGATGCGCGCGCACGGTGGCGCCTTGGTCCGCGTCAAGGACGACGGCGTCGGCATCCCGACCGGGGAGCTCGACAAACTCTTCCAACCGTTCTCGCAGGCACACTCACCCATGGAACGCACGGACGCCGGTTCCGGCTTGGGCCTCTACATCAGCAAAGGGATCATCGACCTGCACGGCGGCAACATCTCGGGCCGCAGCGACGGAACGGGAAAGGGGTCCACATTCGAGTTCGTGATCCCCCTTACGACCAAGGCGCAGACCGCCACGGATGCAAAACGGGTCGAATCGAAGCCGATCTCAGCAAACGGCGCCTAAACCGGGTCGTCTGACAAGGTCGACGGGAACCGCTGATCAAGAACGCGGGTCGAGACGTTCTATTCGGCCAAGATCTTCTGGCACGTCTTGATCAAGGAACGCGGCTCGAGCGGCTTCGTGAACACGAACTCCACTCCGAGGGGTCCGCCCATCTCTTCCGCGAGTTCGCGTTCGAAGGCCGTGATGAGGATCCGCGGAGCTTCCGGTGCCACGCGCCGGGCGGCTGCCAGGAATTCGATGCCGTTCATGCCGGGCATTTTGTAATCGGTGACAATGAGATCGACGGGTTCCTTTGCCAGGAGGGCAAGGCCTTCCCGGCCGGAGGCTGCGACGAAGACGCGGGACCCTTTGAGTCCGCGTTCCAGCAGGCCCCGGACGGCTTCGCGGATGTCGGGTTCGTCGTCGACAACAAGAATCGCCCACGGCTTCCCTGCGGATTTTGGTAGCGCCTCAAAAACAGCACTTAGGAGTAACATTCTGCTCAGCCGCCCCGTTCCTGGATTGGTAGGGGGGGCCTACATAAAAGCTGCCAGGCGAACTCCCGTAGGAGCGACGCCGTGCGAGTTCCTGGGGAAAAACGGCGGCTTGTGGGTCGTCGGATCGAGGCCCCGAATTGGGGTGTATGGGGCGGGCGATCCGTGGGCCCAACGTTCGTCGATGACGAGGTCGGTGAACACCTTGCCGCTCGTGAACGAGAACGACTTGTGCTCGCAGCACGCTAGGTCCCGGTCAACGGAGGCGTTTCGTAGACCTCGGCGGCCGCGGTCCCGGTGAGTTCGAGAAGGGTCGCCCCCAAGGCCACGGCGGTGAATGATGTGTGCATGTAGTCCCCGCCACTCGCCATCGCGAAGGCCATGTGTGCGTCGGCGCCGTCCCCATCTCCGCCGAGCGCCCCGTCCGCCGTCCTGGGGACCGATACGAAGTTGTTGCCGCGGGCCACCATCAGACCCTCCATTGCCCGGTTGCCCGACGTGAGCTCGTAGGAGACGGCCTTGGCGCCGACATTGTCGTGGACTGCGAAGGACAATCGACTCCATTTTGCCCATGGCGCGGCCCACTCAAGCTGCAGGGGCCCCGTTTGCACCAGAGGCGTGGCTAGGTCGGTGAAGCCGGTCAGGGTCACGCCCGGCGTCCAACTCGTGCGCGTATACCCACCAGAGGGGGTCGGGGCGTTGGCCAGGGTTCCGCCTTGGACGAACCAGTCCACTTTCGCCCCGACGGCGCTCGCGAACGCGGCGAGTACCGTCCCGGGGCCGCGCTCTGCGAAGTCCGTCAGCACGTCTTTCTGGGCGCGCTCGTAGGAGAGAATGGGCGCTTCCGTGTCCGGCCTGACCCGGAAGGAAAGATCAAGGCGCCCATCGCCTGTTGCGGTGACGAGGAACCAAACGACGCCGTCGGGTTGCCAGATCTCCGGCGCGACCGACCACTGGAACGGAACGAACTGGGCCTCTTGCTCGGTGGTTTTCCGCGGTGGGACCAGGGGGCTATGCACGCTCATGTACGGGCCTTCTCTGTGGATGACCCATGGGTCCATCCCTTCTCCATGGTCAGGCACGAGGAGGAGGTTCCAAGCCGAAATGTTGCCCACGGCTTGCGGCACGAAGTCGAGCGGGACGAACTCGCCGTCGACGGCTTCGGCTGGCACGCTCCAGGCGAACGAACTCACCGAACCAAGGGAGTTGGCCTCGACAGAAAGGGACCACCAAGTAGGAGGCAAGCCCGGCGCAGTGACACCGGGTTCCGTCGCCTTGAGGGCGTCGGAGGTCCGCGGATCGGTCTCGTTGGACGAGGCAGAAAGGTCGGACTCGTTGACCGGGCCGGGTGGTGTTTCGGTTGGCGGCACCGCCTGGATACAGCCGGCCGTCAGGATGGCCAGCATGACCGCCCACGCCTTTCCTTCATGCAACATCACGCCCACCACACTCATTCGACGAACGCTCCCGAAATGTACGTGGCGCGAACGGGGCCAGTCTCGCAGCTCCATAAGACGCCGCGCGCGGCTTCGTCCGGCACCAGAGGACGGATTCGACCCTCGGAATCCTTCGGGGCGAAGGAAGATACCGGCACCTGTTCGCCGCCCGGATCGTAAAAGGAGACGAGAACCCCCGGCATCAAGAACGGGGCCTCCTCGGCAACATTGTCCGTCACCGCGATCTTGTACGGTTGGCCTCGCGTGGCCGGGTTAATGCGGAACGAATCGTAGAGCACGCCGTCCGCGGCCGGATCAGACGGCAGGGGAAGTCCGCTGCTGAAACAGGGAGCATTCGGCCGCGCGAGACCCGCGTACCACGCGCCGGCATGCTGTTGCGCCCCCCGGGCGTTCCCGTTGGGGGCAGGAGGCGAAAGAATGAGACCGAATTCCACGTCGGCCTTGGATTCACTGCATACCTCCACGGCCCAAGCGTCATCCGGCACGGTCCCTTCGGCCGCGTCGGCATGCCAATGCTTTCCATAGAATCTGGCCCGAACGCCATCGATGTTGAACGAGTACGTCCAGCCGTCAAAGGGGCCGTCCAGGACGAACCGCGACGCGGCATCGCATGAACCTGGGACCAACACCCGGCCGCGTAGGACCTTCGACGTCGGCGGAATCAGAGTGAGTTCAAAATCCGCGCCCACATGGTGCCCGCTGCAGACCGTTACGTCCGTGGAGCTTGGCGGGACTTTCCCGAAGTACGCAGAGGCATAGTAGCCGACGCTGTATCGTTGATCGAAGTCCGCTTCGAACCCGGGGGAATCGAATACGAAGCTCCAATTGTCGTAGGACTCCTCGAAGTGGAACGACTGCAGGAGGCTGCCGGCCGCGGCCCGGTCATAGGGGCCGCCATCGCCGCAATCGTACCCGTACGTCAAGAAGAAAATGTCCGGCGCGAGGACGCGGCCGCTGAACGTGACCGGGGAGCGGGCGGGCGCAAGAGGCCCGGCGGGCCCTGTGTGGAAGTCCTGCAGCATCGACGCCCGGGGCACGAAATTCGACGCTTCGGGCTCGACGGGTTCAGGCGGCGGAACCTGCTTTGCCCCGCTCTGGGGCACGTGTCCGGCGAGATCCGTGGCAGGCCCATCGATGCAGCCCGCGAACAACGGGGCAGTGATCAACCCGATGAGCAGGAGGCATGTGTGGTGCATGCTTCCAAAGTAGACCCGGGGGACTATCCTCTTGTTCAGGCCCCTCGGCGCACACGGCAGGGAGGTCCCTGCCCACCTACGACGTGCGGAACAGGATGAGCGTCTTGCCGGCCCGCACGAGCGACCCGTTTTCGATGCGCACGGCGCCGCCGCGCGGCACTGCGGCCCAGTCGACGAAGATCCCGTTGCTGCTCAACGCGTCCGCGACTTCGAAGCCGGTTCCGACCTTGCGCACCTCGGCATGCCGATGGCTCACGTATGGATCATAGTCGAGGCAGAGTGCCGCATGGGGATCCCGGCCCAGCAGCCAGGGACCGTTCCCTTGGAGCGGGACCGTATGGCCCGCCCGCATTCCGTGAACAATCACCAGCCGAGGTGATTCGAGTCGCCGGGTGGGTTTGTCGTTGAGCGGCAACCGCGTCGTGGGAAGCGTTCCGCGTATGTTGGGCTCCATCTCCTCGGCGACCATGCCCGCCTTGGTCCCGAACCGTTCGTAGATGTCGAAAAGGCGCGGGACCAAGAGGACATATTTGGTGAGCGGTCCGTGTTCTCCTCGCCCTTGTCGTCGTTCACAGAGATCGACCGAGAGCAGACGATCGAGGTGTTCTTGCGCGCTTTGGCGCGCGACCTTGAGATGCCGTGAGATCTCTTCCAGGGACCGCGGCTCCGTGAGGTACCGCAGAAGCACGAGCCGCTTCGGATGGCCTAATGTCTTAAGCGCCTCCGCGAGCCCCTCGTCGGGAGCAGGAGTTTGCTGCGCGTCCACACGTCGTCGATGACGCCACGGTCACATGAGCATGTCTGCCTCGCAGGATAATCCCTGCCGCCTCCTAAGTTAGAAGAAGGTAGCGGAGCGTGAAGGCCCAAAGTGCAGCCCACGATCTTGCTCCTCATCGTCAACGGGTTGCTGTTCGCGACCGTCGCTTGTTACCTGTTCCTTTTTCGTCCCGCGGACCGCCGGACGCTGCTTCTTGCGATCACCCTGTTGTGCTTCGCGATCAGCAAATCGTTTTCTGTTTGGCTCCTCGCGGGTCCTACTGCCTCAGTCGACGAGCCATCCGATGTTGCGATCCCCGCTCTCGCCGTTCTGGCCGGAAATGCCACCTTCTTGGGGTTCGCGGCCTTGTTCCCCCAAACCGTCGCATTGCGAAGCGTGAGCGGCGTGGCGCTCCTGTCGGCCGCTGCATGGTGGGTAGCGAGCCTGACATGGACAGGGTTGGCCCTCGGGGGCGACTTTCCCCTGCTCCTTACCACGCCAAACGTCTCCAGCATGGTGCTCGGTCCGGGCGCCGCCGGGAATACCATCGTCACGATCGCCGTGGTCTTGGCGCGACTCCACGATCTTAGGAAAAATAGTGGCGCTGCCGCCCGCGCGACGCCGTACTTCCTTCTCGTCTTGCCTGCGCAAATGCTCACCAGCGCAGGGTTCGAATCGGGCCGGCTCGCGTTCAGGGCCTTTCAGGGCGAGCCGCTGCTCAATCCGGCCCCGGTCGCCATCCAGACGTCCGTTGTGCTAGCCGCGTTCGTCGTACCGCTAGTCCTGGCCGTCTATGCTGCTTTGTCGTGCAGATTCAAGGTGCCTGCCTGGTTGGTTGCGGCCGGCTTGGTGAGTTCCATCCCGTTCATGCTGCGCCAGGACCTCGACCCGCAAGCCACGAATGTCCTTCGACTCTGGGGCGGAATGGTTGGACCCGGGCTCGTCATGTACGCCCAGGCAAAATGGGACGCGCTGCCCGGCGAGCCCCGCGGCATCGCCCCGACGATCGCGGTCACGGCCTTCGCAAGCCTCTTCGCCTACGCGTTCGTGGCCGTCTTCGCGACGGTCGCCATTCCGCCGTCCGACATCAGGGACCTCGTCGTTCCGTTGATCGGCATCGCCGGCGCAACCGGCATGGCACTGCTCGTGCTGCCACGAGCACGACGGCTCGACCTCGGCCGGATCCTCGCCGCGACCAACCATGGGCCGCTCGCGCCCGGCGTCGTCGTCCTCGGACGCTACCGGGTCGTCCGGCTGATCGGCGAAGGCGGACAGGCACGGGTCTACGAGGCACAAGAAACCCGCAAACCCGGCCGACGCGTCGTGCTCAAAGCGGTCGCAAGTCACGAGGGACTTCGGGAGGCCCGAATCCTGCAGGGGTTGCGTCATCCCAACATCGTCCCGTTCATCGAGGTCGTCGAGGTCCCCGGCGCCACACTCGTCGTCCTCAAGTTCGCCGAAGGCGGTACCCTTCGGGGCCTGCTCAACCGACGCGGCGGCCGGCTCGCGCCCGACGAAGCCCACAAGATCGCCGACGGGGTCCTCGCCGGCCTCGCCGCCGCGCACGCGGCCGGGGTCATGCACCGCGACGTGAAAGCAGAGAACGTGCTCTTGGGTGAGGGCGACAACCCGATGCTCGCGGACTTCGGAATCGCACGCGCCCCCGATGCCGGACGAACGATGCGGCCGGGCTCGAGCGGCACCCTCGCCTACATGGCCCCCGAGCAGGTCCGCGGAGAAGCCGGCGACCAACGCTCCGACGTGTACGCGGCCGCCATCCTCGTTCACGAACTGATGACCGGCAAACCGGCGATTGTGCCAGAGCCCGGCGATGAATTCCGGACCCGGAAAGCGATCCTCACGCGAGCACCCAAACTCGCCCTTCCGCCAAGCGCACGGCGCTTCAGCCTCGTCCTCCAGCAGGCCCTCGCGAAGGACCCAGATGCTCGGCCCCGCGACGCGGCGGCGTTCCGAGCGTCCCTCATGCCCGCATGGCCAGAAAGTTTCTAAGTGACCAAGCGAAAGGCCCGGCGCCAAAAGCCGTCCCGACAACCGGTCGAGTTAGTGCGCCCAAAGTTCGTCGATGAGGACGTCGGGGAACACTTTGCCGCTCGTGAACGTGACCGTCTTGTGCTCGTAGAAGGTTGCGAGGCAGGGCTGCGAGAACGGCGGGTAGTGCTCGGCGGTGCCGCCCGCGGCCGTGGGTAAGAGGCCGAAGTTGTGCTCCTGCGCCCCGACGCGGTCTTTGGGGCTTACCCAGTGGCCGCCACCTCCCGTCTTCATGTCCCAGTAGACCGGGTTCCACTTCATGTCCTCGGGCTGGTCCTCGCCGTCGTGGTCGTGCGCGGGGCCCCAGATCTCGGCGTCGGAGCCGTCGGCCGGCACTTGCCACCAGAAGCGGACGGTCCGTTCGGGAAGGTCGCGAAGGTGCTCGAGGTTGCTCCAGGTCTGGTAAAGGCCCTTCTCCCAGTCGTGGTACTCCGAATAGGCGAACGCGCGTGGCTGATCGCGCGGAATCGTCCACGTCGTGTACGATGTGAGCGTGTGCGTGAAGTCGGCCGTCGTCGTCGCCCGGAGAGCGTCCGCGATGGTACCGTTCTCGAACGACATGCCGCCGATGAGGATGTGACGCTCCGCGCCGCCCGGGTCCCAAGATGGGGCCTCGATCTGTTCGCCGACGAAGCCCCACTTGTAGTTCTCAATCGCCTCGCCGTTGACGACGGCGGTCTTGCAGTTGAAGCCGATGTGATGGTTCCCGTACAACGGGTTCAAGAGCGGCGTGGGCGCGCCAATCGAATCCTGGATGGGGTTGCCGTACTCCTCGCGGATGTCGGCCGCCTTCCAGACCCCGGCGAAGGTGGGTGATCCGGAGTAATGCGCGATCCAGCCGGCTTCTTCGCAGTCCGCGCCTTCCATGTGGAACGTGCCGCCGACTTGGCGCATGTGGTCGTGCCCGTCGCCTTCCATCAAGGCGGCCTTGGGCGTCGATGCATCAAGGCAACCGGCGACCCCGAAGGCGAGGAAAACCGTCAAGATGGCGACGGCATTGCGACCGAGCACGACTTTTCTGAGTCACGCGCCGACGATTAAGCCTTGCGTTCATCGGTGAGGCTAAACCAAACTTAACCAACAGGCTCGAGGACGCTCGCCTTGGCCGTGGCGTCGACGCCCTGCTGGGGGCTGCCCGCGAAAACGTAGATGCGATCATTCCAGACCGTCGCGCCGAACCCGTGCTTGGGCGTGATCATCTCGGGGAGCTTGGACCAGGTGTCGGTCGCGACGTCGTAGGCGTCCACGTCGTGGAAACTGTCGACGCCGCCGCCTCCGTTCTGCCCGCCCATCACCACGATGTGCCCGCGATATGCGACCTCATGCAGGCTGCCGCGGAGAACGGGGAGCGGCGCCTTGGTCTCCCAGGTGTTCGTGACGGGGTGGTAGACCTCGTTCGCACCCGTGTTCTGGCTGTGTCCGCCGACGTCGCCGCCGATCACGTACAGCTTGCCATCGTAGACGGCGCCCGCCGTGTGGCCGCGGTTCGTCGGGATCTCCGAGTCGAGCGTGGTCCACGTGTCGGTCGCCGGGTCGTACACGTCGACCTTCGCG
>CAYOZB010000025.1:0-27967 GCA_964408365.1 uncultured Halobacteriales archaeon | reverse complement strand
TCGTTCCTCGAGCGCCTCGGTGTCCTTGTATTCGGGAGCAAGCTCCGCCTGTGCCGGGATCCCGGCGAGCGTGCGGAGATAGTAGGCCCCGATGAGGCACGCATGGTAACTCGTACCGGCACCGAGCAGTTTGACCCGTTTCGGCCGAAGGAGTTCCGGCGGCAATCCCAATGTCACGAAGGGGGGCCCGAACGAGACGCGGCCGGAAAGGACACGGTTCATCACGGCGGGCGTCTCGTAGATCTCTTTGAGCATGTAATGCGGGAAACCAGCCTTATCGCTCTCCTCCGCGGCCCACACGATCGTCACCCAGCCGGGCGTGAGGACGTTTCCGCGCGCGTCGAAGAGTTCGACGCCCTTCGCCGTGATTCTCCCATATTGGCCGTCTTCGATGTAGCAGACGCGGTCCGTGACGCCCGCCAGAGCGTTCGGGTCGCTTGCCAAGAAATGTGCACTCTTCGTCGCGCCGACGATGAGCGGCGTGGCGTTCTTCGCGAAGACCAACGCTTTGTCCCCCGAGCGTACCGCCGCGATCGAGTACGAACCACGGATCCGCTTGATCACGGCGCGCAAAGCCTCCAAAAGGTCGCCGCCCGCTTCCTCGAGCATATGCGGCAATACCTCGGTGTCCGTCTCGCTGTGGAAAACATGCCCGGCGCGTTCAAGCTCTTCACGCAATTCGCGGTGGTTCTCGATGATCCCGTTGTGAACCACGGAGATGCGACGGTTGCAGTCGAGATGCGGATGGGCGTTGGCTTGCGTCACCCCGCCATGCGTCGCCCAACGCGTGTGCCCGAGCGCGAGCGTCTCACTCGCATCGCCTTCCGCCTGCAGGTTCGCCACACCGCCGACCGTCTTCACGACCCGAAGCGCGCGCTCGTGCTCATACACGTAGCCACAGGAATCGTAGCCACGGTACTCGAGACGATGGAGGCCGTCAAGGACGATCTGGACCGCACCGCGTTGGCCCACCACTCCCATGATGCCGCACATCGACGTCAGACCCTCTTCGCGCGCGCCTCGAGCATGCCGACGACGAGTCCGTCGCCGACGACGCTCTCCTCCCCGACGATGCTTCCCGGTTTGACCGTGACGCGCGTCCCGATGCGAGCATCGGGACCAAGGACGGACCCATGGCGCGTGGGGAGTGCGCCGGGGCTGTCCGTGATGTCCCCTTCAGCGACCACGGCAAAGGCGCCGATGCGGACGCCGTCATCTAGGATGCTGAAGCGAATAACGGATTGACTATCGATGAACACATTGTTGTTGATGATCGAGTGCCGCACCTCGCTGTTCGTGCCGACGTGGACGGAATTCCGGATGCTGACGAACGGGCCGACGATGGCGTTCTCGCGGATCTCACAGTCGGAGCCGATGTGGATCGGGCCGATGAGGTGCGCGCCAGGTTGGATCCGGCTGTTGGGCCCGATGGTCACGGCGCCTTCGATCCGGACGCCCGGGATGACGACGCCTTTGGGGGCCGCCTGTTCTCCCAGGAGCCGCTCGTTCATGCGAAGAAGGTCCCACACGGTGTCCGCTTCGTCCCATCCTTCATCGGCGGTCATCACGCGCACGGCGTTGCCCACGGCGGCAAAGGACTCGAGCGCGTGGGGGAGCTGCGCGGAGGTCGCGGCTGGAAGGCCGCGGATGTAAGCGAAGAACGCAGGGGTGAACTTCATCAGGCCCGTGTTGACGAGACCGCGCTCGCTCGTCGAGGGCAGTTCGTACTTGACGAGTTTCCCCGCCTTAGCGACAACGAGACCGTTCCGGCGCGGGTCCGCGTTCGACGTGCCCATAATCACGTCCCCCTTGACCGACGCGACCGACCGGATAAGGTCGGCCGTGTAGTGATTGTCCCCAAAGATCACGAGCGTCTCTTCCGTCGGCTGCATCTCTTCCGCCGCGAGCCGGACCGCAGCAGCCGTCCCTTCCGGTCGCTTCTGCTCGACATAGCGCGCGGTGATTCCGAAGTTACTACCGTTGCCGAAGAACGCGCGCAATCGTTCCGGTTTGTAGCCGACCACGAACCAGCATTCCTTGACGCCGGCCTCCACCAGCGCCTCGACGGTGTGTTGGAGGAGGGGTTTGCCGGCAACGATGCTCATGCCTTTCGGCCTCGTGACCGTGAGAGGATAGAAGTGTGCGCCTTCTCCGGCGGTCAGGATGATTGCTTTCACGGAACCAGGCAAGGAGGAACCGGTCGGGGTTAGGTAATTTTCGCACTTGTTTGCACGGCGAGTCGTTGGATTCGTCTCTATATAGCGGGCAAGAGGTGCCGCGGGTCACGATGCGGTTCGTCGTGTTGGCAGCCGGCGGCGGCAAACGAATGGGCCCACTATCGGCGGACCGAGCGAAAGTCCTCTTACCCGTAGCTGGGAGGCCGCTTCTTGCATGGACCCTGGCCAGTCTGAAGGAAGCCGGCGCATCGTCCGCGACCGTAGTCGTGAATTTTGCCGAAGCCGAAATGCGCAAGTGGCTACGCACCGCCTCACCCATCACCGCAAAGGGGGTTCGACAAACGAACCGGGACGGAACCGGCCGCGGGGTCCTTGCTGGCGTTGGGAAAAAGCCACGCGAGGATGCGTTCGTGTTCTACGGCGACGTGTTCGTCCCACCAACAGTCCTAGCAAAACTGGCGAAGGAAGAAGGATCCTGGATCGCGGTCCACGAAGTAGCCGACGCGTCGGCCTATGGCAGCGTCGAATCTCGCGCGGCCAAATTCATCCGCGTCCACGAAAAGTCAGCGAAGCCGCCCAGTCGATTCGTTTTTGCCGGCATCGCGCGACTCGGCGTCGATATTTTGTCCCGGTTGTCGAGCCTGAAAAAATCATCTCGCGGAGAGTACGAACTCACGGACGCACTCAACGAGCACGCCGAGGCGGGTGGGAAGATCCGCGTCATCAAACTGGACGAATGGTTCGAAGCCGGCCGCCCATGGCACCTCCTCACCATCCAAGAACGGCTTCTCCGGGACGCCAAAGGAAAAGGCACCCGAACGGGGGCAATCATCGAACCCGGCGCACAGCTCTTCGGCCACGTCCAAGTCGGCCGTGGCACGCGGATCCGTTCCGGCGCGTACATCGAGGGGCCCGTCGTGATCGGAGAAGACTGCAAGATCGGGCCAAATTGTTACATCCGACCCGCAACGAGCATCGGCGACCGTTGCCACATCGGCGCCTCCGTGGAAATCAAGAACAGCCTCATCATGGACGACGCCAACATCCCCCACCTCAGCTACATCGGCGACTCCGTCATCGCAAGCCGCGTCAACCTCGGAGCGGGCACCAACGTGGCGAACCTCAAAGTCACCCCGCAGACGGTCCGCGTGACGTGGGACGACGGATCCAAGATCGACACCGGGATGCGCAAACTCGGAACCATCATCGGCCCGGACACCAAGATCGGCATCAACTGCAGCCTCAACCCCGGAACGATCATCGGCGAAAAATGCGCCGTCGGAGCCGGAAAAGTGCTCTCCGGATGGGTCCCGGCGGCCTCGCAGCTCTTTTGAAGCGCAATCGGCGATTTTCACATTCACTCACCCCCACCAAATGGACGTATCCTGGGACCGCCAAAGGAAAGGGTTGTGGGTGGCCCGCCTACTGATGAATCTGCGTTGCGCCTCATGCTCGATGAGGCGAGGCGGTCAACCGATGCGTTGGTCGGTTCCTTGTCCGACGTAGACCACAAGGTCGAGCATAGGATGACGCTCGGGTCCGCGGCCCTGGGTGCAGGCCTGGCCCTTGTTGCGCTGCTCATCGAGCGAGATGGCCCCGTCGGGGCCGTTGCATTTCTCGTTTTGTTCTCCATTGCTATGGCCTTGAACCTGGCGGCCCTCGTCGTGTTCCTGTTTGCGTACCTCGGATTTGGGCACGGCTTTGAGGTTCATGCCGGCCCCAGTCCAGCGTACTGGCGAAACGTCGAAGCAGCAGTGGCAACGAGACATATGTTACTGCGGTTGATCCGTGCCTATCACCGGTTTGCCGAATTCAACCAAGCGACCATGAAGCGCAAGAGCCGACGGCGGGCGCTCGGGACGCGGCTTCTCCTCGTGTCCGTGCTGGCTTACGTGGCAGCGATTGTGTATATAGCGGGTGAAACGATTGGTTGATGCAATGAACAAAGCGGCGCGGGTCAAGCGGCAGAAGGCGGACGAGGAATTCATTCCCCCGCTGATCATTGAAAGCGCGGGAACGGACGAAAAGCTCCGACGGAAATTCTACCCCGAACTCTACGGCGACCCCAAACGCGAGTAGAACGAGTCTTGTCTCCGATTCAACACGAAAAGCTCATGGAACGCTTCTACGCGGCCGAGTCGGAAGACGTCGTCTACCCTGACCTTGACGACCTGTGAGGGTTCGCATCTGGTTCCGCGTACCGGGGCGAGGATGGTTCAAAGACAAAGATTCATGAGAAACCCACGGCTCGCGCAGACCCTGCCATGAAACGATCAGTCCTCGTCACCGGCGGGGCCGGTTTCATCGGTTCGAACATGGTCCGGGCGTTGGTCGCAGGCGGCGATCAGGTCGTCGCGTTGGACAATGAGTACCTGGGCCGCTGGTCGAACCTCGATGGTACGAAGTGCACCCGGGTCACGGGCGACGTTCTCGACGAACGCCTTGTGGAGAAACTTGTCAAGAAGCACAAGGTCAAGCAGGTCTCCCATTTTTCGGGGTACACGTCGGCCCCCATGTACGCCGACGAACCCGCAAAAAAAATGGCGGAGAACCTCCAAGGATTCCTCAACGTCCTCGAAGCCGCCCGAAAACACGACCTCCGCGTCGCCTACGCGTCCACGTCCAGTTTCTATGCGCGGTGCCCGAAACCGTTCCGGGAAGACATGACCATCATCCCCGGTACACCTTACGAGTTCAGCAAACTCACGATGGAGAACGCCGCACACACGTACTTCCTGGAATACGGCGTCCGCTCCAACGGGTTGCGTTTCTTCAGCGTCTACGGACCACGAGAGCGGCACAAGACCCGTTACGCGAACAACATCAGCCAGTTCTACTGGTCCATCAAGAACGGAATCCGCCCCGTCGTGTTCGGGGATGGTTCCCAGTCGCGCGACTTCACCTACGTCGAAGACCTCGTGGGGGCGATCTTGCTGATCCTCGAAAAGGGCCGTGGAAGTGACGTGTACAACATCGGGACCGGCAGGGAACACAGTTTCAACGACATGATCCAGATCATCAACGAAGAACTCGGCACCAACGTGGAGCCGCAGTACGTTTCGAACCCGCTCAAAAATTACGTTGCACAGACCTTGGCGGACACGGGGAAAATCGAACGCGACATCGGCTGGAAAGCCAAGACCTCGCTCCGGGAAGGGATCCGGAAGATCACCGCCGCGAAGGAACCGTTCTCGAAGCGCGAGGCGGAAGCGTTGTACTCGTGGGTGAAGAAACCGGCCGCACCTGGTCGGGCCATGCGTTGATCGGGGTGCAGATCCGAGTTCATCGTCGTGCTCCAAGTCGGAAGTTGAGGAAGTCCGTGACTGGCTTCGCAGACCCTAGGTTAGACGCATCAGCCGCCTTTAAGCCGGAATCGGACCTTTCGACGCTGTGGACAAGCTCGTTGAAACCCTTCGGCGCGCCTTGGAGCAACGGGAGGACGTCATCTTCGCTTACCTCTTCGGCTCTCGCGCGCACGGGTCGGACCATCCCCGCGCCGACGTCGACGTCGCCCTGTACCTCCAAGAATCCCGCGAGCCCTGGCCCGCCCTGGACTTCACCAACCTCCTCAGCGCAGCCGTGCATCGCGACGACGTCGACGTCGTCATCCTCAACGACGCCCCGCCGACCTTGGCGTTCGAAGCCATCAAAGGCACGCTGATCCTTTCGCGCGACGAAGGCGCACGCGTCGACGCCGAGGCACGCATCATGAGCATGTACCACGATCGCCTCCCCTACCTGCAACGCTCCCTCGATGCGGCCCTCGCCCGAGTGCGGGAGCGCGGCCTCGCTTGAACCCAGCTCAACGCATGCGGGCCAAACTTGCGTCCTGCCGACCCTACTACGAACGCCTCAGCGAGTTACGCGCCGAAGTCTTGGGTGGCGCGGACGATTGGCGGACCTGGGCCTTGGTGGAACGACATCTCCACCTCGTGATCGAATGCGCCATCGACGTCGGCGAAATGGTCATCGCCGAACAAGGATGGCCTCGGCCCGAGCAGAACCGCGACGTGTTCCGGATCTTGGGAGAGCGGCGCATCCTACCGGCGGAACTCGCCTCCCGACTCGCGCGCGCGGCGGGCCTACGCAACATGCTGGTCCACCAGTACGGCACCTTGGACCGCGAAAAAGTCCGCTCCGCGTTGGTGGACGGGATGGCGGATCTCGATGATTTTGCGCGTCGCATCGAGAAACACCTGACCGCAAAGTAAACCGGCAACTTCGACCATTTGAGCGCAAAAGGTACATAGCGTAGCAATAGCTACAATCTGATTGTGACATCGCCCGTTCGCATCGACGACACGCACAAGCGAGCCCTTCAACAGCTTCGGCACGAAGTCGCCCGCGCAAGCGGCACACAGCCTTCGCAACAAGAGGTGTTGGGGATGTCCATCGAATTCGCGTTGCGGCATCGCGATGAATTCATCCGGGAGACGACCTGGAAACCGTTGACGGAAACCGAGATCCAGGCGATCCTGGCCAAAGCGCAACCTCTGGGAAAATGGAGCGTCGACGACATCGACGACATCGTCTATGGGGACGAAGCGTGACGGTCATTCTCGATACCTCCGTCCTCGCGGCGATGCTCAAGAGTGACGATGCACAACATGACAAAGCGCGTGCGCTCATGGCGCGGATCCTTCGGGGCGACCTCGGAACGCCCGTGTCCAGCGAACATGTGCTGGATGAGGGCCTGACCCTGTTGCGAAAACGGGGAGGCCGGCGAAGTGTTTCCCTAGCGTTCCTCGAGTTGTTTACAGGCACAGGTTCTCGTCCTCCGCCCCTGCATTTGCTCATGACAAGCCGAGAGGACTTGCTGCGTGCGGCGGAGCTTCATTTTCGGCATTATGACCGCGGGCTGTCGATGACCGACTGCGTTTTGGCCGTCCTCGCCCAAGACCTACAGGCCGTCGTGGCCAGTTTTGACGGTGGCTTCGACGGCATCGTCCCGCGCGTATCGGGCTAACGCAGGCCGGCACGCGGCTACACGAACCGGTTCCAATAGTCCCGCAACAAGTCCGGCCCAGCGACCAACACCACGACGACGGTGAGTCCCCAGAAGGCGAGGTTGAGGAGGCTGGGGATGTCGCGGAAGATGCCTTCCGGTTCTCCTCCTTGTCCACGTTCGATCTCGAGGAACAAATAGCGGAACATGCCGTAGAGCACGAACGGGATGGTGAGCATCATCCATTGGTTCTGGTGAAAGAACGTGTACATGCTGTAGCTGAGGATGATCGTCGCCATCACCACGGTGAGGCTTTGGTTGAGCAATGGTTCGGAATAATGTTTCAAGCTGGCGCGGTGCGCGCGAGCAGAGTCGCCGAGCATCCTGACTTCGCTTCGTCGTTTCCCGAGTCCCAAGAAGAGCGCGAGGAAGAACGTACAGAGCAGAAGCCAAGGGCTGAGGAACACGCCGGCGAGCACGACTCCAGCGATGGCGCGTAGGATCAACCCGAAACTGATCGAGAACAGGTCGAGGAACACGTGTTCCTTGAGGACCGGGATGTACAATGCTTGTAGGAGGAGGTAGGCGATGAGGGCGGCCGCGAAGCTCGGTTCCAAGCGCCAGCCGAGGAGGACGGCCGCAATGACGCATGTAAGGCCGAGGGCGACGCCGGCGGTGCTGCTGATGCGTCCGGCTGCGATGGCTCGGTTCTTCTTGGTCGGATGGAGTCGGTCTTTGGGCGCGTCGTAGACATCGTTGAGCGCGTAGACGCCTCCACTGGCGATGCAGAAAATGGCAAACCCCGCAATGGCGCGAAGGACGTCGTTCGGGTCGAAAAAGCTCAGAGAGAAGATGAGTCCGGCGAACACGATGAGGTTCTTGTACCACTGATGCGGGCGCAGGAGACTGACCGCGTCGCGCCAAGTGGGCCGTGCGTCGGGGGCACTGGTGGATTCGTCACTCTGCACGGCGGTCGGGGCAGGGTGGGTTCGCATCTTAGTCTTGCGGTTTCGAGGCCGCGATCCGTTGCTGCGTAGTGGTGTTGCGCGCTTTGGCTCGCAGAGCGATCATGGCGAGGAGTCCGATGAGCACGCCGAACCACAACGTCGCGAGGCGGGTCAGGAGGGTGAGTGCGGCGGCGCTGGCGAGGGTGAGTCCGAAGAACTGGTGGAGCAGCACCACGCTGCTTCCTTCGTAACTCGCTAGGCCTCCGGGGATGAAGGTGAGGACGCTGAACAACGTGCTTCCGGCAAAGACGACGGCGCAGGCGGAGATGGAGACTTGGAGGCCGAGTCCGCGGGCCAAGAGGGCCATGGCGAGGGGTTCCAATCCCCAGGCGAGGACCCCGAGGAACGTTCCGAGCAAGAGTCGTCGGCCGCGCAGGACGCGGCTGATCTCGTGTTGTGTCCGTTGCAAGGCAGCGGCGGGTTTTGTGAGGCGTTTGTGTCGGCCGATCCACGTCAGGATGGAGGTCGCGAGTCGTCGGCTGCGGATGACCAGGATGCCGACGATGGCGATGGCGATGGGGATGAGGGCGTAGCGGATCTCGAGGGACTCGGTGACGAGGAGTCCGGCGGCGAAGACGAGGCAGAGGGCGATCACGTCGAGTGCGCGTTCCGCGAGGGCGACGGCGAAGGAGGTTTCGTAGGGTGTTTGCGCGTCGCGGTTCTGGTAGTAGACCTTGACGAGTTCGCCGACTTTTCCGGGGGTGACGCCGAGGGCGAATCCGGAGAGGAACGCGGTCCCGCTGGCGAGGGTCGGCGCGGGTTGTCCGAGGGAATGGATGAGGTAGGTCCATCGCGCGGCGCGGACCAAGTAGCCGACGGTGACGAGGAGGAGGGCGAGTGCGACCCAGGCGAGGTTGACGTCGCGGATGAGGGTGAAGATGGCGCGGGTGTCTCCGATGAACAAGATCCCGGCGTAGATCAAAACGGCAAGTAAGCTGAAGGCGAGCAGTTGCTTCGTGGAGACGATTTTTCGCGGGCGACCCGCGTCGGGGACGATGGTTGGGGGTCGCGTTTCTTCCGTGGTCGCCATCGGGGTTTGCAGGTGTGCGATGTTTGTGTTTGGTTTCAAGGTATGGTTCGCGGCGTCATTCGAGTCGTGTTGCGATCCGCGTTTCCGGCTCGCTGGACGCCTGTTTTCTCCAGTGAAGTTTGGTGAGGATCCAGGGTTCGTCTTGTCGGTCGGCGTAGTAGGGGAGGAGGCTGAGGGTGAGTCCGCTGAGGGCGGCCATGAGCCAGTAGTAGTTGCTGAATCCCTGTTTGCCCAAATTGAAGAGGAGGGCAAGGGAGACGGTGAAGGCGGCGATGGGGATCATGGGGATGTTGCGTTTCCAGTAGGTTGCCGCGAGGGGGACGATGATCCAGGCGCTGAAGGCGACCCAGCTGGGAAACGTGACCTGGTGGTGGCGCAGGAGGTAGGCGGCGATGCTGTTGGAGTTGTCGAGTCGGGTGGGGGTGTCGAGTTGGCTTTCGACGAGGCCGTGCCAGAAGCCTTGGGCGTCCCAGAGGAGAAACGGGAGCATGCTGAGGATCGCCGCGGCGGCCGCGATGGCGATTTCTTTTTTGCGGAACTTCGGCAGGAACAAGAGGAGCGGAGCGAGGACGATCATGTATTGTTTCGACACGGCGGCGAGTCCGAACAGGATGCTCGCAAGAGTGAGCCTGTTGCGGACGTAAGCGTGCACGGCGCCGACGAGCAAGGCGGCGCTGATGGGTTCGGTCCAGGCCTGTTCCAAGATGAAGAACGTGCGCGGTTGAAGCAACACCAGCGCGCCGAGGGAGTCGGAGATGTTGCCGGGCAACCCGGCGGTGCGGGCGATCCGGGTGACCATGAAGGCGGTCGCCGCCATGGCGAACAGGTTCGTCCACCTTGTTTCTTCGAGCAAGGCATGCGCGGGGACCTGCACTAGAAGGGTGATGGGCGGGTAGGGATAGGCGGTCCAGTTTTGCCACGTCATGTAACTGTCCCCGATGGGCCGCGAGAGCGTATACGGGCTGGTGCCGGCGAGCAGGTCGGTGGCGGCTTGTCGATGGAGTCCGAACACGTCGATGCCGGGGTCGGGAGAAAGGGTGAGGACCCAGGCGCCCGTGATGAGGAACCCGCCGTAGAGGAGCACGTTCCGCGCGATGCGGAGGTACTTGTTCGGTCGGACGAAGCTCACGGCGAAGGCGGCGAGTCCGAGGATCATGAGGGCTTGGCCGAGGTGGTAGGGGTCACGGTCCAGGCCCGCCACGGGGTAGAACACCGGGGGGATGGTGAGCATGGCGAGGAACTGCATCATGAGCGCGATCGCGGCGGAGGCGCCCACGACGGCGTAGGTCTGGGGGGTGACTTTGCCGCCCATGAACACGAACGCCGCGAGGACGGCGATGGTGGCGACGGCGACGAAGCGGAACGCTCCGGTGTCGTAGGTGACCTGGCCCCACATGACGGCGTGTCCGAACGCCGTGGTGGCGATGACGAGAAGGATCGCGGTGATGTCGCCGCGGCCGAGGGCGCTCTGTGGTGCAGGTTTTGGGGAGTCCGATGGGCCCAAGGTCCGCCGTGTACTTCGCGGGTTTCGCTTAACGCTGATGGCGCGCAAAACGCGGGAAGGTGGGGGGGAGGTCGCGCCTCCGGCCATTCCAGGAATGTTTGCCGTTCTAGGCAGCCATCTGGGTGACCTTGACGACGTACGCTCCGGTCGTGGGGAGGTTCGCGCCGAGGGTCCACTTCACGGTCACACCTTCCACCGTGAGGATGTCGAGGACGGCGTTCTTCACGTACACGGCGCCTTGGCTCGTGCCATCGAGGAAGAGTTCGACCTTGTAGTAGCCGGTGATGCTCGCGAACGTGTTGATGCCGGCTTCGTCGATCTTGACCTGGTAGACCCAGTGTCCCACGGTGAGGGCCGTGTTGGCGGCTCCGGCGGAGCTGGGAGCGGATTCGACCGCTCCGATGAGGCTGTTCGTCGTGCCTGCTGCGGCAACGGTGGAGCCGGCCACGCTGTGACCTTGGCTCGTGAGGGTGAAGATGCTCGTGTCATAGGTGTAGGTCTCACCCGTGATGCCGTAGTGGGTGGTGCTGGAGGAGCTGATGGCGGCGACGATGCCTCCGGCCATGATGACCGCGAAGATGCCCAGGGTGACGAACCGTTTCTTCCAGCGGATCGCTCCGACGTGTTCTTTCTTGATCTCGGTCCGGAGTTCGTCCATTCCGCGGAACATGGTCCGGTAGAGCCGGATCTTGGCGGCAGCGGAAGGCTGGGACGCAGCGGTAATTGGGGGAACACCAGGTTGCTGTGGCATACGATTGGAGACACTCCTTATGGCGACCAATCTTGTCCTTCGACGGTCGCTGGTATTTGAGACGAGAGGCGAACGTATTTCTGCTCGCGACGCCGCCCGTTCTTTCTATAAGACGACGACCCTGCCCCGCTTGTCCGAACGGAACCGCCCCAGCGGTCGCGGCGACGTCCACAGGTCATCGTCGCCGGCCTCCTGGAAAACGCCCTCACGACCAGGGGCTGCTTCCTGTGGAACCTACCGAAAGCTTACCAATAACCTTCGATATGATTAAGTATAAGAGCTTTCATACAACGAATCGCTGACGCAAGCCTTTTAAGGTTTCTTCTTACCGTTTTGGTGTTCCACGCGGTTAGATAGGAAGCCCCCGAAGGCAGCCCTGAAGGGAGGATCAAGTATGACGAAGAAAGAGAAAGAAGCCGTCGAAGAGATCACCACCTGTCCCGAGTGCGGCTCCAACCAACTCAAGCACGACTACGAGCGCGGGGAACTCGTCTGCGACACCTGCGGACTCGTCCTGGACGACAATTTCATCGACCAGGGCCCCGAATGGCGCGCCTTCGACTCCGAACAACGCGAGAAGCGCGCCCGTGTCGGTGCGCCGATGACGTACACGATCCACGACAAGGGTCTTTCCACCATGATCGGGTGGAAGAACAAAGACTCGTACGGCAAATCCATCCCCACCCGTAACCGGGCCCAACTCTACCGGTTGCGCAAATGGCAGCGACGCATCCGTGTCTCCAACGCCACCGAACGCAACCTGGCGTTCGCCTTGTCCGAATTGGACCGGATGGCAAGCGGCATGGGTCTTCCCCGTAACGTCCGTGAGACCGCGGCCATGATCTACCGAAAAGCGGTCACCAAGAACCTCATCCGCGGACGCTCGATCGAAGGCGTCGCCGCCGCTTCGCTGTACGCAGCCTGCCGCCAATGCGACGTGCCCCGCACCTTGGATGAGATCGCCGACGCCAGCCGCGTCAGCCGCAAGGAGATCGGACGCACCTACCGGTTCATCGCCCGCGAACTCCAACTCAAGCTGATGCCGACCAGTCCGGCGGACTACATCCCCCGGTTCTGCTCGGAACTCAAGCTTTCCGGCGACGTCCAGGCGAAGACCATCGAGATCCTGAAACAGGCCGCCGACAAGGAACTCACGTCGGGCCGCGGCCCCATGGGAGTCGCCGCCGCGGCGATCTACATCGCAAGCATCCTCAGCGGAGAACGCCGGACGCAACGCGAAGTCGCCGAAGTGGCGGGCGTGACCGAAGTCACGATCCGAAACCGGTACAAGGAACTCGCAGAGCGCCTCGACATCGACATCGTGCTCTAGACGCGGTTTTTCTTTCCACGCCGGCCCCCTGCGCGGGGCCGGCGTTCGTTTCTCTAAACGTGCTCAAGGAACTTCTCAGGTAGAACGTCGATCTGGTCACAGATGGCACGCATAGTTCCTGGCGCGATGTCACGTGCAGGGTGATTCGGCACCGAACACCGGCGCCCATCCGAGTGTTCAAACCGAACGTGGCTCCCCTTTTGGCGTACGACTTCGAAGCCGAGACGATGCAGAGCCGCAGCTACCTTTCGAAATGGAAGTGGCCGCATCTGATCACCTACGCGCTCACTTCGACCTGGTGGATGCCCACGAACCTGCTTTCCGTTTCCCGGGGTGGCAAAGGGTCCTCGAGCATGAGCTCGATAGCCTCGACGATGTTGCGCTTGGCTTCATCCAAGGTTTTCCCTTGGCTTACGCAGCCCCGAATGGCAGGTACGGTCGCGACAAAGTATCCGGTTTCATCCTTTTCGATGATGACGTCGAAAACGCGCTTCACACGACCGCCTTTCGACGATGCACGCTTTGCCAGTTTCGAAGGGGTGGGTGAAAGTGGGGGCAACAAACGATTATCGTACGCTGCAAAGATAAGAGGTTCGCCCGACCACCATTCTCAAGAAGACCCCTCGATTTGGAACAGGAGCAACGTGATGGTTGACCGATCCCTCCGGAACGCGGCCTTCACCGCAGTCTCATGACGCTTCCATCCACGGCCACCGTCATCGTGGTCACGTTCAACCACGAATCCTACATCAACGCCTGCTTGACGTCGCTCCTCGACCAGGAACGCGTCACACCCGAGGTCATCGTGGTCGACGTCGGCAGCACCGACAAGACCGTCGACTTGGTGAAGACCGGGTTCCCCAAAGTCCGGCTCGTCAAGACGGACAACCGAGGCTTCGGCGCAGCCAACAACGTCGGCGTCCAACACGCGCGCACCTCGATCGTCGCGTTCGCGAACCCCGACACCGTCGCGAGCTCCCTGTGGCTCGCCATGTTGTGCGCCGCGGTCAAACCAGGCAAAACGGTCGCGACCACGCCGGCCCTCCTCATGAGCCGCCCCACGCACGTCAACACCATCGGACTCGCACTGCACCTGACCGGCCACGGGTTGATGCGGTTCTACGACCAACCCCTCGACCGAATACGGCGAACGGACTACGCTCCCGGGGTCTCCGGCGTCGGGTTCGCCATGGACCGCGAAGACTACGTTCGACTCGGCGGATTCGAGGAAGCCATTTTTCTCTACAACGACGACACGGAGCTTTCGTGGCGCTTGCGAAAATCCGGCTTCCGCGTACGCGTTGCGTGGGACGCGCACCTCCTCCACGACTACCGCGGCTCACGCGGGCACGGGAAGCTCTTCCACGCCGAACGCAACCGCAACGTCCTCCTCCGAAAACACCTCAGTCGCACCCAATGGGTCGGCTACTTCCCTAGTCTCCTCGTGGCGTGGCTCCTCGCGTTTGTGCGGTTGGGTCCGAAACGGTTCTTCCAGGCGAGGCGGGAAGCGCGAAATGTGCCCGTCAGCCGTGAATGGCGCGGGAAAATGTCGGTCTCCCGCATCGCCCAACGCATCCTACCCAGCCGGCCCTTCATCAGCGGCGCGATCGGCAAGATTGTGCTCGCCCTGCCGAACCTTGTTTTTTTGCTGAACGCGCTCTGGTGGCTGCCGCGTCGCGGACGATAAGCGGACTTGCCGGCTCAGTGCCCTTCGTGGCTCATCTTCCCGAACTCGACGATCTCATCGGTGAACCCGTGGTAGGCGACGTAGATGCCGCCGATGCCCGTGCCCGCGTAGCTGAGGATGTAGGCGCCTTTGGGGTAGGGTTCGAGGTCGGAGAGTTCGATCCGGGCCGAGTTTCCGGTTCCGGCGTGCGACATGTAGCGTGGCGTGTTGTCGGGATACTGAATCTGGACGTGGAAGGCTCCTGCGCCGGGGATGGCGGGTTGGGAGCCGTTGGCGGGGACCTCGAAGGTGAACGCCGCAACGATCTCTTGGACGAAGCTGAAGTCCTCGTTGATGGTGACCGTGTCCGCCGGCGGAATCGGGGATAATGTCGTATCGAACACGAAGAACGGCCAAACAATGACGCGTTCGAACAGGGTCTCTTTGGTCACGAGGTGGAAGACGCCCTCGTAGTTCGAGCCGGCATCCTTGAGGTTCAAAGAGAGGGCGAGTCGGCCGTCCGGAGCGATTTTGCTGAACTCTGTGATCCACTTGATGCGTGCACTGTACACGTAGTGGAACGTGTAGCCGAGCGTCGACACGCCATCGATAGCGAAGCCGGGTCCTTCTCCACGCGGATCCTTGACCTTGGCGATGGGCGTGGCGGTGAACGTGACGTCATCCGTGGCTCCCGTGAATGGGTCGGTGGGCAAAGGGGAGCTCCAGGCGTTGCCCGGTGCGAGGGGCCATTGGAACATAGTGTACTGTTTTGCGTCCGCGCCCAGCCTGGCGTTCAGATCGACGTCGATGGTGCCGACGAAGAAGTCGTCGAAATGGCTGTCGATGACGCCAAGGTCGCGGTTTCCGGCACCGAGCTCGTACCCGGCTTCGTCCGCACGGTTGACGACGACGCGGTCGCGCGTGTCGAAGACGACGTACGTGTTGTCGAAGATGACTTCGAACTCGAACCAGTCGCCATGCTTCCAGGTCGGTCGCGCGCCGGGATCGGCGGGGTCGCCGGCGGCGGGGGCCGCAACGTCCGTTCCGGTCGCGTCTGTTGCATCAAGATCGGCGATGGCTTCCGGGTCGGCACAGCCGGCGAGGATGGTGGTGAAAAGGAGTGCGAAGGCGATCAAAGTGGGGAAGCGGGTCATCGATGGTTCGTGCTCGCGCGTCGAGTTGGCTGCATTGTATAAAGTTGTTCGTAGGTCTCTACGGCGCAAAGACCGCTGCCGGAGGATTCACATTGGAAACCTCCCAGTGGCCACCGGGTTCCCCCGCGCTCAAGATCGCTCCCGCCGCAAGCCAAGCAGCCGCGCGGCGTTCCGTACAGGAGTACGGGAAAAAGCCACACAGAACCCGTTTCCCATACCGGAATACGGGAATGCTTGCAGAGAAGCACTTGGGCAACCAAAGTAAGCCCAGTTCCGCGCATGCGTGTTACGCCGAGCCGATCTTCGCCTCGAGCGGCGGCAACCCGTCGACGTGCGCACCAAGACGGCCGCCCTGTTCGAGCGGCACCGCGCCCGGTGTCCCGGTCTGGAGCACATCGCCCGGGGCCCAGGGGAACACGTGGGAGAAATCGGCGAGGAGGCTCCACGGGTCCCAAGTCATGCCGCGCACTTGGCCGACCCGTTTGGGTTCGCCGTTCCACAGTGTCTTGATCGTCGTGTCCGGATTCGGCTCCCATTCGTCCGGCGTCACAAGGTAAGGGCCGAGGACCACGGACTGCGGGAAGGCTTTGGAACGTCCGATGTAACGCGTGTCCTTTCGAAGGAGTTCCTCGGCCGTCAGGTCGAGCAGCGCGGTGTAACCCGCGATGGCGGCGCGGGCCTCGTCGCGTGAACCCCGAACGAGCGGTTTGCCGAGGATCGCTCCGATCTCCGCTTCGCCCGTGATGGCGCCCCACGACGTGGGGATCCGGAGCACGCTGTTGTGGGCGGCGAGGCAGGTGGCAGGTCGATGGAACCCCGAGGGCAGCGGCATCGTTTTGTCCGCTCCGAGGTCCTTTGCGTGCTGCTTGAAGTTCAACCCCACGCCCCACAGGTTCTTGGGTCGTTCCACGAGCGGAGCCCACGAAGCCGTATGCACAGGGATCCCGTGCGCAGGATCGGGCGCGGCGCGTTCGATCCGGCGTCGGATCTCCTCCAGCGCTCCGACCTGGAGGATCCCGTCCACGTGTTCCGGGAACTGGGTCCGCCACTGCGTGTTGAGGTCACGAACGAGCACGAGGCGTTCGTCGAGCAGCACGGCGGCGTGGCTGATGCCGTCGAGGATGATGGACGCGACCTTCAACCGTGCACCCAGCGGGTGGCGCCGCCGTCGACGCTCAGGGTCTGCCCCGTGATGTAGCTCGAGAGCGGACTTGCGAGGAACGCGATGGTCTGCCCGAGTTCATCGATGGTGCCCATGCGGCCCAGGGGGATCGCGGCTTCCCGTTTCTTTTTTGCGTCCTCGAACGGGACGTTCTCACGCTTGGCTTGGCTCGCGATCACTTCGTCGGCGCGCTTGGTGAGCATGAAGCCGGGGCACACGTTGTTGACGCGGATCTTGTGCGGAGCCCACTCGAGGCTCAATGTCTTGGCGAACCCGATGACGGCGGAACGGAGACTGTTGCTGAGGACGAGGTTCTCGATGGGTGCCTTGACGGAGGTGGAGACGATGTTGACCACGGAGCCGGATCCGCTTCGTTGGAGGTGCGGGTACGCGGCGCGGCAGGTCCGCACGTTCGAGAGTACGAGGAGTTCGAAAGCGTCTTTCCATGCGTTGTCATCGAACTTGTCGACGGGCCCGGGGGGTGGGCCGCCGCCGTTGTTGATGAGGATGTCGAGGGCTTTGGCGCCGGTCGCTTTGAGGGTGGCTTCGATGACGCGCGCTGCGTCGCCGGGTTTGGCGACGTCGCCGGGGAACCCGAACACGTCGGATTTGGTTTCTTTCTGAAGCGTTTTGGCAGCGGCTTCGACGACGTCGACTCGGCGTCCGCAGATGCCGACCTTCGCGCCCGAGCGGGCGAGCGCGCGTGCGGCGCCGTAGCCGAGTCCTTCGCTTGCGGCCATGACGACGGCGACTTTTCCCCGAAGCCCCAGATCCATGTCGTCGCGGACCGTGGAGGTCCTCCAAAAAGGCTCCGCCCTGTTCATGGGGCTGCGTTGAGTCCGAAGTCGTCGAGGCGGCTTTCGCGTTTGAACTCCTTGGCGGGTCGGGGCCGGGGTTGTCCCAAGGATTCGATGAGGTCCATGGCGTTGTGGGCGGCTTGGCCGCGGTAGTGGTTGTTGAAGATCACGATGGTGCTTTCGTCCGTGGTGGCGCGTTGTCGGACCGCGCTTGTGATCTCGCTGATCTCGTCCTTCGTGTAGAGGTAATTGTAGGGAGCGTGGGTGAGGCTTCGTTCGCTTGGGGGGATGACGCTTCGTCGTCCGTGGAGTCGGAAATAGGTCCACGGGGTGGTGCGGCTTTGCGTGAATTGGGATCCGAGGCCGTCGACTTGGGCGGCGGCGACGTGGAGTCCGGTGAGGGCTTCCAGGACTTCCGGCACGAGGCGTTCGCCGACGTGCTCGTACCAGGAGCCGTGGCGGAACTCGACGGCAACCTTGCGCTCCTCCGGCTGCAATTCGATGAGGAGCGCGGCGAGGGCTTCCATCGCAGTCTGTTCGCCGGCGGTCTCGAAGATGGCGAAGGTGGGAGGCAGTTGTACGAGGAGCGCTTCGAGCCGTCCGATGCCTTCGAGGGGTTCGATGACGCGTTGTCGGAATTCGGAGATGATCCGTTTCACGTCAGCGGGGTTCCCTTTGGGCAGGGCTCGGTGGGTGAGCTCTTGCGGCAGTTTCGCGCAGAAACGGAAGTCGGGCGTTTTGCGGGCGCGTTCGACCCAGCCGGCCACGGTGGCCTCGTTGGGGATGGCGTAGAAGGTGGAGTCGATCTCCACGATGGGAAACATCTCCGCGTACGCGTCCAGCCAACGCACGGCGGGTACGTGGGATGGGTAGACCGCGCCGACCCAGTCTCGGTACGACCAGCCCGCGCAGCCGACCCGGATACGTCCCATCGCTTCGTGGGATGCTGTCGGCGTTCCTAAGCCCTACTGCGGACCCGTTTCTTCGCCTTCTTGCCCTTGCCTTTGGTGCCGTTGAGGCGTCCTTCGAGTTCGGCGACGCGTCCGATGAGTTTCTTGTGCTCGCCTTGCAGGTCTTCGAACTGTTTCCGCAGTTCGCCGAACCGGCTCTGCTCCCCCAAGTGTTCGTGGATCGAACGCAGGCTCTCGCGCCCGATCTTCTTCAACAGTCCCACGGGTTCGGCTTCGATCTGGACAGCCAACCGTTGAGCGACCTTGGCGTCCGGCACTTCCGCGACGGCGGAATACGCGGCTCGTCGCACGGGCGCGGATCCGTCCTTCATCGGGGCGATGAGGGCTTCGCGGATCTCATCGTGCCGTTTCTTTTCCACGAAGTCCCACATGCGTGCCAAGCAGACGAGCGCGGCGGAGCGCACGTAGGGTGCGACGCCGGGTTTGGCGCGGTCGAGAGCGATTTCCAGCGCCTTTTCGTCGCGGAGTTCCGGCAACGCGGCCAACACGGAGGTGCGCAGGATGTCGTTGTGGCTTTCGCGGGTGAGGAATTTTCTCAGAAGCGGCAACGCTTCTTTGGAGCGCGTCTGCGCGAGTCCGAACAGGGCGGCGGCGGTGACGTAGTCGCTTCGCTTCTCCCTGTCGATCATCGCTTTGAGGACCTTCACGGCCTCGTCGTCGCGACGGAAATTGCCCAAGGCGCGGCCGACGCCTCGACGCACCCGCGGGTGGGGGTCCTTGACCCCGGTGGCGATGGCGTTGCGGGCGGATTCGGTGCCGTGTTCGCCCAAAGCGGTGGCGGCGGCGCGTCGGACGCCCCAGAACTTGTCGTCGCGCAATGCTGTTTGCAAGGATTCGACCGCGGCGCGGTCGGACGCTTTTTTTCCCAAGGCGCGGCAGGCTTCGATGCGGGCCGCGACGTCGGGGGCGTTGTGGAGTTGGAACGCCCATTCTTTGGTTCCTTTCTCGAAGGTGAGTTTCTTCAAGGCGACGCCGTGCGGATCGAGTTGGACGAGGGTGGGTTTCTTGGGGCTTGGGAGGAAGAACGATTCTTCCGTCTTGGTGACGTGGATCGTGTGCTCGACGCGGCCCTTAGCGCTCGACCAGACCCAAACTTTCATCGGCAAGCGGAACAACGGGGTGTCGCCGATGACTTTCTGGGTCTGTTTGATGGTGAGTTTGGCGAGTTTGGCGTCATCGTCGTAGTCCCAGCGTGCTTCGAGTTCGGGGTGTCCGGCTTTGAAGATCCATTGTTCGAAGAACCAGTCGAGGTTTCGTCCTGTGGCTTCTTCGATGGCGATCTTCAGGTCGGCGGTCTCGACGTTCTTCCATTCGAATTTTTTCACGTAATGTCGGATGCTTTTCCACCAGAGTTCGTCCCCGAGCTCGTTCCGGAGCATGTGGAGCACGAGGCTTCCTTTTTGGTAGGTGTGTCGGTCGAAGAGATCCTCGTTCTCGGCGAAGTTGCGCGTCACGATCGATCGTCGGTAGTGTTCGCGGTCTTCGCTGAAGTACGCGTCTTGGTTGTCGATGAGTTCCTGTTGGAAGAGGTCCTTTCCGTGGAAATCTTCGTGCCACAGGGCGTCGAAGTAGGTGGCGAAGCCTTCGTTGAGCCAGATGTGGTCCCAGCTTTTGGTGGTGACCAGGTCGCCGAACCATTGGTGGGCGGCTTCGTGGGCGACCAATCCATCGGGGTCGGCGTCGTCGCGGTGTTCGGGGAGGATGAGGAACCGTTCGTTGACCGTGGTCATGGAGGTGTTTTCCATGCCGCCCCACATGAAGTCGGCGATGACGGCTTGGGCGTACTTGGGGTAGGGGTAGCGGTAGCCGGTGACGCGGCTGAAGAACCCGAGGATGTGGGCGGTCTGTTTGAAGGTCTCCCGGGCCCACGGTTTCATGCCGCGGGGGACGAAGTGGTGCAAGGGGACGCCGTCCCATTGTTCTTTGACTTCGTCGAAGTCCCCGACGACGACGGCGATCAGGTAGTTGGGTTGGGCGACGTCCTGTTTCCAGTGGTAGGTGGTCCAGCCGGTCTTTTTCTCCTCGCCGACCAAGTGTCCGTTGCTGAAGGCGACGAGCGGCGCGCGGACGGTGATGAAGGCTTCGCTGGTGGCTTTGTTGTTGGGGTAGTCGTAGCCGGGGAACCAGTGGTGGTTGTCTTCGGATTCGCCTTGGCTCCAGACTTGGTACGGTTTTTTGGGGTAGTGTTTGTCGGGTTGGATGAAGTAGAGTCCGCGTTGCGGGTGGGCGGAGTATTCGATCGTGACGGTGACTGGTTTCTCGCCGGGGAGTTCGCGGGCGGCGAAGACGGTGAGTCGGGGTTCGTCGTGGTCGAAACGGACGTTTTTGCCGCCGAGGGTGACGCGGCGGATCTCCATGGAGCCGGCGTCGAGTTCGATCTTTTGCAACCGGTGGATGGGGCGGACGGTGAGGGTGGCGGTGCCTTCGACGATTTTCTGTTTTTCGTCGATCTTGATCTCGAGTCGGGTGTGGGTGACCGCGAAGCCGCGGTCGCGGGGGTACTTGGGTTCCACCGGGCTCGGTTGGAACGGTTTGTACGGGTTCTTTTGTTCGTCGACGCTGGCCATTCCGGGCGTGCGATTCGGGCCTAGGAGATAAAGCCTGGCGCGTCCCCCGGGCGACCCTCGAATTGTTTTTTTATTCCCGCGGATTCGTCGCTTCCCTCCCGGGACTCTTTTAAGCGCCCACCGGATGACGAGGGATGTGGGCACTCCGCTCGAGATGTATGGGAAGGTGGCGCCGACGCTCCAGACGCAGCGTCCGCTCAAGTTTCTCTTCGTCGGCGACTGGGCCTTGAGCCTCGACTTGGCCTGGCAGACGATCCGGGAAGGCCACGAGGCGAAGATGTTCATCAAGGACGCCGACTGCAAAGACATCGGCGACAACATCCTCCCCAAGGTCGAGGCGTGGGAGGCCGAGGTGCCGTGGGCCGACGTCGTCGTGTTCGAAGACACGGGGTACGGCAAGGCGCAGGATCGGTTACGACGCGAAGGCAAACCGGTCGTGGGCGGCTCCGACCTGGGCGATCGTCTGGAGGATGATCGGGACTTTGGTCAGATCACGCTTCGCGACCATGGCGTCAAGACGTTGGAGTTCCAGGATTTCGTTTCCTTCGATGATGCCCGCGCGTACATCCAGGCGAATCCCGGTCGGTACGTGTTGAAGCCCAACGGCCAAGCGGCGGACTTCAAGGGGTTGGCGTACGCGTCCAAGCGACGCGACTCCTCCGATTTGCTCGACATGATGGTCAATTTGGAGACCAAGTGGCCGAAGAACCTCAAACCCACGTTCCAACTCCAGAAATTTGCGGCCGGCGTGGAGGTGGCCGTGGGGGCGTTCTTCAACGGACACGACTGGGTCGGCCCGTTGGCCGTGAATTTCGAGCACAAGAAACTGATGAACGGCAACATCGGCCCCATGACCGGGGAGATGGGCACGAGCATCAAGTGGGATCCCAACTACAACCATCCGTTGTTCCAGGCGACGCTGGCCAAGACCACGGGACTGTTCCGGACCGCCGGGCACCACGGGTATGTGGATCTCAATTGCATCGTCAACGAGAACGGCGTGTGGCCTCTGGAGTTCACGTGCCGGTTCGGGTACCCGTTGTTGCAGATCATGGCGGACGGGTTCCGGATGCCCATGGGACATTTCCTGGAACAATTGGCCAAGGGCGAACCGGTGACGACCCGGGTCGGCGGCAAGTTCAGCCTCGGGGTCGTCGTCGCGGTTCCGCCGTTCCCGTTTGCCAGCAAACCCGAGTACGACCGCTACTCGAAGGACCTGCCCGTGTTCGGCGTCACGAAGGACCGCATCGACCACGTGCGCCTGGCAGAATTGAAGTGGGATCCGAACCAGAACCGGTTCCTCACAGCCAATTCGTCCGGATACAGCCTCATCGTCACCGGCACCGGAGAAACGCTGGAAGATGCCAAACGTCGAGCCTATTCCGTTTTCGGGGAGAAGGCGACGGGTGGGGTGTACCTTCCCAACATGATGTTCCGCACGGACATCGGCGACCGCTGGACCACCGACGAGCCGCAACTACGCGCCTGGGGGTTGTTGGAAGCGCCGAGCGAGGCCCCCGGCTCGAAACCGAGCAGTGCTCCGACGCCCCAGCCGCCGAAGAACGGCGCCGAACCCGCCAGCGTACAGGAGAATGCCCGCGCACGGGAACCGTGATGCGACGCGCACATCCGGAACCCGGGTTTTGGCGTCATGTAAACGTGGGAACCGAACTTCGTTAAAACCAGCAGCACCAAGCATGGGTTCCCGTCCTTGAAGGCGGGTGAAGACCCATGCCGGAACCCAGCCCGTCCACATACTCCCCCGTGGTGGACCCACGCGACTTTGCATCGGTCCCGCGCGGATTGGACCCGAATGACGAACTCCACGTCCCGGTTCTCCCCCCGCGCGGCCGGCTTCGCCCGCCTTCTTGGATGCGGCAATTGCGCGAGCAGCATCGCCTCGTATTGTCGTTCTGCACGTCGGATCGACAACTCCTGCGTTGGGACGCGGACGCGGGCTCGGCAGAACGGTTCGTCCGCGCAGTGGCACCCGCCGCCGCCCTGACCCTGGATATCCCGTTCTACAGGTTCATGTCCGCCCCGACCCGGGAACGCGCCCTGGCCCGAAGCACGAGCGCGATCCTACGCGCCGTGCGCATGTGGGACCCCGAGAGCATCGAGGTGATCCCGCTCGTCAAGGGGTTGACCCCCGACGAGTGGGCTCCGCAGTTGCAAACCGCCGCCGAGTTCGGCCTGTCGCGCGTCGCGCATTACGTGCGCGAACAGCGATTGGAGAACGATGACGCGGCGATCCACTCCTTCGTCCGACACGCCCGGCACATGGGGTTGCGTCCGATGCTCGTGGGTTGCTTCGCCGCGCGCTCCGCGTGGGGCCCCGTCGACGCGGCGGCCATGCATCACTACGTGTTGGCGCGTCGTCGACGCGTCCTCGGACGCTCCGGCCGACACGCACCCGTGGGCCCGGCGGGCATGTACTCCGACCTGTTGGGTCGGTTCGTCCTGCCTCGGGACTTGGAGGCGTTGGTGGATCACAATTTCCGTCGGGCCCGAATGTTCTTCGGCCCTGCGGCTCCTCTTTCCCGCTTCGGATTCGAGTTCAACTAAACCGGGTGACACATTCGATGGGCAATTCACGCACGAGCCGCTACGCCGATGGCAAAGACCTCTACCATGCTGACGCCGAGACGCAACGGTTGCTTCGGGTGTTGGCGAAGCATCGACCGAACGAGGATCCACAAAAACATGCGCCGGTGGTGCCGCGTCGGTTCTTAGACGCTGCGCGACGGGCTCCGTCGTTGCAGCCCGCGTCGCCGCGTCGCTTGGGCGGTGAGATCGCGCGGCTCTTGATGGAGAATGTGCGCGGCGCGCAGATCCGCGCGTTGGCGCGTCGACACCGGTTGGATGAGGGGGATGTCGCCCGGATCTGGGCCCGGACCCTGTTTCGCCCTTCGGAGTCGATCGGGACGTTGTCGGTCGAGGCGGAGAGTGCGTCGTGATGGTCGACGAGGACGTTTCGTTGGTGGTGGAGTTCAAGGTGTGGTTGGTGCGGGCGTTGGAGGATCACATCCTTCGGGAGCTGGGTGCGGCGGCGAAGTCGCAGGGACGTCGGTTGCCGGTCGTGACGAAGACGTTGGTGCGGACCGGGGCGACGAGCGCCGTGTCCGAATTGTTGCCGTCGGAGTTGGCGCGGTTCACGGATGGCGAGTCGTGGACGGACGCGTTCCAGTCGGCCGTGGTGACTGGTGCGTGGACGCGGCTCGTGGAGGAGACGATCCGGCATTCGTTTGCGCCCGAAGCCACGTAGAGTGGTACGCGTCGTGTCACGGGGAGCCCCAAGATTTTATAGGGCTAGTTTTTCACCCGGGTTCGGTCAGACATGAATCTTCGTTCTTTGGTTGCGACCGTGTTCGTCGTTTCGAGTTTTTTGATGGCCGGCTGCGCCGCCGAGGATCCGCCTGCGACGTCGGCCCCTGTGGGGAAGAAGGTCATGATGGCCCAAGTGGAGTTCCAGCCCGCTGCGATCTCGATCAAGGTCGGCGAGTCGGTCACGTGGGAGAACACGGAGTCCGTTTCGCACACGGTGACGTTCGATGACGCGTCGATGAGCGGCAAGAACTCGGGCAACTTGAACAAGGCCGGGAAGCACACGGTCAAGTTCGACGCGGCGGGCACGTTCTGGTACCACTGCGCGATCACGGGGCACGCGATGAAGGATCCGGACGGCAAGTGGACGGGCATGGTCGGCAACGTGACGGTCACTGCGTAAATGTGGATGAGGAGTCTCAACCACGAGACAAGATAGGTTAAATATTCGTATCAGGTCTTGCGAGAACTAGCCTCTGAAAAGGTGTTGGGATTTCCATGAAGTTGCGCATTCTTCTGATTTCGGCCGTGTTCCTCTTGTCCGGGTTGGCCCTCGCCCCGATGGCGACCGCCCAAGGAGCCCCGGCGAACTATTACGTCGCCACGCTCGAGTGGGCCCACGGCGAGATGACCGTGCCAGACACGGGTCGCGCCGACATGCTTCTCACGGTCAAATTGGAGGCCGGCGGCTTCGTTTGTGTCAACCAGCTCCCATGCGAGGTTAGGGTCGAGCTTAAGCTTGACTCGTTCGCCAAGTGGGCGGGCTCGTCGCTCGAGCCGTTCACCGCCAAGTTCAACGTCCAAAACGGGGAGCCCGGCGCGAACCCGAGAACCTACGACTCCACGGAAGAGATCAAGCTCAACCTCGCCTGGGACCTCGAAACCGCCCCGCGGGCTGGAGCCAAGCAAATTTACGTTGTCAGCACCGGCAGGTACGCTTCCGAGGGCGCAATGCTTCCTGCCCCGACGGCACGCCCGGCAAAGTCGCTCCCGATGACCGCCATGCTCCCGGACCGGCCGCTCGAAGTCAACTCCACGACTCCGATCGACTGCGCCTCGGACCCGTTCAACCCGCAATGCGCCAACATGGCGTCTACGGCGCCCGCGGAGTCTCCGGCGATTGACACGGGCATCCTGCTCGCTTCGTTGGCCGTCTTCGCGATGGTCTTCCGACGCCGCCGCGCTTAGAACGCGGCGACCTTTTCTTTCCCCCCAAGTTTTTCTTGGTAAAGCGTACGCTCTGAGCGTTCGATCGTTTCTTTCGAAAACGGAATCGGGTCTTACTTGGAGGGTTTCTTCGCGGGAGCGGGCCCGGTTCCGCCCTGGAAGGCGGGCAAATTCTTGAGGGCGGCTTGGAGCTTCGACTGTAGTTCCGTCGCTTTCTCCTTGAGCCGGCCCTCGTTCTTCTGGTACGCAGCGAGACGCACGTCGAGCGTCTCCTTCTCTTCTTTGAGGCGCTTCTCCACCGCGGCCTTCCCGTCGGTCTTCACGAGGAGTCCGCCGACGCTGCGGTAGACGGGGGCGTCATCGGCGACGGTCTGGAGTTCTTCGAGGGCGCGTTCGGCTTCGCGCATCTGGAATTCGATCTGGCCGCGTTGTTGGCTCGTGACCTGCAGTTGTTGCTGTAGGTTCTGGAGCTGTTGGAGTTGGTCTTGGAGTTGGGGCGGAAGCTCGACGGCCATCGGACGGGGGATTTGGTCGCGGCGATAAAGGTTGCGCGCGGCCGTGTTACTTGGATTGGGCCTTGGTGGTGACGACGCGGTCGACATCCAGGGCCGTCTGCGCCCAGCGTAGGAAGGAGTGGGTGGCGGCGCGCAATCCGCGCGTGTCGTCGCTCTGGATGGTCACGATGAGTTCGGTGGCTTCGCTGGTGATGGTGATGCGGGTGCGCGGGGGTGCGTCGCGGGTCTCGATCGAGAGCGCGCGCTCGATGCGGTGTGCTTGCTCCGGGTTGTCGCAGGGGATCCGGTAGGTCGCGGATCGGGAGCCTGTCATTCGGCTTTGATCGTTTTCGCGACGGTGGGTCGTTCCTTGTAGAAGATCTTGGAGCCGCAGTAGGGGCATCGGATGCCGATGTTCTGGGCGTCGAACTCGACGCGTTTCTTGCAGCGGCCGCACTTGTAACCCATGGTGGTTTAGGCCTCCGTTTCGGCTTGGCCTGCTTGCATCTTTTCGACGACGCCTTGGATGATCTTCTGGACGGTGACCGCGCCATCGGTCTGGGGGTAGTAGGCGCCGCCGGCGAACTTGGCTTCGCATTTTCGGCATTGCCAGACACTCGTGGAGACCCGCTTGACCTTCGGGTGGCCGCAACTCGGGCACGTGTGGAACTTTTTTTGGCGGACTTCGACGTCTCGGAACCGGACACGGTCTCGGGTACCGTAGCGGGGTCCGAATCGGCCGACGGGTCCTGCCTTCTTGGTGCGCTTCGACATGAGTGGGAGCCTCCGTGGTTTTTTACTCGAGACGGGCTTCGCCGGAGGCGACCGCGTCCGTGAGCACTTGCCGGATTCGGGCGCCGGCTACTTGGCTCATCTTAATAATCGTTTTGACCTCGTCGACGCTGAAACTGCCGATTCCGCCCTTTTGCATGGCGCGGACGGCTCCTTCTTGGTCGCATGCTACGGTGAGTCGTGCGTCGAAGGTGAGGTCTTCGTCCAGGCTCGGATCCGCGAGGAGCGCCTTTCCGAGTTTGACGGTGGTGCAGCTGATCGGGGGTTCGCTCGTCGGGAGCGGTTCGCCCTCGGGTCGGCCTTCGATCTTGTAGCGGGTGTTGGGCATCTTGGCGTTGAGGACGGCGGCCAAGGCGGCGAGGCTGCAGGCGTCGAACAGGTTGCCGTCGTAGTCGAGGATGTGGAGGTCGAGGAAGACCATCCAGACCTTGGTGATCTTGCCTTCGGCGTCCTTGATGCCGAGTTGGTCGAACTTGATGACGCCGGATTCTCGGACGCCGCGGTCGACGACGCGGGCCAATTCGATGCCTTGCTGGCTGGGGGGTCCGGGTTCGAAGTCGGGTGCGGCGAGCGGGTTCATCTCGGCGGCGGTGGAGAGGGTGCCGGAGGTGGGTTGGTCGGGGTAGGGGGTGCCGGGTTGGATCTTGACGCCCGCGAGGACGCGGGTGTTTCCGAGCCAGACTTCGGCGCTGCCTTCTGCTTTGGTGATGTGTCCGACCTTGAGGCGGATGTTTCGGTATTGGTCGAACTTGCGTCCGTCGACGCGTTGACCGTTCTGGGCGAGGGTGAGAACGTAGTCTTTGGTGATCTGGGACAGGACGACGTGTTGGCCCATTATTCACCGCCTCCGTTCTGGCTGTGTTGGCTGTACCGTTTTCGCAGGGCTTCCTTTTGGATCTCGTAGACGTCCTTGCAGCCTTGGATCGCGTACTTGAGGGCCTGGTCGAACTCTTCCTCGTTGAGGTGTCCGTCCATCTGCAAGAGCACGATCTCACCGGTCTGGTGGTTGATGGCGACGGGCAAGTCGGCTTCCCCGTAGTTGTCCTCGGCCTTGCCCAAGTCGACGATGACTTGGTCGCCGGCTTTTCCGGCGGCGCACGCGGAGACGAGGCCCTTCATCGGGATCCCG
>CAYOZB010000024.1:0-28655 GCA_964408365.1 uncultured Halobacteriales archaeon | reverse complement strand
GATTCCGCGGCCGGAGTCGCGCACGACGATCTGGGCGTTGTCGCCGATGCGTCGCGCCACGACGGTGATCTTCCCGGCGGGCGGGGTGAATTTTAGCGCGTTGGTGAGCAGGTTGTAGATGATCTGGCCGAGGCGTCGTGGGTCGACGTGGCATTCGAGGCCGGGGTCGGCGGCGACTTCCAGGCTGATCCCCTTGCTCACCGCGGCGGCCTGGAACGATTCGGTGGCGTCTCGGACCATGGGGGCGATCGCGGCTTTTTGGAATTTCAGGTTGAGTTTTCCGCTCTGGATCTTCGCCACGTCCAAAATGTCGCCGACGAGCTGCGACAATCGTTCGACGTTGCGGTCGAGGATCACGATCGCTTTTTGTTGCGCTGGCTCAAGGTCCTTCCAGTAGGCGGTGCGCAGGAGGTGGAGCTGGAGTTTGATCGGCGTGAGCGGAGTGCCGAGTTCGTGGGCGGCGTTGTTGATGAACTGGGAGCGGAACACGTCGAGTTCTTTCAGCCGCTCGTAGGCGCGCAACACTTCCGTCTCGGCGCGTTTTCGTTCGGTGATGTCGGTGAACATCGCGAGACCGCCCTGGTAGTGTCCTTCGCCATCGAGGACCGGGGCGCTGGACACGATGGCCCAGCAGTGGGAGCCGTCTTTGCGTCGGAGTTGGTAGTCGAACGGGCGCGGTTCTTCGCCTTCGGGGTGGCGCATTCCTTCGGCGGGGTCGACTTGGATGAAGTCGAACATGGAACGTCCCAGGATCTCGGCGGCGGTGCGTCCGAGGATGTCCCCCATGCGGTCGTTGGCGAAGGTGATCCGATCGTTCGTGTCCGTCAACCAGATGCCTTCGGTGGCGGTTTCGACCATGCGTCGGTAGCGGGCTTCGCTTTCTCGCAACGCGTTGTTGCGTTGCATCAGTTCTTGTGATGTGATGTCCAGGGACCGTTCGACGAGGAGTCGATCGGTGTCGGCGGCATCGTACGCCGCGCTGACATCTTCGAGGAACGCGCGCACCGTCGCTGGCAGTTCGGCTGCTTTTCCGAAGTGTTTTTGGACTTGGCGTTCGAGGAGCTTGTGCATGGTTCTCAGGTTTCGGACATCGTGGTGATGGTCATGGTCTGGTTGTGGAGTTCGCAGTTGGCGTCCGGGGCGGAGGGGCAGACCTCGCCGTACGAGTAGAAGCCGGTCATGATGGGTCCGGGGCCGAGGACTTCGCGCACGGCTTCGAGTTCGTCTTCGGTGCGTTGTTTGAGGACGAGTTTTCGTCCGACGCAGCTGATGAGGAGTGCAAGATCGGCGCTGCCGTGGAGGGTCGCGTTGCTCATTTCGGCGGCTCCGTGGGCGCCGTCGACGAGGCGGTCGAAGTTGGCCTTCATGAGACGTGCAATGTGGCCTTGGGGGACGTCGCCGGCGAAGGTGAGGCTTTGTTCGGCTTCGTTGACGTTGAGGATCGTGCGGGTGAGTTCGTGTTTCCCGTCGGGCGTCTGGAGGCTCAGGGGGAAGAGGAGTCCGGTGGCGGGGAGGCCTTTGGCGTGCTCGCCGAGATAGCGCTTGTAGAGCGCGAGTGCGGGTTGGCCGTCGAGTTCGTAGAGGACGTTGCCTTGGCTGCGGGTGATCATGCGTTGGGGTCCGAAGGAGTCCCAGCCGCCGAGGCTTCCGTAGCCGACCTTGAGGTGTGTGCCGTAGAGTCCGACGACGCCGATCAGTCCTTCTTTGGCTTCGTCGTCGACGACGACGAGCGTGTGTTCGAAGCGTGCGCCGTCGCCGGCGAGGCCGCCCGTGACCTGGACATTGGAGGGGAGGGCGCCGCGCAAGGCGGTGACGAGGTCGCTGCCGTTGACGCGTTGTCCGTCCGAGAGGACCAACACGTGGACGAGGCCTTCTTTGGGGAGTTGTTCGGCGAGCCGGATGCCGGCGCTGCGGCTGTCTGCGGGTGCGGCGCACATGGTGGAGGCGATCTGGAATTTGGTCTTGTGGAACTCTACGGCGGTGGCGACGATGGTGTCGTCGCGGACGGTGGTGCCGGCGATCTCGCCTGCGGTGGAGCAGCCGAAGAAGTGGGCCGTCGGATAGGCGGCGCGGAGTTCCTTCAGGTGGTTTTGGTTCGATAGTACGTGGCGGCTTCCGAAGACGAGCACGAGTTGACTGCCCGCGTTCGTCGTTTCATCGTTCCAACCAGTTTGGAGATTCCATGTCCGTTGTTCGACCTTCATCTGAACGACCTTCCCACGTCTGGCACATGCGGTTCCGGCATGCGCTTCCGACGACGGGGGCTCTCTCGGCTTCCGGTTCTTAAGGGAATCAGGGAGAAGTTATGAACAAGGGAAAATCGGCGCCGTCGTCCTTACCTTTGCGAGGCGGACGCCGGACGGGACCATCAAACGAAGGGAGGGACTCCATGTCCGGAAGTGGGCGGGGGAGCATGGAACGCGCTGCATCTTTGCAGGCTTGAATCGAGCCGTCTTAGAGCCACGAGGTTTGAATTGAAATAGTACCAATAGTAAGGTTTCAGAGACGTTAAAGGGCGGGAAGACAAAGTGAAATGCTGTGCCGCCATCACCGAAATCGCCGAGCGGAGGTTCTGGGGTGGCTGAGGAAGAGCAGCTTTTCGCGTTGATGGAACAAAACGTTGAGTTCTTGCATAGCGAACACGATCGCTTGCGCTCCAAGTATCCGGACCAATGGGTCGCGGTTCGGGGTGGCAAGGTCGTCGCGGCCGCCTCCAGCGCAAAGGGCATTCAAGCGGACCTAAAACGTAAAGGACTTGACGACAACCGCAACCTTGTCGAATTCATCGTGGCCGAAGACACGCGCATCGTGGCGGGTCATTTCGGGCGTCGTTAATGCCCTTCAGAATCTCGCGATCGCTCTGGGGCAGCGAGCGTAATCCATACCTCCCTATTCTTCGACCCATTTGATGTCGAGGTCGGGTCGTGGACGGTGGGTGCCTTCTCGGGCGCTTTGGAGTTCTTCTTCGGTCGCGCAGGATTTGCAGAGTCCGAGCATGATCCAGAAATGTTCGCGGCATACGGCTTGGTTGCAGTGGAGGCATTTCTCGGCAGCGTCTTTGGTCACGCAGATCGAGCAGGGGCCTTTCGGTGGCATGTTCGGCCCCGCGGTCGTTGTCACCGCGTCCTGGAGTGACACGTCGGCGGGGGCTTGGATGCGTTGGACGTGGACGAGGTCGTCGCCAAGAAGATCGACGCGGTCGCTCACCAGGGCACCTTCTTGAGTTTGAGTTTGTAGCCGATGATGTTCACGAGGAAGTGAAGCCCGGGGGTGAGAACCAAGAGTACGAGGAGTCGCCACCAGCCGGGGGCTGGGCCGAACATGAGCCACCACCAGTTGGGCGGCTGCGGCGGCAACACTTGCAACAGAAGGGATGCGAGCCACGCGAACAGCAGTGCGCCGACCACGAAGTCGAGTTGGTCGAAGGGAATCCACGGTGCGCCGCCTTCTCTGCCCGTGCGGCGTTTGAAGAACGATTTCACTGCGTCTCCGACGATGGCTCCGAAGCCCATGGCGAATCCGATGACGATCGGGCCGTGGATTCCGTCGACGAGGGAGGCGCCGAAGTTGCTGAGGTTCCACTCGGTGGGCCGGAAGGACTGTACGGTGGCGGTGAGGGCGCCGAGGAGGCTGCCTGCGACCAGTCCGCGCCACGTTTTTCCTGCGCCGAGGATCGGTTTTCCGTCCTTCCAGTTTTTTCCGCCGTCGATGCGTGCGTTCCGTTTTGGGAAGAGTTTCATGGCGAAGATGGGGGCCATGTTGGCCATGTACGCTGGGAGGAAGACCCACAAAGCTTGGATGATGAACCAGAAATCCAGTGGATGTCACCGCGCCCGCGAAGAGAATGCTGCGAGCACGCGGCTTCCACAAGACCCTTTCGGGGATTAAGTAGACCGTAGGGAACGACTGACACAGTCGTAGAAACCAAGTCGTTCGTTCTGGCATTTTCGTGATTTTCTCCTGGAAGCCTGGCGATCGCAAGCGACTGGTTTTATCGAGAAGGCGAGTTTTGAGAAACCAAGACGAGGCCGGATCATCACGGGGGTCCTCAATCGAGGTCTAGGGCTTCTCGTTGGGCGGGCTTGAATTGGAAGTTGTCGTGGTATTCGATGTCGAAGACGATCTTCTTTAGCAGGGTCTGATCGATGTGACGATTTTCTTTGAGGATGACCAACGTTTGGACGAGGTCGAACGCGTCGACCTTCAACGCGTTCGCGGCACGCAGCAAGGCGCCGTCGTTGGTGAACAATGGGCACTTGGCACGCTTTGCCCAGGACAGGAGTTCTGCGTCGGTGGTCGAGAGCAGGGTTTTGGACCAGACGATGATCTGTTCGGTGTCCAGGTCGGCAGGCGGCGCGCCGACGACGATCCAACCGTCCTTCATGGCCGTTGCCAGGGAAGTGGAGTAAGGCGGGGTCCGTGGCGCTCTTGTTCACGCTTGACGCGCGGGGTGATCGTAAGGGGTCCGAGGGCCTTTAGCCGCTGGAGGTGGCCTGCGGCGCCGAAGCTGCGCAGCGTGCTGTTGTCCGCGAGAAGGATGGACTACACCTTCTTGGCTCGAGGGAACCGGGAGGCCCGTTCCTTTGCGCGTTTGACCGCTTCGTGCGGGTCATCATGCCCCAAGTCGAGGATGCGCTCCTTGCCAAGCACTTCGTACATGCGGCCAAACGAGATGTCGGCGATTTCTGCTGCACGGCTGATCGTGACCTTGCGGGCCTTGTAGAGTTCCACTGCGGCCGCCACGCGTTTGGATTTGGGTTGGTGCTCGAGGAACGTGCGCCAGGCTTGCCGGACCAGCTCGCTGCGATTGGCATAATCTCCGCTGGCCGTCAGGAACGCATCCATTTCCTGCATCATCGTCGGCGGAAGGTTCAGGCTCGTAGGCACAACCCTTCCTTGGCTTGCATTGTTAATAGTTATTACGATTGGACCTCATAAAGCGGCCGTCCAACGACTGGGTTTTTGAGAAAATGACGGACAGTCATTCCCAAATGTGTGGATTAGGGGCCCCGCGGCGGTCGTTAGGACAGCACGCGGACGAACGATGCAAGGGGCCGATCAAACGTGGCCATTTCGTTGATGCCGACGTACGTCGGCGTTCGGACCGGCCAACCCCGCGATAGTATGCTTTTTATAGTCACAAGCACGATTGTATGTTGATGAAGACCGGCTTGGAAAGGCGCTCCGCGGTCGATGAGGGCTTCGAGCTCGATGCCTCGATCCAACTGCTGGCCGGTAACCCGCTGGACCTTCAGATCTTGCAGCGCCTGGTGGGTCGTCCCCACCGCTTCAGTGAACTGCGCGATGTGTTGCCGGTGAACAACGATACCGAGCTCACGCGCGCTCTACGCCGCCTGCTGGACGCCGTCCTCGTCGATCAACGCGGCGACTTCAGCAAGGACCCCGTCGTCCGGACCTACCAGTTGAATCCCTTCGGCGTGAGTGTATTGTTCACGATTGCCCGCGTGCAGAACGTGAACCGCGAGATCGATTTGGCGAAATCCGTCCTTGATCGAAAGCAGCGCCTGGCCGCCAACGCGTAGAGGAGTCGCGGGTGGCACCGATCCCTGGTTTGCCGCCCACGGCCAGCCAGCAGGTGAAACCGCACATCCTCAAGACGACCGGCTACATTCTCGCCAAGAGCGGCGACTGCCTCGGCATCATGCGTCGTGAGGCGGCGTTTGATCCCAAGAAGCGAACGTTCCAGTCTGTCGCCGCGGACCATCTGTCGAAGACGGCATTCAAGGGTTCTTGGTTCCTCGGCGTCCTCCTTTGCTCCGGGGACACCACCGACAAGATCGCCGCGTGGGCCAACACGCGACCGATCGCTGACCTGAGCCGGATCCGCTTCTACTTCCACGCGGGCACGAACCCATACGCGGCCATGAAAGCGTGGGTGACCGCGAAGCTTCCTGACCCGCTATTTGACGAAGGGATCACGGCCTGGAAGCCGTTCCATCACTTGTACGGCGGGCACCACGCGACCCAATGCTTCTACGATTTCGTTGATCGGCCTCCGACCGGGATTCCGTGACCGCCACCGAGTTCTTCAAACCGGATTCGGGCCGGAAAACGGGTTCGGAGGGCCTGAAACCGCGTCCCATCGCATCGTCGACGGCGATCTGCTCGTCTGCTTCGATCGTGTGCGCCCCGGCCCAACCATCATCGGTAAAGCTCATGGTCTACGCGCGAGGCGTCCGTTCTGACGGCGACCGACTGGGCCTTGGCGAGGGTTCGGGCGAGTTGGGCGGCAGACGGCGGTTGCCAGGCGAGGCCGCCCTCTTGGAGGAAGTCGGCTTCGTGGCGGCGGGCGACGCGCACGAGTCGCGCCAACAATTGTGAGTGCGTGAGGCGGGCGCCGGTCTCCGCTCGGATCCTTGCTTGAAGTCGGCGCAGTTCCTGCGTTGTTTCGTGGTCAAGGCGGACCGTCGTCGCGGGCATGTGCCTGATGGATCGTCCGGAATCTTGAATATGTTTCTTCGGGACGGCTTGGCCTTTTGCTTCAGCGAGTGTCCGTTTTTTCCCGAAACCTCACCATGACGGCGTCCGGGGATACGATTTCGATGAACGCCTTCTTGTCGGGCTTCAGATGGAGAAGACGTGCGATGTCCTTGGGCCAATACGTGCCGAGGCTGCCGCTTCCGATGCGACTTACTTTGGCTTCGTAGTCACTGCGATATCCGACGCCGACCTCGTCGTCCATTCGGATCTGTTCGTAGGCCTCCACGGTTTGGGCACCGCAGCTGCGGCATCGTGCGCCATGCATATGGGCAAACACGTACACTTTGCCTTTGTGAACAAACTCGAGGGTGATGTCATCGCTGGCGTCGAACGCGCGTTGTCTGCAGGACGGGCAGTTGTACGTCTTGCCGATTTTCCAGGCCCGTCGGGATCGGATTTTCGAGATGGCCGCGTGGGCCGCCTTCTCGATCTTGCTCAAGGGCGGCCCCTCGTCTTCGAGTTCGATCGGTCCAAAATCGGGATCGTTGATGACGACGCGTTTGCGGACCATTCAGCTCACCTCAAAACCGGTGACGACCAAGAACCACTCGTTTCCGTCCATGTGCTCCAAATCGAAGTCCACGCGCCACTTGCGCCCCCGGATCGGCAAGGACCATGCGACGAATCCGTTTGGATGCCGCCGTTGACCGTCTGGCCCTGCTCGGGTGTCGAGGACGACCCTTTGGCAGAACAGGAGGGCATCGAGGAGGTCGCGGAAACGGACGTTGTGGTCGCGCGCGTGGTACGTTGTGTGCCGTTTGACGCGACCGTCTGCGGCGATCCTTCGCACATCATCACTTGTAAGATGGCTCTCCGGAGACATAAAGCGGCCACCAATACTCAGTAATGGTAGTAATAAAGGAAATTGGTAGCCATGTTTACATGAGGTCGTTCGGGGCTTCTCGGGCGATCGGGGAACGCAGATGTTGGGGCGGCTGCCTTCCGCAGGGTCCTGTCGTCCGTCTTTCCCTTTCGCCACGGGACCGCGGGACAAGTCGCTCTAGGTTTTGAGTGCCGAAAAGATAACAGAGCCGGCGGGATTTCACGTGTCGATGTTTGCTGTCGTTGGTGTGCGCCTTTCTGACCTGCTCGATGTCTAGTCAGTTTTGGTTGGCATGATGTTGGACGCCATCTAAATCTCAGGCAACGATCACAACCAAAATTGACATGAGACCGACACGGCTACAGACCCCCGTACCCCACCAGAGTACCCGGTATGGTCCTGAGCCATACCCGTTAAATAGGCGGGGGTATCACGAAAACGGTTGGTGGACCCACTACGGCACTTCCTGAACCCACACCCCCGGTAAGTGGCAAGGCCGCACTTGCCTTCAAGAAACAACTCGCCAAACAGAACCAGCTCTCCGAAGAGCAGAAGGAAGTTTTCCGGGGCGCCCGTAAGGCCTACTTGGCTCGCAAGGCTAGCCAGTAAAGGCCAGACTACGACTACCTCGCCGACCTTTCCCTCGAAGAATCCGATTTTTCTTTAGAGACATACAATCGAGGCAGAGCGGTCAAGGAATTCGATTGCGGCGAGGCGGGCCTCAATAAGTTCCTATGGGACGAAGACGAGGTCGCTGAGTACCAGGATGCGGGCCTCGGAATCACGACCTTGGTTTATTGCAAGGGCTGCCTCGTCGGGTTCTTCACCCTCAACAATGACTCGTTGGAACTGAAGTATGTTAATGCCAAGAAAATGAGCGGGCGGATCAAGCGAAAACAAAAGGAGGTCATTGAGAGCATCCCAGCGATCAAAATCGGCCGGTTCGCGGTCCATGGCCGACTGCAACGAAGGGGCATCGGGCAGTTCATGATGCGACACATCATCGGCCTCGCCCTCTCCAGCGAGGCAGTCGCAGTCCGCCTTCTGATTCTCGAAGCGTACCCCTCCTCGCAGCCCTTCTACCAACGACTGGGGTTCCAGTTCACTGAAGAAAAGAAACGGGAGCGCGGCAGGCGAAATCGCACCATGTTCTTGGATCTTGAAGCGCTCAAAGACATCGCCTAGCTGTAGCTATGGCTATTTCGAACGCGGCGCGCCAACGCCGGCCGGGTTCCGAACCTTCCCCCACCCAATAGAAACCTAACAAATACGTCCCCTGACCCCGGGCGCGAACCCTTATGGTGGGTTGGCTCCGTCACACGATTCGTGGAGGGTCGGTTCTCGGCGGGGGACGTGGGTCGTTATGCCTATTGTCCGATGAACTGGAAGCTCTCGACGGAGGGGGAGAAGGGCCGGAAGAGCGCGGCGGGTTTGAAGCTCCACAAGGAGACCGCCGAGCACGTCGACGCGTTGGAACTGCACCAGGCGCATGCGCGTTGGTCGATCCAGACGTCGTTCTTGTTGGCGTTGTTCGCGATCAGCGCCGCGTCCCTAGCGCTGGAATTCTTGTTCCTTGATGTGAACGCGCCGCTCAAGTACGGGTTGGTTGTGCTTAGTCTTTCGTGGTTGATGGGAAGCCTCTACCTGTTTTTGTTCGATCTTTACTTTCGTGCCAAGGGCGAGCAACTCATCCGCAAATACAAGATCGAAGAGGGCGAGGTGGCGTACTCCGATTCGCCCAAACAACAGGTCGTCTTGTCGAGCAAGATCATGCCGTTGCAGGGGAAGCCCGACTATATCGTGAAACTCAACGAACATTATGTTCCGGTGGAGTTGAAGAGCGGTAAGACGCCGCGTCGTCCGTACGATTCGCACGTGCAACAATTGGCTGCTTACTGCTACCTGGTCAACGAAACGTATGGGACGCGGCCTCCTCACGGCGTAATCGCCTATCCGGAGCATCGCTTCGAAATCACGTACACGCCCGAACTCGAGGATCATCTCCTGAAGAACCTTCTGCGGATGCAGCTCGCCCAGCGAACCGGCGAAGCGCACCGGAACCACCAGAACCCCAAACGGTGCGCCGGTTGCTCCCGACGCGATGGTTGCCCTGAACGGTTGGCTTAGGGCCCTGGGAAGCCATCCATTAGGCTTGGCCGGAAACCTTTTTTACGAGCCTTGGCCGGAGAGAAGCCCGACACCATGCACAGGAAGCGTGACCGTGCATTCGCCCGCAATGACGACGGTCTGAGTGCCGTCCTAGCGGTGGTCATGCTGATCGGCGTCGTTGTCCTCTTGGCGGTTGCGCTTACCGTCATGCTGATTATCTTGATCGATGACCAACCCGAAAGCGCGCCTGTTGTCGGATTCACAAGCTACGAAGACGATGACCGATGGGTTCTCACGACGTCTCCTCGCGAGATTCCGTGGTCGCGCTACGAAATGCGGGTGATCGGCACGTCCAGCGTTGTCAAAGTGAAACTAAACGGGGAGGCCGGGGTGAGCGGTTTTCCTTTGTCAGCGACCCATCAAGTGTTGCCAAGCGGTTCCTTCCCAGGGGTTCTCACTGGCGGCCAATTCTTGGACTTCTGCGCCCCTGTGGATGAAAGGGGTGTCCGCGTGATCATGGTGCATTCGAACTCAGAAACGGTGGCCCACCAGCATGATTTCGCCTGGGTGCCGGGCGATCCAGCATGCGTTTAGCATGCCGTTGTAACTGGCCTCAGACACAGCGTTACCCTTAACATCCGGAGCCATGGGGGTCGCTCCTTCGAAGCGTCGACTCCTTAAGCGTTTCGAAGCGACGTGGCGATTACTTGTCCCCGCTTCGGAAAGGCGAAATACCCAGGTCAGTTCACCAAGATTGCCGCTTAAACAGCGGCAGGAAACAAAGGAAACATGAAAGCAAACCGGAAATTCGTCGAAGCGGACGAAGCCGTGTCGCCTGTGATCGCCGTCATCTTGATGGTGGCAATCACGGTCGTACTCGCGGCCACAGTGTTCGTCCTCGTGAGCGACATCGGCAGCAACACCTCGAAGACCCAACCGAGCGTCGGCTGGGCGGAGTCCGAGGTCGATGACGAGTGGAATGTCAACCAAGCGCCGCAACAGGTGGAGTGGAAGGCGTACTCGATCAAGGCCTCTGGCATCGGCGGCGGCGACCCGGACGTAGCGGTAGATAGCGACGTGCGCTACAAGATCAACGGCGGCACGGCGACGGACATCGAACTCGTCTACCAGACACTTGTCTCGACCTTGACGATGTCGGGAGGCGACACGGTTACGTTCTGCATCGTACCCGCAGCGACGCCCGAAACGAATGTCAAGATCACGCTGTTGCACATTGAGTCAAACAGCGTCGCGAACGAGTTTACGTTCTTGACCATCGACACGGAGTGTTAGACGGAGTGTACTGCGGGGGCTATTCCGCCCCCGTTTCTCTTCCCTCCTTTTCTTATACTCCTCTTAGCGAATACCCGCTGAGGGTAGGATATGCGATTTCTTGCGTTTCTCGTTTTGATGGTTTTCGTTTCGCCCGCCGCGGTCGCGCAAACCAACTCTTGGGATCAGCACCGCTACGATGAGACGCACCAGGGATTCATCCCGGCCGCCGTCAACAACGTGTTCGGCGCGCCGACCGTCGAATGGTGGGCAAACCGAAGCATCGCGGCGACCGTCAAAGCATCCCCAATTTACTCCGAAGGCAAAATCTTCATTGGCGGATGGGACAGCATTCTGTACGCCCTGGACAGCGAATCCGGAAGCGAACTGTGGCGATACAAGGCCAACGCGAAGATCACCGGCGCCGCGGCCGCCTCGGAAGCCACAGTTTACGTCATTACCGAGAGCGGCACGCTATCCGCTATCAACGCGAAGACCGGAGTCGTGGAGCGCACTGTGTCGACAGGCGCCACGTTTGGAAGCCCCACGGTCCATGAGCGGCGCGTTTACGTGGGCACGAATGCCGGAACCGTAGTCGCGTACGACGGGGACACCCTCCAACTCGTGTGGTCGTTCCCCCTAGCCGGCGACTACCTCGCTCAAAAACCGACCGCAGGACGCGTCGAGGGAGCACCGACCGTCTACAACGGCATGGTCATCTTCGGCTCCGAAAACCAGTACGTTTACGCGGTTGATGAGCAAGGCTCGGGCGATGACAAGACGCGTCTCGTGGGCCTCTACAAGGCGACCGGGGCAATTCGCACCTCGCCTGCCATTGACAAGGCCAACAACCGAGCCCTTTTCGGCGCAATGGACGGGAAAGTGTACTCAGTCAATTTGCCGACAAGTTACACAAACCCCGCAGCCAACATGACGGCTGCTTGGACGCACGCTCAACTTACGGAAACGAACCTCCCTTCGCAAATCCAGTCATCGCCGGCAATCGCCTATGGAAACGCGTACTTTGGAGCAAACAACGGCAACATTGTCGCCGTGGCACTCTCCAGCGGCATCGAAGTCTGGAAGAAGACGACCGGAGGCCAGGTCGTTTCCTCTCCAGCAATCGCGAACCACACCGTCGTCGTGGGTTCCTCCGACCGGTCGCTCTACATCCTCAACGCAACAAAAGGCGACGTGCTTTGGACGAAATCATCGTCATCCGCCATCGAATCGTCACCAGCCATCCACGGAACCCAGGTCTTCTGGGCCAACACGGATGGAGGACTCTTTTCCTGGGGCGGATCCAAACCGATGCGCGCGGATCTCAGCGTCGTCTCCGTGGCCGGCTCGCTCACCGCGGGACAAAGCGGGACCGTCACGGCGACGATCAAGAACGTAGGCACTCTTGCATCGGCCGCGACCGAAGTCCAATTCTTTTCAACGGACGCGAAATTCGGTGCCGCTAAGCTGGCAACCACAGAGCCGTTGGAAGCGCTCGAACCCAACGCCCAGCAACGCATTTCGGCAACTTTCGTCGGCAGCGGCTCCGCGGTCTATGTTCGCGTCGTCGTTGATCCCGCCAATGCCGTGAAAGAAGTCGACGAGGGAAACAACGCCAAAAATCAGAAGGTCAACGTTCAGGCGGCGGTGACTGAGACGACCGCCGCGGAGGGCGGAGCCCCAAGTATCGGACCTTTCGCCTTGATGGCCGCAATCGCCCTCCTTGCAATCTTCGTTCGTCGACGTGACCGACGCTAGGCGTCGGTACGTCGCCAACGCATGGGTTTCCCGATTCGATGGCAGCTCGCTTGGACGCTGGCCCGCAAAGCTTTGCAAGCGTAATCGCAATCATTCCGGGTTTTTCCGCCGCCTGCGGCCTGGAATAACCGGCATAGCGACGCCGGTGCTACGAGTGATTTCCCCTCGACGGCCCAGCTCCTGTCTCCATAACCAGTAAATACCCGCGTGCCAACTCGTGACCGGGGCAAGTCTGGTGCAACGTTTACAAGCAGTCGCCGTCAATGGTCTCCTGATCCTCCTTCTCCTCGCAGGCTGCGTGGAAACAGAAGCCGGCCCGAGCGCCACTGATCCGGGTCCGGCGAACGTCCCGGAAGCCGTCGGTCCCGCCACCTTCGACGACACGACGGGCGCCATCGATGGCGTCGTCACGGACGACCAGCTTCAACCCATCCCGGGCGCGCAGGTGGGCGCCATCAACGAACCGTCCCTGGTCACCATCACGGACCGCGGCGGCAGATTCGTTTTCTCCAACGTTCCGCCGGGACGCTACGCCATCGGAGCAAGCGCATTGGGCTTCAACGCGGGCGCCAAGAGCGTCGACGTCGTCGCCGGACAACCAGCGACCGTCAGCCTCGTCCTTGCCCCGTTGCCGATCGCGACGCCGTACCACGAAGTGTTCCCCTTCAACGGCATGCTCGAATGCGCCGCAGCGCTCATCCGGACCAGTCTTTCGTCGGCCTGCGACCCGACCCAGGCCGGCGCCAGCTTCCACGAAATCTACCCGGAGGGATGGCCCACCACGTGGAACGCCACGGTCGTCGAAGCCGAATGGGACAGCCAAGCCAACCCCGATTGGCTCGCCTTCGACTACAATGACCGCGCGATCGGCTACTTCGGCGTCTACGTGCGGTACCGCGGCACGAGCCCCGTGCACTTCGTCGTCGAACGCTGCGGCGACTACCGAAGCACCGACTTCGGACGAGCACCCGTCCCGTGCACCGACGACGAGGTCAACGCATCCGTCATGCACGTGGAAACGTTCTACAACGGCAAATTCCAGGAAGAGACCCACTCGTTCGACTCGCTCTGCACGCAGAACGTCACCAACCCCACCGGAGGAAACGTCCTACCCGGCTACCAAGCCGGCTGCTACGGCGTCGGCCCCGCGGTGCAGATCCGATGGACCAACTACGTCACCGTGTTCCACTTGGAACGACCCACGGACCTGGAAACGTACTCGGCACGACCGGACGCGTAGTGCAGTCGCTTGGTCCCGAAGGCTCTCGCGCACGGAACGAGCGTCAGTTGTCGGGGAACGCCGTGTAGATCTCGGACAAACCCGGCGCCGTGGGCGATCGTCAGCATGCCCGTCAAGCGTTGCTGCAAGCCTCCGGCTCACCCGCGAGGAAGCGAAGAAAATCGGGGCGCACGGGGCCCTCGTCAGGCGCAGCAACAGCTCTCGCACAAGTGACCGAACCCTTCGTCGACCGGCTGGCCCTGGAAGCCTCCGGTTGGACATGATTGCAATCAGGTCTTGGGGGCAACGAGGGGACTGGCCTTCTCAGGGCCCTTCGCAGCGGGCGCAGGTGCCGCTTGCGCGGCGGCCGATGCCGGCGTCTCTGCTTGCACGGGAAGTTCGAGGAAATTCTCACCACGAGGGTCCATGAAGAGCTTCCAGCCGCTCTGGTGCAGCGCGTCCCGACCCAGCAGAGCCGGCGCGTCCGCCGGTTCGTAATTGACGAGGTCGCGGCTGCCTCCAACGACGGAGGGGTTGAGTGCCTCGCCAATCTCGACTTCCCGGTCGTTCTTGCCTGCCTTGATAACCCGCTTACGGTAAGGCGCCAAGATTAGCAGGCGCGGCAACGAGAGGTCGATCACGGTATCGTCGTGGGCCTTGAGACGGATGAACGCCTTTTGGTCAGGCCCAAAGATACGGATCGGCCATTTTCCACCCACACCGCTGAGGTATTCGCGTTGCCCCTTCGTGTAGACGCCCCTTCGTGTAGACCTCGGAGAGATTGGGCATGCCTAGGCCGCTCACGCTGGTGCAATCTGCGCCGGTGTCGACCATGAATGCCATTGGCCAAGATCGGCCCAGCAGATGGAGCTCGCCGTCAACCCAGGGGCGCCGTGCAACAGGAACGGCTTGCTTTGCGATATTCTTAGCATGTTTTATAAATAACATATGCTAGATATATCGCTATGAGGGGCGAGGACCTCGTTCTTTTGCGGCACCTAGGCGACGCCACAAGCCTCGCCGAACTCGCCCAGCACACAAAGCGAGATCCCTCCCGTCTTTCGCGCGTCGTGCGCGACCTGGAGCGCCTCCACTTGGTGCGCATCGATCGAGACGGCCGCAACCTCCGCGTTCGTCGCGACGGGTTGGCGGCACACGCTCTCATGCAAGTCCTCGACGACTACCCGAACCAGCCGTGGGCAAAGATCCTCTCGCAGGCGAATCTCGAACTGATTTCCTTCTTCTCGAGCCCTTCGGACCACCCGTTCCAGACCCAACCAAGTCCGGCGGCGGCCGGAGACCGGATGCACCCCTACGTCTCAAAGTCCTTGCGCGACGCGGCCGCGTGGACGGGGTACAGCATCGACCACACCCGACGCCTCGTGGACGACCTCCTCAAAAGAACCGTCCTCCGCCGCTCCGACGACGCTTTCGTCCTGGCGGCTGAACATTTGACGCTTCGCGAATTCGCGAGTCTCTACCACGAGGAATGGGCCTGGAGCACGCTCCATCGCGTCGCACCCACGGCGAACCCAATCTGGCAACTGGGCCGATCCATCCTCTTCACGAACCAGGGACCCATGGCGGGCTTCCCCAACGGCGGCCTCACGTTGGCAGGAGACCTGGGCGTGCCGCTCGTCGTCGACCACCACACCTATGTGCATGCACCATGGAAACCCACGGCGAGCGACGCCATCCTCCAGACCTACCTCGAAGGACCCACGCGAACGAGCAACGTGGCCTACGCCTGCATCCTCTACGCCAAACACCGACCCCCAGACTTCCTGGACCGAGCCCGCCAATACGGCCTCCCCGTCGCCGCGAAGCTCATCGCAAGCTACGCGAACGCCCCGGGCAGCCATACGGGAGGCGGTTTCCCGCCCGCCGACGAGTATCGAGAACTCGCTCGCCCCTATGGGGTGGCGTAGATTGCCCTTCTTTCCCATCACGGCCGTCGAGAAATCGTTCCGCCACGTCGCGAAACAGGTACACGCGCCCCTCGCCGTGTACGTGGTGGGTGGCGCGGCGATGGCCAAGCTCGGCATCAAGGCCTCCACGAAGGACGTCGACCTCGCATTCCGCACTTCACGGGACCGAGCGACGTTCGAAACGGCGCTCGTGGCCATCGGCGCCAATCGAATCCACGAACCCGGCACCCGGTCCACACGGCCGGGCGCACGGCACTTGTGGGAAACGCCAGACGAAATGGGTTGGGACCTCTTCGTGGACAACGTCCTCGGCTTCCAATTCGTCGACGCGGACTACGCGTCAAGCGAGCCATGGATCGTTGAAGAGAACGTGGAATTCAGGCGCCTGGCATCCGACCTCGTGTTCGTCATGAAAGCATTCACGCCGCGGACACGGGACATCGACGACATGGCCGGCCTGCTCTCCACGGGCGCCGCAACCGCCGACGGCATCGCGCGCTTGGTCTCCGAACGAATCCAGCTTTCCCCACACGGCGAATGGCTGAGCCGATTCTACCATGGCGTCCACGATATGGCCGCGTCCGAAGGAATCGATGTGCGCTGGGTCGAGCAGTTCGAAGAGGAAGCCGCGCTGGCGACCGCCGCTCCCCTCTTGCAGGGCTGGCTTGCCGAGAAGCCCTTACAGATCGAGGAGATCTCGAAACGGTTGCAAGAGCCCCACGAAGCGACGCGCGCGTTGCTCGAGCGGCTCGAAGCCCGCGGGAAAATCCGACGAGTCGGCGACCGCTGGGCCAACATCGCCAACGACGCGCGTGATCGCTGACGGGAAGACCGTGTTCCACGTCGAACAACCCACCGACATGGCCACCTTCTCGTCAAGACCCGACGCGTAGTGCAGTCGCGTGGTCCCGGAAGGTCGATTCGGTCGGGCGGAGACATTGGAATCCGGTGCGGCGTCCGGCGTCCAAGTGCGCCGTCTCGGTGATGTTCCGGCGGATCGCGTCGGGGTCGAACTCGATTCCGCCGCGGAGGAAATAGTACAGGGTCATCTTGCGGAGCAGATTTGGGTGCTTCACCATGACCCGGGCCGTGACGAGGTCATAGAGGTCGCGCCCCTTGGACCGGGCGTAGAAGGCCCGAACCTTGGTGGCCAGGAAGGGGCTCTCCGAAGCAGGACGCCCACATACGTAAAATTTACGTATAAAGTGAGAAATAGTACGTAGGCCCAATGGTCAACCGTGTCTTCCGTGACCTCGCAGAGCTGCGTCGAACCGTGGAGGAGCTCATCGACGCGGGACGCTATCTCATCTCCAGCCACGCGCGCCTCGACCATCCAGACGTGGGCGAACTGGACAAGTTGTCCATCGTCCGGTACGGCGGCCGCGATCGACCCGATTCCAAACGTCCCGCCGCGGACGGCGTCTATCTCTGCTGGGCCCAGCACCCGGTCCATGGCCTATGCCGGGGCGTCTACGCAATCGAACAGATCCATTCCGGCGACCTCATCGTCGTAATCACCGCGTTCAAGGAATAACCATGAAACAAGGCACCGAACCACCCATCCCCAACGACGTACCTCAAATCAGCAAGGGGCAACTCGAGCAGTTGCGGGCAAACGTTCTGGCCCGCTCCAAGGAACCCCTATTCGCCACCGGCACCGTCACGAAATGTCAACATTGCCAGGGCGAGATGCTCACCACCAACAACCTCGAAAAAGTCGTCCCCACCCCCCAAGGCCTCACGATCATCACCCGATTGCCCGGCGCTGAATGCATCCAATGCGGCACCATCCAATACGATCCGGCCGCCGCCCGGCTGATCCTCGAACATTCCGCGTCGGAAATCATAGCAGATTACGAGACGAAGGTGACGCGCGCCAGCGGCAAAACGCTGGGTGTCTACCTCAAGGCCGACCTCGCCCGCGTCCTCGACCTTCACGGCAAGGAAAAAATGGCGTGGAAAGTGCTCGACCGCAATCACGCCCTCGTAGCGATCGACCGCGGCGACCCGAGATGGCCGGACACGCCCAAACGGCGACGTCCCGTCAAGGCGACCGACGCGTGACGCTCTCCTAAGCGTCGAGCGCGCCGAACATGCACAGCATCATCGTAACACGTCAGTCGGCTGAAGCCCGCGCCATCAAGCCATGGAATCGAAGCGGGCGCCGCCGTCCACAGCGGGCCTTTTTTCCGAGTGCGGCACCGTGATCAGGATGGTCGCAGAGCAGGATCCGCCCTGGCCATCGTTCGCGTCAAACGTCACATGGTACACGCGCCCGTCGCCCGTGCCGTTGCGTTCCGCCCGGAGCCCGACCTCGTTGCCGCCCAGCAACACCGCATCGGGACCGGTGGAGCCGTCGCCCGTGCCATAGACGGGCTCGTCTTGTTCCACCCCGGTGACCTCGACGACGACCGGATCGCCCTCAGGATCCGTGACGCCGCCGATGCCGACGGATTGGATCTCGTGGTTGGGCGGCCACAGCAGTGTCGTCGTTGCGGAGACGGAGGAGCAGTCGGGCGCCCCATTCCGGGAGCCCGCGATGACCTGCGTCACGAACATGTCGCGGCCGCCAAGGTCGGCGCCTTGCGTCGCGGGATAGTCGGTCGAATCCGTGACGCCCGCCAGGTAGGCGCGGCCGAAAGCGTCGACGTCCAGGTCGAGCGGCAGGTCCATGCCGGTGCCGCCGAGGAACGTGGAGTGAAGCAGCGTGCGTCCGTCCGCGCTGAGTAGGCTTGCAAACCCGTCTCCGTCTCCTGCCAACCCATCTTGGAAGGCATCGACCAAGGGGAAATCGGGCGAGTACGTCTGGCCGCCAAGGTGCACGAGACCTTCCTGGGTGACGCCAAGGCCCGTGACAACCTCGGAGGATGCTCCACCGATGCGAGTCAGCCAAACGAGTTGACCACGTGCGTCGATTCGGGCAGCGAAGCCTTCGACGTCGCCGCCGGGCCCTAGGAGGTCGGGCACGTGGTCCGCGAGCGCCGCCGACGCCGTCCAGCCGCCCAAGACGATGCCGTCGGACGGCGCGGAGGCCATGCCTTCGACAAACTCGTGCCCCGCGCCGCCGAGATACGACGAATAGATTCTTTGGCCATCGGGCGCGAAGCCGGCCACGAAGATGTCCCAACCGCCCGCGTAGCTGGGCTGCAGCGCACCCATCAGAGGCAGGTCCGAGGATCCGGTGCGTCCGGCGATGTGGGTGGTCCCGTCGCTGTCGACGACCGCGACGTGCACGTGATCATAGTTGGCGCCGCCAAAGAAGGTCGACCAGAGTAGGTCCGATCCGTCCGCGTTGAACACGGCCGCAAAGGCATCCCATACGCCACCCTTGACGGACTGCGCCGCGTTTCGCAGAGGCATCTGGTCGGAGCAGGTCAGGCCCGCGACGTGCGCAAGCCCATCCGAGCCGGAGGAGAGTGCAGTGATGTAGTCGGCGCATCCGCCGCCGAAGTAGGTGGCCCATACGATGGCCGAGCCGTCGGCGCGAAGCTTGGCGACGATGCTGTTGTCGCCCGGTGCGGGGGCCGTCATGAATGCGTTGGACGAGATGGGAAAGTCTAGCGAGGAGGATCCGCCGCTAACCAGCAGGTCTCCGTCTGGGGCGATGGCAATGTCGCCAAGGTGGTCGTCGCCAGCGCCGCCGATGTACGTGGCGAAGACCAAGGCGCCGCTCGGGTCGAACTTGACGAGGAAGCCGTCCCAGCCGCCTCCGTGGGTGGGCGCCACCGCGCCGGACGTCGTCAGGATGCTCGGCGAGAGCGTCTGTCCGGCGACGAAGACACTGCCATCGTCAGCGACGTCGATCTGGGCCGTATGATCGTGGCCCGCGCCGCCAACAAGGGTCGAGTACCCGATGACGGGATCGACCGTCAAAGGATGGGACCGATCGTACGCCCCCAGCTGGAAGCCGACGCGTTGGCCGGCAGACAGGGTGAACGCGGCGGCGACGGAGCGGAAGGTCCCGTCGATGATCTGGAATGCCGTGGGTGCCTCGTCAATCAGCGTGCCAGCCGCGGTCTGGACAAGAAGGTCTCCGGTCGCGTCGATCTCGACCTTCTGCGCACCGTCGACGACGAATGAAACCGCACCGGGGTCCGCGCCCGCGTCGACCAAGAGATCGTACTTGAACCCAGGTCCGGAGGCGGAGAAGACCGCGTCGATCCCGGGCCACGCATCGGCGTAGACCACACGCTCGAAGATCGTCGAGGAGTGCGTTTGGTCACGACCGAGCAGATAGTGCACGTTGGCGACCGATGGCGACGCAAGGACCGGGTTGACCGGGTGGGCCGTGTCAAGACGGAACGATACGGTCGTGCCGGCGTCTGGGCTGATGAAGATCTGACTGGGTAGGAAGCGGAGCGCCACGTCGAGCCCGATGCTCAGGATGGGCGCGGGGACTTCGGCCGCGGGTGCTGGTGCAAAGCCAAGCGCGTTCGCAGCGAGAATATAGGGCGAAGGCACGTCCGAAGCCGACGGTTGGATACCTCCGCCGACGGGAATCAAGGGACTTGCCAGAAGCACCGCGATGGCAAGGCCACCGCACTTCGTTGCCCACACGCGCGCCGCCGCTAATGATCTTGCCAACCTAGCCACCCAACTGGCCGACCACTTCTGTAGGCTGATAAGGCTTGGGTGTGCTGTGTGCGCATCGCCAGAACGCTCAGGCCCTAGGACTCCCTTCTTTCAGCTGCAATGTCGATTTTGGCCCAGACTATCCACGATGTTTATATAATTTAGACTCTAATAGCATTTTAAATAATGATTCCGATGAACCGTGCCGCATCCATTCTTCGAGGCGCCGCGTACGGTACCGTCACGCCGCTCGACGTAATTCAGCGATCCAGCGGATTGTCCCGAACATGGACGCGGACGGCCGCGAATCGCCTCACCGAGAAAGGCTTCCTTGCGAAGGAGTTTCTCCAAAAAGCAGGACCGGGACGGCCTTTGGCCGGCTATCGCGTGACGCCGGCCGGCCAGAAGTTCCTCGAGTCGTTCGTGGACGCGGAAGCAGCGACATTCAGATCAGGAGACAGCGTTGCAGGTCCAAGCTGGGCGCTCTCGCATTACGGCCTTCCTCTAGCCGGTCAAAAGGATGCTTTCGTCTCCGGGCCGAAAGGGTTTGCGGCCCTTGAGGAAATCCCCGCACCTCCGTTTGTATTGCGCGAACCAGCGCAGGAAGGTCACGTCCTATACCCGGCGCCAGAGAGGCTTGCCCTTTGGTTGATCGGCACCGGCGATGAGCGCAACGTGTTGCTCGCACCTGTGCTTGCAAAGAATCAAGTCAAGGATTGGAGAAACCTCTGGCGACTGGCGAACGACCAACAGATGACCAATCGGCTTGCCTTCGTGCTTCACATGAGCGGCCAAGACGACAGGATCCCTGAGAATTTCAGGCCGAAGCCTAAGACCGAAAATCTGGTCGCGTTTGGGGACGAATCCGAAGAAGGTCGTCGATACAACGTGAAGGGAACACTCTCCGCCAAGCGGTTCCAGGAATTCGAAGGCCTGTACGGGACCTGACCGTGGCCGAGAACAAGACCGGCCCAATCCTCCGGGAATGGCTGGAGAGAAACCTAGGGAAGAATGTCCGCAGAGGTGTCCGTGGCTTCGCGCACGGAGGTACTTGCCTCACCCTGCACGGTCTAAAGGATACGACAAAGTACGTTGACTTCGCCTTCGAAAAACGCGAAGACTTCGACCAAGTCCGTGGCGCCTTGCAACGCGCCGGGTACAAGGAAACACAGAACTTCGAACAGTTCGGAGAATTACAGATCCGCCTCGAGAATCCTCAAGAAAACATCGACGTCATCGATCTGCGCCATCCGACATGGAACCACTGGACCATGAAGGGCACGGCGCTCCGAGGCTGCGTCAAGATCCAACACGGCAACTTCGAGCTCTTACAACCCGACGTTGAAACGGTTTTCGTCTTCAAGACCTACCCGTGCCGACCGTCCGACCTACAAGACATGAAGCGGATCGTCGAAAAAACCGAAGTTCGATGGGAACGCGTAGAAACCATTTTTCGGGAACAAGAATCCCACGCAAAGAAACAGGAAAAATACGCGCCGAGCCTTCTCATCGCCCACATCCGAGGACGCGCCTACGCGAGCACCATGACGCTGCTCGAAGCCAACGTTCGCCAAGTCGACCGCATCGCAGCATGGGCGCGCGACCAATGGAACGAACTCGGATTACCATCCAAGACCGCCACCGACGTCCTCGCCTTGTTGAGGCGGGAAGACAAGGGCTGGTCCCGGTTCCTGGACGAACACGCGGAGATTCTCGAGAGACGGTTGAGCAACGATCCGATGTGAAAGGCCGGTGTACAAATTCTGGGGGCGCCTAACCCCACCTTTAAGTACAATCCACCCTAATCACAATACTGTGACCACGACCCGGGTTCCGCCACCGAGCGTCATGCGCGACGTGTTCGGCAACCCTCGCACGATCACCATCCTGATGCGGCTTGGTGACACGAAGGCTCCGATTCGTTACAGCGACCTCCGCAAAGAACTCGGACAGCATCCCCAAGAGTTCCAGCGAAGCATCGACCGTTTGCAGCACCACGCATTGATCGGGTACCGCAGCGGCGGCGAGGTGCCGGCCGCCGCTGGCAAACGGAGCTTCATCACCCTCATCGAACTCACCGGCTTGGGACGCGCCTATGTGGCGTACGCCCGCACATTCACCCGGGTCGCCGAAAAGTACGACATCCCCATCGAGGCCTAGACCACCCGAGGCGAACCGTTGGCGCGAATCCTCATCCTAGGTCCCAGCCAATGGCTTGGCGGTAAACACGCGTCGACGCCTCTTGAGGACCGTCGACGCATCGCGTCCGCATTGCAAGAACAGGGTCACGACGCGGACCTCGTGGAGGTCAACTCCGGACCGAAGGAAGAACACCCGTTTGCCCGCTTCCGCCGGCTGCTCCTGAACGCCGACGCCGTGCTCATCTATTGGCCCTTGCGCGGCCGCCTCCACGGTCTCAACATGGAACTGGGGCACCCGTTGGCGGAGATCCAAGACCACCGCCTGGACCCGGATCACACATACCTCGTAACGCAGCGCCGGTTCCGCCCGGACCCGAACACCGGGTACGCCGCGTACAACGAACCAGGAAATCGAACCCGCTACTACATTGACCTCATCGCCACCGGCTGCCGCATACGAACGCGGCGGAGCTTCGTAGCGTCGTTCGCGCGATCGCCGCCGAGATCTGACCCAAACCCGCATAGCACCAAGATGACCGGATTTCACGCCGGCGCTCGTTTGCCAGTCATGCCAATGCGTTTCATCACCCCTACACTCATTCGCCCGACTGTACACCGAACAGCGAACGTGCACAACACCGCCAGAACCCTCAAATATGGTGAGCCATGGACGGGAGTTTGATGAAACGTCTCGGATTCGTCCTTCTCGTCGCCGTCATCCTCAGCGGCTGCACCGCCGCCCAAAGCACCATGCCCCCGCTCGGATCCCAAGCGCCCGTCGCGACGGGACCCGCCGAATACAGCGACACCACCGGCGCCATCGAGGGCGTCATCACGGACGAAGAGATCCAACCCATCATGGGCGCCACGGTCGGACTCATCCAACTCCCCGACGCGGTCCGAATGACCGACGCAAGCGGCCGGTTCGTCCTCTCGAACCTCCCGCCCGGCACATACCAACTCAGCGCCACCGCCCTCGGCTACAGCGCCGTTGCCCGCTCCGTCGCGGTCGTCGCCGGCCAAATCACCGAGACCAACCTTATCCTTAGCCGACTCCCAACGCTCACACCCTACTACGAAACGTTCCCATTCACCGGCTTCATCAGCTGCGGCGTCGCCTTCATCCGATCCACATTGCCCTTCGACTGCAACGGCGTCACCGGCACCGGCAACACCGAAAACTGGCAGGAACTCTACGGCAGCTGCTCCGACGCAGACAATTGCGTCGACGGCAAACCCTGGTGGCCGACCACGTGGAACGCGACCCTCGTCGAAGCCACCTGGGACAGCAGCGCCAACCCCGACTGGCTCGCCTTCGACTACAACGACCGCAACATCGGCTACTACGGCGTCTACCTACGCTACCGCGGACTCAACCCGGTACGGTTCCTCGTGGAACGCTGCGCAAGCTACATGGACACCGACTTCGGACGCGCACCCACCCCATGCACCGATGAAGAAGTCGCGAACTCCGGCATGCACATCGAGACCTTCTACGTCGGCAAGAACCAACAAGAGACCCACATGGTGGATCAAGCATGCACCGACAACACGACGATCCCCGCCTACGGCACGTTCCCCGGGTACCAAGCCGGATGCTACGGCATCGGCCCCGCATTGGACCTGAAATGGCAGAACTGGGTCACCGTGTTCCACATCGAACAACCCACCGACATCGCCCTCTTCTCCGCACGTCCCGACGCGTAACGTCAAGCAAGCGTAACGTACCGGCCCGAACGAAGAAAACGCGTTTGCCCGCTTCCGCCGACTGCTCCTGCCCGCCGACGCCGTGCTTGTCTATTGGCCCTTGCGCAGTCGCCTCCACGGTCTCAATACGGAACTGGGGCAACTTTTGGCGGAGATCCAAGACCACCGCCTGGACACTTGGCGACAGGCTTAACTACGATCAACCCTCAATCTGCTAACATGACGGTAGCAGAGAAGCTTCGCTTGGACAGTCATGAGGTCCGTATCCTGGCGGCCCTCGCAAAGAAACCCATGCGATTCCGCCAAATCGAGCGCAGCCTCGACGTTGATAGCCCGACCGTCAACCGAGCCCTCAAGAATCTTCGCGAGGAGCTACTCGTCGTCCCGCAAATGATACCAGCCGGCTCTAAGGTGTACGCCCAATACCACATTAGCCGCCGCGGCGAAGCACTCCTTCGAGTCGCCACGGCCGCCCACCATGCCGCGATGCAGGAACGGCGCATCTTAGGGCGTGCCCTCGTCGCCCAAATCGACCCATTAAACGGGTAGGGCGCCTCCAATGGCGGTCGTTCTCATCTGCGGTCCCAGCGCGTGGGACGACGGCCACCAACCCACGCCCAAGGACGTGCGTCGCGAAATCAGCCGAAAACTCCAACCGCCTCACACCGCGATCCTTCTGGAAGACCAACGCGACGAACAAACCGATCACGACCTTGTCGACAAATACGAACGCGTCCTGGATGACCGGAAGGTCTCAGATGTTCTGATCTATTGGCCCAACGGAGCGGACATGGGATCCACCTTCGACGAACTTCTGCTTCTGCGAAAGCGTGTCGGCAGCAAATCCGTTCCCCAGATTTGGATTCTGCACCACGAGGGAGCGCTACTCTTGACCGACGACGAGTTTAGAGTGCAAGACTCTTCCGCGAAAAGCAGCTACCTGCACAGCGTTGCTCGACTACGTCCCTCCGTCATCGAATGGTCGGACGATGCCGATCTCCTCGAGAAGGCGCAGAAACTTCGGGAAATTCTCTAAGTCCCTCGGATTTCATGCTGCGCGGACAAGCATGAATTAGACCGGAACCGTCGGCCGAAGGTGCGCTTCGGAACACGGACACCCCGCGTCCGAATCCTTAACAGGCCATTGCGTCCTGTGGCGCCGAAGTTGCCAACGAAGAAACCGTACTTCACCCTCGACTACCAATTCCGCATCGCCGAGCAAGCGCTACGCGAAGCACGCAACCTCGTCAAAGCCAACTACTTCACATCCGCCGTCAGCCAAGCGTACCAAGTCGCGTACCGCGCCGCCGCAGGCCTCCTCTTCGGATTGGAAGCCCGGGTCGACACCGAACGCGACGTCGGCATCGGATTCGAAGCCGCCTTCGTCTCCGGGAACCGCACGGACCCCAAGTTCGGCAAGATCTACCGCCGATTGTGGGAAATGCGTCGAAAATCCGACTTCGAGTTCGAATACGTCGGGTCCAAGGAAGACGGCGAAGAAGCGCTCCGCCTCGCCGACGAATTCTGGACCGAAGCACAACGCCTTCGCGACACCATCACGGTCGGGGCGTAAGAATTCGAAGGCGCCTCGTCCCGCACCGAATTTCCATAAGGCGTCTCAGACTTCCGTCCAGGGTTCCTTTCCAGTTTTCATTTCTTCGTGAATCTGGTATTGGGTCTGGAGGGCGCACGCACACCCATCATCAAGCCGGCGAGCTGCGTCCGCGTTCCTTTCATGTTCGGCCACCCACTACCTTTTCAAACGACGAGCGGCTCGGCCGCCCTTAGAGGTTTCACACCATGGCAGCACGAAAGGGCAGGAAAGCAAAGAAGCAAGTCAAACGGATCGCACGCGGAGCCCGAACAGGCGCAGTCAAGGTCGGACGCGGCGTCGCCACCGGCGCAAAAGCAGCCAAGAACAAGGCCGCCTCCGCCTTCGGCGCGTTGAAAGGAAAATTCGGCAAGAAGAAAAACGACGAAGAAGAGTAAATCTCCCCCCAACACCGGGTCATCGGGCCGCGCCAAGTACATCTTATCGACCCGCTTCGGCCGCCGCCCGATGAAACCCGCCGGCACATCGCCCTACGCCACCAAAGACGCCCCACAACACGCCGAGGCCCTCGGACGCGTCCAACCCGACGACGTGCACGAATTCTACCACCCATTCGTCATGCTGAACGACCTGCCCCTCGAACTCGTACGCGTCGTGAACCCGACCCATGGCGCCATGGACATGATCCTCCTCCTCGAACCACGACCGATCCGCCTCTACTGCGACGACGAGAACGGCGCCAAATTCATGCAGGAACGGTTCCCGAACGCCAAAACATTCCCCTTACCCGCGACACAAATCCGATTGGTGGAACTGGATCGAGGCGCGACCATGCTCGCCGAACTCCGAAGCCAAAAAGGCCCGATCCGCGAACTCTCACTCGTGATCAGCGCCGAGCCCGGCGCCGCGATCCGAGCGGAACGCTACGAAAGCCACGACGTGTGGGGCTCACCACTCGAATGCCACGGCATCGACCTGCGCCAAGCCGCCACCTGCCGCGGCACCATCCTGTGGGAAAACGGCAAACGCGACGCGTTGTCGACGCCAGCCACGATCTTCCGAGGAAGCTACGGCAGAATCGCTTCCGTGAAAAAAGTCAAGGAAGGATCCGCTCGGCGCCGCAATACACGTTGAAGCGGCCTTCGCGCAGGAACCCGACCAAGGTGGCGCCGAACTCTTTCGCCGTTTCGACCGCGAGACTCGACGGCGCACCGACCGCGGCGATGAACGGGATTCCGGCGCGCACCGCCTTCTGCACGATCTCGTACCCGGCGCGGCCCGAAACAAGCAACAACCGGTCGTTCAAAGGGAGCCGGCGGTTTCGGAACATCTCACCGACGACCTTGTCCACCGCATTGTGCCGACCCACGTCCTCGCGCAGGATCTCCAAGTTTCCGTTTGCATCGAACAGCGCCGATGCGTGAAGGCCGCCGGTGCGGTCGAACACGTCTTGTTCCCGGCGAAGCGCTCCCGGCAACTCGAGCAACACGTTCCGCGTCATGCCGAAGCCGCGCGTGCTGGGCTTCGCATGCCCGTGAAGGCCAGAAAGCATAGCGCGGCCGCAGACGCCGCACGCCGCAGTCATGACGAGAGGGCGAGCAACGCGTTCCCAATCGATCTTCGCCGAGGGTTGAAGCTCCACGCGGACGCTGTTGAATTCCTGGTTCTCCCCCAATGCGGGTTCGAACTTGACGCCGTACACGTCCCCGGGGTCGTTGATGATCCCCTCCGCAAACAGGAGGCCGAGGGCGAGGTCCGCATCATGCCCCGGCGTCCGAAGCAAGAGCCCGAGCCGTCGCTCCGTCGCGCCGACGCGGACGAGGATCTCCAAGGGCTCCTCGCGCGCAACGATGTCATCGGCCGCTTCCCAGCCGCCCTTGGCGGGCCGTTTGATGGGCTCCCGCTGCGTCGGGCGCTGAACCGGGTCATCGACGCTTGCCCGCTTCATGAAGCAGCGACCTCGAGAGGCTTTGTCTGCACGTCGGCCTTGGTGATGGCGACGATGCAATTGTAGTCGGGGATGCCACACGCCGGATCCACGCGGCCGCGCCGAAGGAGCACGTTCCCCTCCGGCCAGTGGACCTGCACGTTCCATGGACGGATCGGAGCGAACCGGACCCGCGCACGCATCGACCCTACGTCGCTCGTTAAGAGAACCCAGTCGCCTTCCTTGACCCCGAGCGCGGTCGCGTCTTCCTTGTTGATCAGAACGTCTTCACGCAGGGCACCGTTGAGGGGATCGCGTTCCCGCTGGATCATGCTGTTGAACTGTTTACCGCGACGCGTACTGAGGAAGAACTGACCCTCCGGCACGACGGTGCGCGGAATCTTCACCGGGATGATCTGCGCGCGGCCATTCGCAGTGCCGAACCGGTTTCCGGCACACAGGTGAGGTCCACCCCACTGGAAACTGTCACCTTGCTGCGAGAGTTCGCGGATCGGCGCGTACACCGGATTGAGCCGGCTGATCTCTTCACGGATCGCCGCGGCGTCAGGGAGATCCATCAGGTGGGCGCGCTTCGGATCCACCCGTTTGGCGAGATCCCGGAACACTTCCCACTCGGGCCGGGCCTCGGCGATGCGAGGCCCCTTGATCTCGGGACTGAAGTACACGCGACGCTCGGTCGACGTCTCCGTGCCCCCGCCAGGTTGCTCGTACCGGGTCGTCGCCGGAAGGAGGAGGACCTCTTCGGCCGGGTCGACGAACATCTGGTGCGTCAACACAATGTCTTGGTGGACCCGGAAAGGCACTTTGGCGACCGCGGAACGAACATACTCCGGCTCCGGCAGGGTCTCAAGATAGTTGCCACCGACCGACCACAACACGTCGATCCTGCCTTCGAAGCTCTCGTCGATCATCGACACGACATCGAGGCCGATCCATTGAGGCCCCTGGAATCCCCACGCCTTGCTCACCCGGGCCACATTCGGCGCGTCCAACGCCGAGCCGGGCAACGCGTTCGGCACGCAACCCATCTCAGCCCCGCCCTGCACCCCGCTGTGGCCGCGGATCGGCATCAACCCGGTCTTGTCGCGACCGACCATCCCGCGCGACAACGCCAAGGCGACGATC